>NZ_BAABIB010000049.1:0-15495 GCF_039542405.1 Amycolatopsis dongchuanensis
ACCCACACAAGATCAAAAACTATCAGAACAAGATCACGAAGTGCGGCTGGAGTACTAGTGGCCGCGCACGCCCGCATCGGGATCGAGCGCCAGCTCTACACGGTGCGCCGCCACGTGGTGCCCGTGCTCGAGCCCGGCGCCACCCCGCAGCGCGTGCTGCACCTCTCCGACGCCCACATGGCGCCCTGGCAGCGGCGCAAGCAGCGGTGGATGGAACGGCTCGTCGCGCTGCGCCCCGACCTCGTCATCAGCACGGGCGACAGCCTCGGCCACGTCGAGGGGCTGGCCGGTCTCCGCCGCGCCCTGTCGCCCCTGCGCGGGGTGCCCGGAGTCTTCGTCCACGGCTCGAACGACATGTGGGGTCCCAGCCCGCGCAATCCCCTCCGCTACTTCCGCGGACCCTCGGACCGCCCGTCCCGCTCCGCCCGCCTCGACACCGCCGCCCTCGACGCGTTCATGACCGACGAGCTCGGGTGGCACAGCGTCGACAACGGAGCCGTCACCCTCACGCTGCGCGGCAGCCGCGTGCGGCTGTTCGGCGTGGGCGACGCCCACCACAACCTCGACGACCCCGAGGCCGCGGCGCGCGCCCTGTCGGCCCAGCCCGACGCCCCGCTCACGCTCGGCGTCGCGCACGCCCCGTACCGCCGGGTGCTCGACGCGCTCACCGATCAGGGCGCCCACATGCTGTACGCGGGGCACACGCACGGGGGGCAGGTGCGCGTGCCCTTCTACGGCGCGCTCGTGTCGAACTGCGACCTTCCGGTGCGCCAGGCGCGTGGCCTGTCGACGTGGACGCACGACGGGCGCACCGTGCCGCTCAACGTGAGCGCCGGGCTCGGGCACTCCGTCTATGCGCCGGTGCGCTTCGCGTGCCGCCCCGAGGTCTCGCTCCTCACCCTGGCGCCCCGCGCGTAAGCCCCGCGCGGCTCAGCGGCGCAGAGCCCGCCACTCCTCGTACACGTCGCGGTAGCGCCGGGTCCGTGCGGGATCGGGCATCACGACGCGGTCCTCGCCCAGCAGGCGCCGGCGCGCCTCGTCCAGGTCGGCCAGCAGTCCCACCCCGACGAGCCCGAGGGCGGCCGCGCCCCGCAGTGTCACGTCGGGATCGCCCGCGACGCGCACGGGACGCCCCCAGACATCGGCCCTGAGCCGCGCGACGGCTTCGCTGCGGGCGGATCCGCCCGCGAACACGACGGGGAGCTCCCCGCCGGGATCGAGCACGTCGATCCCCTCGCGCACGGTGAAGGCCGCCGCTTCCTGGGCCGCGCGCAGCAGGTGCGCGGGACCGTGCGACGGCCGCTGCCCGGCCAGCCCCCCGGCCGCGTCGGAACGCCAGCGGGGGAAGCGCTCGCCGGTCATGGCCGGCAGCACGCGCAGCCCGTCGGCGCCGGGCGGGACGGCGTCGAGCACGTCGTCGGCCACGGCGCCCACGAGCCCCCGCCAGTGCGCCACGGCACCGCCCGTCAGGCCCGTCGCGCCGCCCGCCACGACGCGCCCCGGCAGCGCGGAGGGGTTGAGCACGACGCCCGCGCCGACGTCGGCCGTGCCCCGGTCACCGGGCAGGAGCCGCCCCACGACGTCGGTGGTGCCCGCGACGTCGGCGACGGCCTCGGACGACGTGCCCAGCAGCAGGGCGATGCCGACCGAGCCGTCCGGCCCGCCGCTCAGCACGGGCGTGCCGGCCGGCAGCCCCGTGGCAGCCGCCGCCGCGGCGGTGAGTCCGCCGACCGTCGCGGTCGGCGCGAGCTGCGGGGGGAAGAGGCCGGGGTCGAGCCCCAGCTCGGCGATGACGTCCTCGCACCACCGGCCGGTCGCCCCGTCCGACGCGAGCGTGTAGGCGGCGTCGATCGTGTCGGTCGCGAGCTCGTCGGTGAGCGCCGCGACCAGGTGGTCCTTGGGCGACAGCACGGCGCGGGCGCGGCGCCGCTCGTCGCCTGTCAGCGAGAGCAGCAGCGCGAGCGCGCCGCCGGTGAGCTGCGGCCGCCCCGACGCCGCGCGGATCCGCGCGCGCAACGCGTCCGGCGCGGCGAGCAGCGCGTCGAGCCCGCGGCGGTCGGCCCAGCCACCCCCGGGGACGATGGGCCGGGCGTCGGCATCGACCACCACGGCGCCGATGTGGGCCGAGACCACCACGGCGTCGGGGGCGGGCGCGTCCGCGACGGCGCGCAGCGCGGCGTTCACCTCGGCGACGAGCGCGTCGGGGTCGTAGAGCTCCCCGCCCACGCTCGACGTGCGCTCGACGCGCGCGTGAGCGATCGTGCGGCCGTCGGCACGCACGATCGCCGCCCGCACGGCCGACGTGCCCACGTCGACCGCGGCGACGTGGCCGCTCATCCGGCGTCGATCCGCAGCAGCAGCGGGAAGGCCGGCAGGGTCACGCTCACCGTGTACTCCACCACGTCGCCCGCGTCGTCGTACGTGCTGCGCCGCCCCTCGAGCACGGCCCCGCCCGGCGCCAGGCCGAGCAGCCCGGCCCGCTCGGGGTCGAGCGCGAGCGCGACCATGGCGTGGTCGGCGTGTCGCAGTCGCACCCCGTACCGCTCCGTGAGGGTGCGGTAGAGCGACCCCTCCAACAGCGGCTCCCGAGAGAGGGACGGGGCGACCGCGTACGGGATCCACGCGTCCTGCAGGGCCGCGGGCGCCCCGTCGACGAGGCGCACGCGCGTCAGCCTCGTCACGGTGTCGCCCTCCACCCCGCCCAGCGCGCGGGCCACGTCCACCGGCGCCGTGGTCGTCTCGCAGCGCACGATGCGGCTCGCCACCTGCTGCGCCGACTCGCCCAGCTCCTCCGCGAACGACCGCAGTCGCCCGAGGCGCCGCGCGCGCCGCGGCTCCTCCGTGACGAAGGTGCCCAGCCCCTGACGGCGGCGCACGAACTGGTCGGAACCCAGCCGGTCGAGGGCCTGGCGCACCGTCATGCGGCTCACGCCGTACTGGCGGGCGAGATCGGTCTCACTCGGCAGCTGGTCGGCCGGCGCCAGCGCGCCGGAGGTGATCTGCGAGACGATGTCGTCGTAGATCACCCGGTACATCGGCGCCCGCGTCATCTCAGATCGCTCCCGTCTCCCGTAGTCGCGCGATCTCCTCGGGGGTCATCCCCAGCACCGCGCCGTAGACGTGAGCGTTGTCCTCGCCCACCCGGGGCGGCGCCTTGCGCACCGTCGGCGGGGTCTTCTCCATCTTAATGGGGTTGCCCGGCACCCGAATGAGACCGAGCTCCGGGTGCTCCACCTCCACCACCATCTCGCGCGCGGCGATCTGCGGCGACTGCGCGACCTCGGCCACCGACGCGACCTTCGCGTACGGGATGCCGGCGTCCTGCAGCAGCCGCGAGACCTCCGCGATCGTGCGCGCGCCCACCCAGGCCCCGATCTCGCCCTCCAGGTAGTCCTGGTTGGCCATGCGGCCGTCGACCGTCGCGAAGCGCTCGTCCGCCGCGAGGTCGGGACGTTCCATCACCTCGCAGATGCGCGCGAACAGCGACGCGGTGCCCGCCTGCACGTAGATGGGGCCGTCGAGCGCGTCGTAGACGTTCACCGGCGCCGTGAGCAGGTCGCGCGATCCGCTGCGCGGCATCTCGAGGCCGAGCATGAGCTGCGCGATGAGCCGGATCCCCAGGGCCGAGAACATGGTGTCGAACGAGGCGACGTCGACGAGCTGCCCCTCGCCCGTGCGCTCCTTGTGCATGAGCGCGGCGAGCGCGCCGATCGCGCCCTGGTATCCCGTGGTGTAGTCGGCGATGTAGGTGCCCGACAGGGTCGGCTTGCCGCCGGGCTCGCCGGTCATGCTCATCAGTCCCGACGAGGCCTGCGAGATCGCGTCGAACAGGCCGCGGTGCGCGTCGGGGCCCGTCTGCCCGAACCCGGAGATCGACACCAGGATGACGTCGGGCTTGATCTCCTTCATCCGCTCGTAGCCGAGGCCCATCTTCTCGAGCGTGCCCGGGCGGTAGTTCTCCACCACCACGTCGGCCCACGCCACCAGACGCTCCAGGATGCCGAGCGCCTCGGGGTGGCGGGTGTCGAGCGTCGCGGCGTACTTGTTGCGGTGGTACAGGAACATGTAGATGCTCTCGTCCTGCCAGTACGGCCCGTGGTGGCGCGAGTCCTCGCCCGCGGGGCGCTCGATCTTGAGCACCTCCGCGCCGAAGTCGCCCAGGATCTGCGCGCACAGCGGCCCCGCGATGAAGCGCGAGAGATCGAGGACCTTGACCCCGCCCAGGGGGCCGGTCTTGTCCGCCGTCATGCTCATTCCTCTCCGGCCTGCTGCACGACGAACGCGGGGTACGTCCACGCGTTGGCCGAACGGTCCAGCGGCACGTCGAACACCGCCGGCCGGCCGCCGCGCAGCGCCGCGCCGACCTTCTCGGTGAGGGCGTCGAGCGTCGTGACGACCTCGCCCGCCACGCCCATCCCGCGCGCCACCATGCCGAAGTCGATCGGGTCGAAGTCGACGCCGATCGTGCGCCCGTCGAAGTGCAGCTCCTGCTCCTGGCGGATGTTGCCGTAGCTCGAGTCGTTCAGCACGACGATGCAGACGTTGCCGCGCACGCGGGCGAGCGTCTCGAGCTCGCCCAGGCTCATGCCCAGCGAGCCGTCGCCGATGAGGGCGAGCACGGGCCGCTCCGGATCGATGAGCGCCGCCGCGATCGCCGAGGGCAGCGCGAAGCCCATGTTCCCGAAGCCGACCGGCTTGATGTAGGTGTTGGTCTGCGTCACCTCCCACAGGAACGACCAGACGCCGGGGTTGCCCGCGTCGGGGATCAGGAGCGTGTCATCGGGCGAGACCTCGCGCAGCGCCCGCACGATGTCGGCGGGCGAGAGCGTGCCCTCCGGCGACTCGTCGCGCACCTCGGACGACGCCCACCACTCCGTCCGCGCGCGCTGCAGGCTCTCGATCCACTCGCCGCGGGAGCGCCGGGCGTCGGCCGCTCCGCCGGCGACGGCCGTGAGCAGGTCGCGCGAGAAGGCGCCCAGGTCGGCGACGACGCCGTCCGTGACCTCCGAGTAGTACCGCCCGATCATGGCGGGGTCGACGTCCACCTGCACGACCTCCGGCAGCACGCGCTTCCAGCGCGTGGTGGAGACGGCGTTGAGGCTGTTGCCGAGCGCGAGCACGAGGTCGGCGTCGCCGATCACGCGCGACGAGATGCGCGTGCCCATCCGGCTCACGGCGCCGAAGACGAGCGGGTGCGTCGTGGGGACGGACCCGATGCCGTTGAACGTCGTCACGACGGGGATGTTGAGCGCCTCGGCGAGCGCCAGCACGTCGTCGGCGGCACGGGCGCGGTTGCCGCCGTTGCCGAGCCAGATGACGGGCCGCTCGGCGGCGAGCACGCGCTCGGCGACGCGCGCCAGCGCGACCGGGTTCGGCGAGGGCCGCTCGCCCACCCACGACCGGCTGGGGTGCACCTCGGGCACGGCCGGGTAGTCCGCGACGGGCCCCTCGATCATGTCGCGCGCGAAGTCGAGGTGCACCGGTCCCGGATTGCCCGCCATGGCGTTGACGTACGCCTCCTCCATCGCCTGCTTGAGCGAGGACGCGTGCGCGACCAGTCGCGACCACTTCACGAGCGGCTTGATGAGCTCGACGTGGTCGGCGTTCTGCGCGTCGTCCTTGTGGATGTTCTCGCCGTTGTTGTTGCAGGTGAGCACGAAGCCCGGGCTCGAGTCGCGGTAGGCGCCGCCGACCCCCGTGATGAGGTTCGTCGCGCCGGGGCCCGTCGTCGAGATGCACGCGGCGGGGCGGCCGGTGAGGCGGCCGTAGGCGTCCATCATGACGGCCGCCGCGTTCTCGTGGCGGGTGTGGACGAACTCGATGCCGGGGGTGTCGATGATGGCGTCGGTGATGGCGAGCGTCTGTCCTCCGACGACGCCGAAGACGTACTCGATCCCGAGGGAGCGGAGCATGTCGACGACGAGCTGTCCGCCGGTCTTGTTCTCGGTCATGGCAAGGATGTCGCTTTCTCTGGGGGTCAGGAGGACGGGACGGTGGCGGATGCCCAGCCGACCGTCATGAGGCGGCCGTCGTGCCGGCGCACCCACACCTCGAGCCCGACGGTCACGCCGTCCGCGGTGGGGGTGAGCTCGGTGACGACGCCCGTGACGGTGAAGGGCTCGAACACGTCGAGGGGGACGAGGAACTTGACGCGCAACCATCCCGAGGTGAGGAAGGGCGCGCCGAAGCGCAGGGTAAGCAGCTGGGCGAGCACGCCGAACTGCTGCTGGCCCTGCACGATCGGCACGCGCAGGCCGCCCGAGCGCGCCACCGCGATGTCGTTGTGGATGTTGCGGACGTACTCGCCGACGCGGCTGAAGACGGCGGCCTGCTCGGCGGTGATCGTCTTGTGCAGCGGCGCGAGCACGTCGCCCACGCGCACGGACGCGTCGATCGTCTCGATCACGCGGGCGTCCGGCGCGACCTCGCCGGTGACGCGCTTGTCGGGCGTGCCGCTGCCGCGCCCGCCGATCGCGCCCGGGTTCGTCTTGAGGATCTCCACCCCGCGGTGCCGGACGATGCTGCGCCCGTCCGCGCCGGTGGCCTGCGCGTCCATCACGACGTAGCCCTCGCCGCGGCGCTCATACGCCTCGGTGTAGGTGCCGCTCAGGGTGACGACCTCGTCGAGCCGCGCGGGGCTGTCGAACCACATCTGCTCCTCGGTGTGATAGCCGACGACCTTGCTGCCGGCGTACACGAGCGTGAACAGCTGGACGAGGTCGTTGCCGAGAAGCGCGGCGTGGCCGATGCGCTCGCCGTCGAACGGGCTGGCCTCGAAGTGCCACGGCGAGTAGTCGTCCTGCGTGAAGGCGAAGCGCTTGATCTTGTGATCGTCCACGACGACCTGCACGGTGCCGAGGGGCTCGGGGATCTCGAGGTTCTCGAACTCGGGCTCCTTGAGCCCGGCCTCCAGGTCGTCGACGTCGCGCGCGCGACGCGGGTCGGTGAGGTCGCGCCAGGGGCGCGCGGTCGTGCCGGTCATCGGGTCGTCTCCTTGCTGTCGTCGCCGACGCGGTTCATGTCGACGCGGTGCGTCTCCGGGGCGAGCACCGCGCACACCAGGCCGATCAGCACCGCGACGACGGTGATGAGGGCGATGGGCCAGGGGTCGCCGTCGGTCGCCACGAGCAGGGCCGTGGAGGCCAGCGGCCACAGGCCGATGAGGATGCTCGGGATCTGCGCCGCGAGGGAGATGCCCGTGTAGCGGACCTTCGTGCCGAACAGCTCCGAGAAGAACGCGGGCTCCACGCCGTAGACCGCGCCCACGCCGACGGCGTAGGCCACCGCGTAGATCACGTAGGTGAGCACGATGTTGTCGGCGTCCAGGATCCAGAAGAACGGGAACGCGGCGACGGCGCCCACGACCGAGCCGAGGATGAACACCGCGCGGCGGCCGATGCGGTCGCTCAGCTTGCCGAAGAAGTAGTACGTGTAGATCGCCAGCGCCGCCGCGATCGTGCTGGCCAGCAGCACGTCGGTGCGGGGCACCTCGGTGTAGTTGGTCGCGAAGGTCAGGCCGATCGTGAGGATGATGTAGCCGAAGACGGCCTCGCCGAACCGCATGCCCATCGCCAGCAGCAGCGGCTTCTTGAAGCGACGGAACAGCTCGGCGATCGGCATCCGCTCCTTGACCTCGCCGGCCGCCTTGCGCTCGAGCTCGTCCTGAGCCGCCTGGAAGGTCGGCGTCTCGGTCAGCTTGAAGCGGATGAACAGGCCGACCGCGATGAGCACGGCGCTCAGCAGGAACGGCACCCGCCAGCCCCACGTCAGCAGCTGGTCGTCGGGCAGGGCCGCGACGATGGCGAAGATGCTGGTCGACAGCACGAGGCCGATGGCGTTGCCGATCTGCGGGAAGCTGCCGTAGGCCCCGCGCTTGCCCTCGGGGGCGTACTCGACCGCGACGAGCGAGGCGCCGCCCCACTCGCCGCCCGCGCCGAAGCCTTGCACGAGGCGCAGGATCACCAGCAGCACGGCGGCCCAGATGCCCAGCACCTCCGCCGTGGGCAGCAGGCCGATGAGGAACGTCGAGACGCCCATCATCATCAGGGTCGTGATGAGGGCCGCCTTGCGGCCGAACTTGTCGCCGAAGTGCCCGAAGACGATGCCGCCGAGCGGGCGGGCGAAGAAGCCCACGCCGAAGACGGCGAACGCGGACAGCGTTCCGATCACGGGGTCGTCGGGGTTGGGGAAGAACAGCTGCCCGAACACGAGGGCGGAGGCGGTGCCGAAGATGAAGTAGTCGTACCACTCGACGGCGGTGCCGACGAGGCTCGCGACGGCGGCTCGCTTGGCGAGCCGGGTGCGCTCGGACGGGTTGGTGGGCGGGCTTGCGACGGGGTGCGCCATGGGTGACTCCTTTGTCGGGGATGGGGCGGCGGGCAGGGGGCAGCGCTCGCGCGGCCACCCCCTGCGGGAGCGGCCGGCGGGCGGGATCGGGGGTTAGAGGAGGCTCGTCGGGCGATCGGGGTTCTCGTCGATGCGGGCGGACGCCCACCCGACCGCCGTGCGCGTGCCGTCGGGCTTGGTGATCCACACCTCGAGCTCGAGGCGGCCGTCCGCCTCGCCGACGACGGCGCCGGTCGTGGTCAGCTCGTCGCCGGCGTAGGCGGGCGACACGAATCGCAGGTCCAGCTCGCCGCTCGTGAAGAACGAGGCGCCGAAGAACGCGACGAGGTTCTGCACGATCAGGCCGGTCTGCTGCTGCGCCTGGACGATCGTGCGGTCGAGGCCCGACGCGGCCGCCTTCTCGCGGTCGGTGTGCACGTTGCGGTAGCCGCGCCCCGCCCACGAGAACACCGACATCTGGTCCTGGGTGAACCGCGTCGTCAGGGTCGGGATGGCCGCGCGCGCGGGCGCACCCGGGGCCGCGACGGCCTGCACGGGCGCGGCGTCGTCGACCGTGCCCAGCACCGTGCGCGCGCGCTCCTCCCCCGCGGAGCGCCCCTTGCCCACGATCTCGCCGGCGACCGTGCGCATGATCTCGCGCCCGACGTGGGTCACGAGCGGCCGCCCGTCCTCGCCGTACGCGACGGCCTCCAGCACGACGTAGCCCTGCCCGCGGCGCTCGTACTTGTCGGTGTAGCCGCCCTCCACGCGCACGGTCTCGCCGACGCGAACGGGCGCGTGGAACCGCAGGTGCTCGTGGGTGTGCAGGCCCTGAGCGGTGTTGCCGTCGTAGTTCTCGTAGAAGAGGAACAGCAGGTCGTTGGCCAGCACGAGCGGGTGCCCGACGGGGCCGCCGAACGGCGAGTCGCCGAAGTACCACGAGCCGAAGTCGTCCTGCGCGTACGCGTAGTCCACGACCTTGCGTCGGTCGACGACGATGGTCACGGGCCCCATGGGCTCGGGCACCTCGACCAGTTCGTAGCGTGCTTCCTTCAGCTGCGACGTGCTCGTCACCATGTCTCCGTCTCCCTTGACCGATCGTCGCCACTTGTATAGACGACTAGTCACCACCCTACGAACTTCCCGGCGTCCGGTCAAGCGCTCCCGCCGCCCCCCTCGCCGCGGTTCATCCCTTCAGGCCCCCGAGAACCCGCGGATGACGTACCGCTGCAGCACCAGGTAGAGCGCCAGCACCGGCAGGATCGCGATGAGCATTCCCGCGAAGATCAGGCCCCAGTCCGCCGCGTACTGCCCGACGAACCCGTAGATCACCACGGGCAGCGTCTCGGCCTTGCTGCCGCCGAGGAACACGAGCGGGGTGAAGAAGTCGTTCCAGATGTTGATGGCGTTGAGCACGAGCACGGTCCCCGTCACCGGCCCCATCAGGGGCAGCACCACGCGCACGAAGATCGTGATCGTGCCCGCCCCCTCCGTGAGCGCGGCCTCCTCGTAGTCGGGCGGCAGCGCCCGCATGAAGGTCGCGTAGAGGAAGACGGTGAACGGCAGCAGCACCGCCGCGTAGAACAGCACCAGCCCGACGATCCCGTCGATCCCCACGCTCGTGAGGAACTGATAGAGGGGGATGACGACGATCTGGATGGGCAGCGTGATCCCGACGAGGAAGAACGTGAAGACGCGGTTCGACCAGCGACTCGTGTTGCGGGCGATCGCGTATCCCGCCGTGGACCCCAGGACGACGATGAGCACGAGGCTCACGACGGTCACCACGAGGCTGTTCACGAGGGCGCCCGACAGCGACGCGCCGCCCAGCTGGCCGCCGGCCTCCCACGCCCGCTCGAAGTTGGCCCACGTCGGGGTCAGCGGCAGGCCCCAGGGATCCGACACCGTCTGCGCCGTCGTCTTGAGCGAGGAGACGACGAGGAAGTAGATGGGGGCGAGGAAGAGCAGCGTCACGAGGCCCAGCAGCGCCTCGCGCACCCCGGTGCTCCAGCGGTAGCGCGTGTTCATCGGGTTCCCCCCGCCTGTTCCTCCCGCCGGCGGAGAATCCGCAGCTGGGCGATCGAGATGATGACGACGAGCGCGGTGAGCAGCACGCCGAGCGCCGAGGCGGACGCGAAGTCGCCCACCGAGAACGCCTGCTTGTAGATGACGGTGGCGACCGTCTCGGTGGCATAGCCGGGGCCGCCGCCCGTCATCGCGATCACCTGGTCGAAGAGCTTGAGGCTCGAGACCGCCGAGATGACGAGGTTGATCGTGAAGGCCGGCGCGAGCAGCGGCAGCGTGATGTGGCGGAACCGCGCCCACGCCCCGGCGCGGTCGATCGTCGCGGCCTCGTGCAGCTCCTCGGGGATGCCCTCGAGACCCGCCAGGAAGATCACCATGGAGTACCCGGCGTGCTGCCAGATGACCGTGACGGCGATCGCCATGAGCGCGACGGACGGGTCGCCCAACCAGGCCCGGCCGAGCTCGCCGAGCCCGATGGCGGCGAGCGCCTCGTTGACGGCGCCGCCCTGCGGCGCGTACATGTACTGCCATACGTAGGCGACGACGAGCGGGCTGAGCGCGACGGGCGCGAACAGCGCGATCCGCATGGCGCTGCCCGTCTTCAATCCCCGATGCACGGCGAGCGCGAGGGCGAGGCCCACGAGGTTCTGCACGACGACCACGACGAGCGTGAACAGCAGCGTGTTGGTGAGCGCCGTGAGCAGGCGCGGATTGGTGAACGCGGTGACGAAGTTGTCGACGCCGACGAAGCCGGGAGCCGGATCGAGCCCGTTCCAGTCCGTGAGCGAGTAGCCGAACGTGGCGAGCGCCGGCAGCAGCTCGACGACGGCGTAGACCAGGCCCGCGGGAAGCACGAGCAGCCACGGCACGTGGAGGCCGGGACGGCCCCGGCCTCGCCCCGCGACCTTGGCGCCGACCGGGCCGCGCCCGGGAGCGCTCTGCGCGCTCCCGGGGCGGGTGGGGATGGTGACGGTCATCGGCTCAGCGCGCCGCGTCGAAGGCCGCGTCCATGCTGCGCAGGGCGTCGGCGATCGTCGCCTGGTCGGTGTACACGTTCTGGACGGCCGCGAAGTGCGCGGACTGCACCTCGGGACTGGGCCAGCGCTGGTCGGGATAGGGCGCCACGTGGTCGGACGACAGCAGCTCGGCCATCGGCTCGAAGCCCTCCGCCAGCTCGACCGGCACGTCCTTGATGCCGGGCACGATGCCGAGCGCGTCGGCCCACTCGCGCAGCGACCCCTCCTGGGCGACGAAGTCGACGAAGTCGAGCGCGGCCTCCTGGTGGCGGGAGCGGGCGTTGACGCCCAGCCCGGGGCCGACACCGATCGGGGCGTACACGTCGGCGGCGCTGTCCGTGCCGGGCAGCGGGAACATGCCGTAGTTCACCTCGGGGTCCAGCTCACGCAGCGACGGGACGCCGTCGAGGACGAGGGTGATCATGAGGGCGTCACCCGACGCGACCGCGTTCTTGGCCTGGTCGTACGTCGTGCCCTCGGCACCGTCGATGAAGCAGCCGTTGTCGCGCAGCTGCATGTACTTCTCGAACGCCTCGTTCCAGCCGGCGCTGTCCTCGAAGCTCGCGTCGCCCGCCAGCTGCTCGTCGGTGAACCCCGGCTCGGGCCCGTACACCGTGCTCGCCACCAGGCCGTAGTTGACCAGCTGGGTGTTCCAGCCCGTGGCGAGGCCGAGCGCGATCGGGATCTTGCCCGCCGCCTTCGCCTCCTCGCACACCGACAGCAGCTCCGACCACGTCGTCGGCACCTCGAGGCCCAGCTCGTCGAACGCGTCGCGGTTGTAGACCGTGCCGATCGTGCCGTAGCCGTACGAGCGGATGTAGGTCTTGCCGTCGAGCTGGTTGAGGGGCGCGAACGAGTCGGGCACGTCGCCCACCCAGTCGCGGTCGCTCTGATCCACCAGGAGCCCCGCCTCGGCGAGCGGCTCGACGCTCGTGGCGTTGCCGGATCCGGGGAAGACCATCATCAGGTCGGGTGCGTTGTTGCCGCCCATCTGGGCCCGGATGGCCGTGTTGTACTGGTCGGCCTCCGCCGTGGAGAGCGCGAAGGTGACGTCGGGGTTCACCTCGCGGTACAGCTCGAACATGCGCTCGAGCGCGGCGCGCTGGCTGGTCATGGACACGACGCGCAGCTCCACGGGGCCGTCGCCGCCCCCGCCGTCGCCGCCCGCGCACCCGCTGAACGCCAGTGCCGCCACGGCGACGCCCGCGAGCGCGGTGATCTTCCGCCTGGTTGTCATCGCTTTCCCTTTCTGTCGGGTCGCTTCGTCGCGACCGTGCCTGCGCCGCGGCGCAGAGGTGGTGGTGTCAGCCGACGAGCGCCGCGGAGCGCAGGTCGGCCGTGATGCGGTGCTCGCCCGGGCCGAGCGTCAGCTCGAGCGCGCCGGAGGTGTCCGACACGCGCGGATCGCCGTCCTCGACGGGACGCCCGTCGACGACCGCTCCCTCGCGGGCGCAGGGCAGCACGACGCGCGCGGTCGCCCGGGCGGGCACCGTGAGCGAGAGGGCGACCGCGTCGCCGTCCCGGCGCCACGCGCTGGCGATCGTGCCGCGCACGGTCTCGAGGGTGGCCTCGGCCCACTGCGGGCCGGCGTCGACGACGGGCCGCACGAGGATGCGGGCGAACCCCACCGAGTCCGGCTCCTGGTCGATGCCCGCGATGCCGTGGTAGAGCCACTCCCCCACGGACCCCAGCGAGTAGTGGTTGAACGAGTTCATGCCGGCGGCCTGGAAGCCGTTCTCCTCGGTCCAGCCGTCCCAGCGCTCCCAGATCGTGGTGGCGCCGTGCTCGACGGAGTAGCCCCACGACGGGTATGCCGTCTGGGTGACGAGCCGGTAGGCCAGGTCGCCGTGCCCGAAGCGGTGCAGCGTGGGGCACAGGAGCGCGACGCCCAGGAAGCCGGTCGTGAGCCGGTCGCCCCGCGAGACCACGTCATCGACGAGGTGCCGCACGGTCGCGGGAACGAGGTCCTCCGGCACGAGGTCCCAGGCGAGGGCCATCAGGTGGCCCGTCTGGGTGTGCCCGGCGACGCGGCCCTGCGCGTCGATGAAGGCCGCGGCGAAGGCGTCGCGCACGCGCTCCCACCGCTCGCGCAGCTCACCGGCGCGCCCGTGACCGAGCACCTCCGCCGCGCGCCAGGCGATCCAGCTGCTGCGCGCGAAGTAGGCCGTCGAGACGACGTCGCGCGGGGTGTCGGCGTCGACCTGCAGCCAGTCGCCGTAGTTGTTGCCGACGCCGTGCCGCCACAGCCCGTCGGGGTTGAGCCGGTCGATGCGGTCGACCCAGGCGAGCATGCCCGGCAGGTTCTCCTCGAGCACGCGCGTGCGGCCCGTGGTGCGGTACACCTCCCACGGGATGATGACGGCGCCGTCGCCCCAGCCCGGCGCGGCCTCGCGCTGGTTCGGCTGGATGGAGGGAACGAAGTTCGGGTAGGCGCCGTCGGCTCGCTGCGCGATCTGCACGTCGCGCATCCAGCGCTCGTAGAACGGAGCGACGTCGGCGTGCAGCAGCGCGGTCGGCGTGAACACCTGCGCGTCGGCGAGCCACCCCAGGCGCTCGTCACGCTGCGGGCAGTCGGTCGGCACGGCGAGGAAGTTGCCCTTCAGGCCCCAGCGGATGTTGGAGTCGATGCGGTTCACGAGCTCGTCGCTGCACGAGAACGACCCCGTCCACGCGAAGTCGTTGTGCAGGACGTGCGCGACGACGTCGAACTCCAGTCCCGGCGCGTCGACCACGGTGACCTCGGCGTACCGGAAGCCGTGGAACGTGAAGCTCGGCTCGTACACCTCCTCCGCGCGGCCCGCCATGAAGTACGCGTCGGTGGCCGCCGCCGCGCGCAGGTTCTCGGTGTAGAGGCTGCCGTCGGCGTGCAGGGCCTCGGCGTGCCGCAGCACGACGCGGCCGCCCTCCGTCGTGCCCCGCAGCGCGAGGCGCAGCCGGCCGACGAGGTTCTGGCCGAAGTCGATCACGAAGCGCCCCGGCTCCGGCTCCTGGGTGGACAGCGGCGGCACGGCGCCGACGACCGCGACAGGGGCGTCGGTCTCGCCCACGAGCGAGACGTCGTCGCGCGGCACGACCTCCACGGGATTCCACCCGGCGTCGTCGAAGCCCGGGCCGTCCCACCCGGGGCTCTCGCCCCGCGCGTCGTACCACTCGCCCATCATCATGTCGGAGTGCCGGATGGGGCCGCGCAGCTCGCGCCAGTGGGCGTCGGTCGTCAGCACCGTGCGCGAGCCGTCGGCGAAGTCGAGCACGAGCTGCGCGAGGAACTCGGGGCGCTCGCCGTAGTGCGCGCCCTGGCGTCGGGGGTCGAAGCCCACCATGCCCGACCACCAGCCGTCGGCCACGACGGCGCCGATGGCGTTGGGCCCGGCCGCGAGCAGCCCTTCGACGGGCACGACGCGATACGGGATGCGGGACCGGTACTCGGTCCATCCGGGCGCGAACTCGGCGTCGTCCACCCGCCGGCCGTTGACCGTGACGCGCGCTACCCCCCGGGCGGAGTACACCAGGCGCGCGCGCGTCAGCTCGGCGGACACCTCGAAGGCCCGTCGGAAGCGCGCGGGCGCCTGCAGCATCCGGGTGCGGTCGGTCAGGCCGTCGTCGAGCGACGGCGGCACCCGCCCGGGGTCGTGGCTGATGTCGCGGCGGATCCACGCGGCCTGCCACTCGTCCGCGTGCAGGATCCCCGTCTCGAACCACGTGCCGATGACGCTCGTGGAGGGGTCGCCGCCGCGCACGGCGACGTCCCAGTGGTAGCGCGTGAGCGACTCCAGCGGCGCGCCGCCGTAGGCGACCGCGGTGGGCTGCTCGGGGGCGAACTCCAGCCATCCGCTGTCCCACAGCAGGTCGCCGCCCTCCGCGCCGCCGTCCCGATAGACGCGGACGCGGTGCTGCTCGCCGCCCGCGTGCGGCTCCGCGCTGCGGAGCTTCCACGCCAGGATGGGGCGCGCGGCGTCGACGCCGATCGGGGTCGCGCGCGACTCGGTGGACAGGTCGTAGGGCTCGAGCGTCACGGCGAGAGCACCTCCTTGTGCTGGGGAAAACCCGCGAGTGTCAGCGGTGACACCATGTCTAGTACTCCAGCCGCACTTCGTGATCTTGTTCTGATAGTTTTTGATCTTGTGTGGGT
>NZ_BAABIB010000050.1:0-528 GCF_039542405.1 Amycolatopsis dongchuanensis
GCCGGTGCGGCGAGCCGAGTGGCGGCGGCGCTGGGGCGTTTGGCGGCCACCTGGGTGGGCCGGGCGACGGCGGCGCTGGGGCGCTTGGCGGCCACCTGGGCGGGCCGGGCGCCGGCGCGGGGGGCTGGGTGACGGCGCGGCGCCTTGCGGGCGGCGGCCCGGTACGCGGCAGCGGCGGGCCGGGATGCCGCTAAGCGGTGCAGCGAGAGCGCGATACGCCGCTGTGCGACGGCGGGATGCGGCGACGCACCGCTGCGCGCGACGGCGGGATGCGGCGACGCACCGCTGCGCGCGGCGGCGGGATGCGGCGGATAGCGGCGCGGATGTGGCGCGGTGGAGCGCCCCGAGGAGGCGGCCTGCGCCCGGGCAGCGAGGCGTCGCGGTCGCGGCGAAGCGGCGCGACGGGGCGGCGCGGGGATGGCGCGGCGGGGCGGCCGGAGGAGGCGGCCTGCGCCCGGGCAGCGAGCCGTCGCGGTCGCGGCGAAGCGGCGCGACGGGGCGGCGCGGGGATGGCGCGGCGGGGCGGCC
>NZ_BAABIB010000051.1:0-94656 GCF_039542405.1 Amycolatopsis dongchuanensis
CTGGCCTGCGTCCTCGTCTGCTACCGCAAGCTGCCGACTTCATTATGAAACCAGCTGTAAGTGCGTTCGAGCAACAGATCTTCGCCGTAGGCACGGAAAACCATGCCGTTCGGGTGCTCGGGCAGCGAACGTCGCCGGTGCATCACCAGATCCCGGTCCTCGTCGAACCGGATCTCCTGCCTGCCACCGAGGCACAACCGCCCCGAAGACCGGATCGCCTCGACGAGTGCGGGCACGGCGTCCGTGTCGACGTCCTCCGGCGTCTCCCCCGAAAGTCCTAAGAGGACAGCGCGATCGCTGCCGTGCCCGAAACCCGTGGCGCCCAGGGAACCGAACAGCTCCGCCTTCACCCGCCGGACACGCGGCAGGTCGTCGCCGAGCGCCTCGACGAACAACCGCGCCGCGCGCATCGGACCCACGGTGTGGGAACTCGAAGGCCCGATGCCGATCGAGAAGAGGTCGAAGACGCTGATGGCCATCTCAGGCGCGCCGGTAGAACGGCATCGGCACGACCTCGACCGGCTCCACCCGGCCGCGGATGTCGACCGACAGGCCCGTGCCCGGCTCGCTCAGCTCCTTCGCCACGTACGCCATCGCGATGGGATGACCGAGCGTCGGAGAAAGCGCACCGCTCGTCACCACGCCGACCTCGCGCTCACCGTCGAGTACCCGGTACCCGTGCCGGGGCGCACGCCGCCCGGAACCCTTGAGCCCCACCAGGACCTCGGCCGGTTCGCGACGACCCTCCAGCGCGGCCTTGCCGACGAAGTCCGGCTTCTCGAACTTCACCACGCGCCCCAGCCCGGCGTCGAACGGCGCGCGATCGGTGCTGAGTTCGTTGCCGTACAACGGCATCCCGGCTTCGAGACGCAACGTGTCGCGGCACGCGAGGCCCGCGGGCAACAGGCCGTGCTCCTCACCGGCGTTGGCGAGCACGTGCCACAAGTCCACCGCCTCGGTCGCCGGCACGTACAGCTCGAAGCCGTCCTCGCCGGTGTAGCCGGTGCGAGCCAGCAGCACGTCGTGACCGCGTACCTGAGTGGGCATGCTCGCGTAGTACTTGAGCCCGGAGAGATCGGCGTCGGTCACGGAACCGACGATCGCCGCCGAATTCGGGCCCTGCACGGCGATCAGCGCGGTGTCGGCCGACCGGTCCTCGACCGTGACGTCGAATTTCGCCGCACGGGCGCGCAGTTCCGACGCGACCAGCGCCGCGTTCCCCGCGTTGGCGACGACGAGGTACTTCTCCTCGGTGAGCCGGTAGACCACGAGGTCGTCGAGCACCCCGCCGTCCTCCGCGCACATCATCGTATAGCGTGCGCGGCCGGGCTGGACCGCCGAAAGCTTGCCGACCAAAGCGAAGTCGAGCGCGTCCGCCGCCTGCGGTCCGGTCAGCTCGATCTCGCCCATGTGCGACAGGTCGAACAGCCCGGCCGCCTCACGCACGGCGCGGTGCTCGGCGAGCTCGCTGGAGTACCGCACCGGCATCTCCCAGCCGGCGAAGTCGGTGAACAGCGCATGCAGTCCTTTGTGGACGCCATACAGCGCGGTGTGCATGTCAGCTCCCGTAGGCTTCGATGGGCGGGCACGAGCAGACGAGGTTGCGGTCGCCGTAGGCGCCGTCGATGCGGCGCACCGGCGGCCAGTACTTGCCCTTCGGCGAAACGCCCGCCGGATAAACCGCCGTCTTGCGGTCGTAGGGCAGGTCCCAGTCGCTCGTCAGCGTCTCGGCGGTGTGCGGGGCGTTGCGCAGCGGGCTCTGCTCCACCGGCCAGCGCCCCTCCGCGACCTCTTCGATCTCGCGGCGAATCGCGATCATCGCGTCGCAGAAGCGGTCGATCTCGGCGACGTCCTCGCTCTCGGTGGGCTCCACCATGAGCGTTCCGGCGACCGGGAAGGACATCGTCGGCGCGTGGAAACCGTAGTCCACCAAGCGCTTCGCGACGTCCTCGACGGTGACGCCGGTGCGCTTGGTCAGCGCGCGGAGGTCGAGGATGCACTCGTGCGCGACGAGCCCGCCGCGCCCGGTGTACAGCACCGGGTAGTGCGGGGCCAGGCGTGCGGCGATGTAGTTCGCGGCCAGCACGGCGACCTTCGTCGCGGCGGTCAGCCCGGCCGCGCCCATCATCCGCACGTACGCCCACGAGATCGGCAGGATCGAGGCGGACCCGTACGGCGCCGCCGAAACCGGGCCGACCGCGGAGTCGCCGGCCAGGTTCGGGTGGCCGGGCAGGTACGGCGCGAGGTGCGCGCGCACCGCGACCGGGCCGACACCGGGGCCGCCACCGCCGTGCGGGATGCAGAACGTCTTGTGCAGGTTCAGGTGCGAGACGTCGCCACTGAACTCACCGGGCTTCGCCAGCCCCAGCAACGCGTTCAGGTTCGCACCGTCCACATAGACCTGTCCGCCCGCCTCGTGCACGATGCGGGCCAGCTCGCCGATCCCGTCCTCGTACACGCCGTGCGTCGACGGGTACGTGACCATGATCGCGGCGAGGGTGTCGCGGTGAGCGTCCACTTTGGCCTTGAGGTCTTCGAGGTCCACGTCACCGTTCTCGCGGCAGGCGACGACCACCACGCGCATCCCGGCGAGCACGGCGGACGCGGCGTTGGTGCCGTGCGCCGACGACGGGATCAGGCACACGTCGCGCTCGGGCTGCCCGTTGGCCTTGTGGTACGCGCGGATCGCGAGCAGACCCGCGAACTCGCCCTGCGAACCGGCGTTGGGCTGCAGCGAAACCTCGTCGTAGCCGGTGACCTCGGCGAGCCAGCCGCACAACTGGTCGATCAGCTCGCGGTAGCCCTCGGCGTCCTCGGCGGGCGCGAACGGGTGGATGCCTGCGAACTCGGGCCAGCTGATCGGCTCCATCTCCGCGGTGGCGTTGAGCTTCATGGTGCACGAGCCCAGCGGGATCATGCCGCGGTCGAGCGCGTAGTCCTGATCGGACAGTCGGCGCAGGTACCGCAGCATCGACGTTTCCGAGCGGTGCTTGTGGAACACCTCGTGGGTGAGGTACTCGCTCTCGCGCGCCAGCCCGGCCGGGAGCGCCGACGGGCCGGGCTCGGCGTGGGCTTCGAGGTCGAAGGCCAGCAGCACGCGGCGCAGGGTGTCCACAGTGGTCACTTCGTCGCACGCGATGCGCACGTGGTCGTCGTCCACGCGACCGAGGTTGATGCCGAACCGGCGCGCGTCCGCGAGCACCTGCCCGGCGCGGCCGGGAACGCGGGCGAGCACGGTGTCGAAGAAGCCCTCGTGGACGACCTCGACGCCGCCTTCCCGCAGCGCGGCGGCGAGCCCGGTGGCCAGCCCGTGCACGCGCTGCGCGATGGCCTTCAGCCCGTCGGGGCCGTGGTAGACGGCGTACATCGCGGCGAGGACCGCGGGCAGCACCTGGGCGGTGCAGATGTTCGAGGTGGCCTTCTCGCGGCGGATGTGCTGCTCGCGGGTCTGCAGCGCGAGCCGGTACGCGGGGTTGCCGTCGGCGTCGACGGATACACCCACCAGCCGCCCCGGCAGCGAGCGCTCAAGCCCCTTGCGGACGGCGAGGTAACCGGCGTGCGGGCCGCCGTAGCCGAGCGGCACGCCGAAGCGCTGCGTGGTACCGGCGGCGACGTCGGCGCCGAACTCACCGGGCGCGGTGACGAGCGTGAGGGCGAGCAGGTCGGCGGCGACGGTGTAGAGCGCGCCCGCCTCCTTGGCGACCTTGCCGATCGCCTCGTAGAAACCCTTGCCGCGCAACACACCTGAGGCACCGGGGTACTGCACGACGACGCCGAAGAAGTCCTCGGGCAGGCCGGTGTGCAGGTCGCGCACGTCGACCTCGATGCCGACGGCCTCGGCGCGCGTGCGCACGACGGCGATGGTCTGCGGCAGGCATTCCGCGTCGAGGACGACGCGCGAGGACTTCGCCTTCGACTGGCGGCGCATGAGCATGACCGCTTCGGCCACGGCGGTGGACTCGTCGAGCAGGGAGGCGTTGGCGGTGTCCAGGCCGGTCAGGGTGGAGACCATGGTCTGGAAGTTGAGGAGCGCTTCGAGGCGGCCCTGCGAGATCTCCGGCTGGTAGGGGGTGTACGCCGTGTACCAGGCGGGGTTTTCGAGGACGTTGCGGCGGATGACCGGCGGCGTGACCGTGTCGCTGAAGCCGAGGCCGATCATCTGCGTCATGGGCCGGTTCTTCGTGGCGAGCGCGCGCAACTCCGCGGTGGCTTCCTGCTCGCTCGCGGGCGGCGGCAGGCGCAGGTCGCGGTCGGTGCGGATACCGGCGGGCACGGCCGCGTCGACGAGCGCGTCGAGGCTCCCGTACCCGCATTCGGCGAGCATCTTGGCCTGTTCGTGCTCGGCTGGACCGATGTGGCGATCGGCGAAGGTGGACATCGGGAGCTCCTCGTTCAGCGGCTGCGGGAACTCCCCCTCTGTCATCGGCACCTGAGAGTTTCACCGCTGTGGGGCGGCTTTCACCTTGGGTGAGGCGCGGACGTGCGCCTGCTTTCCAGAGTGGCCTGGCCAGAGCGGTAACTGGTACCTGAGAGATTGGCGGGGAGGTTGCTCCTTCGGTGCCCCGTGTGTCGACGGGGGCTCTCCCGCTCCGGCTCGTGACGGCCCATGTTCAGTTGTGGCGTCAGTCTATAGCCAGGGGCACCGGCGAGCGAGGGGACGGCGGGGCAGGTCTCCGGGGCCCTTTCGCGCCCCGGAGTTGTCGACGGTGCGTGATGCGTTGTGCGCGATCCGCTGTCCGGGCAGCGGCCCCCGCCTAGATCGGGGTGACGTAGGCGCCGCTGATCCCGCCGTCGACCAGGAACTGCGAGGCGGTGATGAACGAGGCGTCGTCGCTGGCGAGGAAGGCGACGGCGGCCGCGATCTCCGTCGGCTCGGCGAACCGGCCCATCGGCACGTGCACCAGACGGCGGGCGGCGCGTTCCGGGTCCTTCGCGAACAGCTCCTGCAACAGCGGCGTGTTCACCGGACCGGGGCACAGCGCGTTCACCCGGATGCCCTCGCGCGCGAACTGCACGCCCAGCTCCCGCGTCATCGACAGCACGCCGCCCTTCGACGCCGTGTACGAGATCTGCGAGGTCGCCGCGCCCATGACCGCGACGAACGACGCCGTGTTGACGATCGCGCCCTTGCCCTGCCGCTGCATGTGCGGGATGGCGTACTTGCAGCACAGGTACACCGACGTCAGGTTCACCTCCTGCACCTTCCGCCAGGCGTCGATCCCCGTGGTCAGGATCGAGTCGTCCTCCGGCGGGGAGATGCCGGCGTTGTTGAACGCCACGTCCAACGACCCGAAACGGTCCACAGTGGTCTGGAACAGGGCCTCGACCTGGGCTTCGTCGGTGACGTCCGTGGCGATGAACTCGCCGCCCACCTCGTCGGCGGCCGCCTTGCCGCTCGCCGCGTCGACGTCCGCGACCACCACCTTCGCGCCCTCGCTCGCCAGCCGCCGCGCCGTGGCGAGGCCGATCCCGCTGCCGCCGCCGGTGATGACGGCGACCCGGCCCTCGAACCGCTGCATGTCAGACCTCCGTGCTCAGAAAGACGTTCTTGACCTCGGTGAACGCGTCCAGCGCGTCCGGCCCCAGCTCACGCCCCAGCCCCGACTGCTTGAAGCCGCCGAACGGCGTCCAGTACCGCACCGACGAGTGCGAGTTGACCGACAGGTTCCCCGCCTCGACGGCGCGGGAGACCCGGAACGCTCGTCCAACGTCGGACGTCCAGATGGACCCGGACAGCCCGTACTCGGTGTCGTTCGCCAGCCGGATCGCGTCCGCCTCGTCGGTGAACGGCACGACGGCGACCACCGGCCCGAAGATCTCCTCGGTGACCAGCGGATCGGTCAGCGACGTCGGCGTGACGACCGTGGGCGGGAACCAGAAACCCGGCCCGTCGGGTGCGCTTCCCCGGAAAGCGACTGGAGCATCAGGTAGGACGTAGGACGTCACACGTTCCTTGTGCTGCCGGGAGATCAGCGGGCCCATCTCCGTGCCCTCGGCACCCGGATCGCCCACGACGACCCCCTTGACCGCGGGTTCGAGCAGCTCCATGAACCGGTCGTAGACCGGGGCCTGCACGAGGATCCGGGACCGGGCGCAGCAGTCCTGCCCGGCGTTGTCGAACACGCCGTAGGGCGCGGTCGCCGCGGCCTTCTCCAGGTCGGCGTCGGCGAACACGATGTTCGCACTCTTGCCGCCGAGCTCCAGCGTCACGCGCTTCACCTGCTCGGCGCAGCCGGCCATGATCTGCTTGCCCACGGCCGTCGAGCCGGTGAACACGACCTTCCGCACGGCCGGGTGCGTCACGAACCGCTGCCCGACGACGGCACCCCGGCCGGGCAGCACCTGGAACACGTCCTCGGGGATGCCGGCTTCCCGCGCCAGTTGCGCCAGGCGCAGTGCGGTCAGCGGGGTCAGCTCGGCGGGTTTGAGCACGACGGTGTTCCCCGCGGCGAGCGCCGGCGCGAAACCCCACGCGGCGATCGGCATGGGGAAGTTCCACGGCACGATGATCCCGACCACGCCGAGCGGCTCGTGGAACGTCACGTTCACCCCGCCGGGCACCGGGATCTGCTTGCCGTGCAAGCGTTCCGGCGCGGCCGCGTAGAAGTGCAGCACGTCGCGGACGTTGCCGGCCTCCCACCGCGCGTTGCCGATCGTGTGGCCGGAGTTGGCCACCTCGAGCCGGGCCAGGTGCTCCACGTCGGCGTCGACCGCCTCGGCGAACCGCCGCAGCAGGCGCGCCCGGTCGCCCGGCGCCACGGCCCGCCACGACGGCAACGCCGCCTGCGCCCGCGCGATCGCCGCGTCGGTCTCCTCCAGCGAAGCGAGTTCGACCGTCCCCACGACCTCCTCGGTCGCCGGGTTGATCACGTCCATGTCGTTCCTCACGTCCTTCACGAGCGGGTCGCGTCGACCAGTGCGGCGAACAGGCGCACGTCCTCGACGTCCTGCTCCGGATGCCATTGCACGCCCAGCACGAACCGCGAGCCGGGCACCTCGACGGCCTCCACCGTGCCGTCCGACGCCCAGCCGACCGCGCGCAGGCCCTCGCCCAGCGAAGCGACCGCCTGGTGGTGGTAGCAGTGCCCCTTCGCCTCCACGCCGAGGATCCCCGCGACCCGGCTCCCGTCGGCCAGGGTGATCCGGTTGTGCCCGTACACCGCGGGCGCGGGCTGGTGGTCCGCGTGCCCCACGACCTCCGGCAGGTGCTGGGTCAGCGTCCCGCCGAGCGCGACGTTCAGCACCTGCATGCCCCGGCACACCCCGAGCAGCGGCAGCCCCCGGTCCAGCGCCGCCCGGGTGAGCGCGAACTCGAATGCGTCCCGCTCCGGCCGGGAAACCGTTTTCTCGTGCGCCTGCTGTCCGTACCGCGCGGGGTCAACATCCGCGCCGCCCGCGATCACCAGAGCGTCCACTGCGGACAGTGCCGTGACATCGCTTCCCACAGACGGCAACAGGACTGGCACACCACCGGCCGCGACGACAGCGTCCACATAAGACCGGGGCAGCAGCGCGGCAGGCGTCTGCCACACACCCCAACTCGCCGTCTCGACGTAGGTGGAGATGCCGATGACCGGCCTAGAGCCGCTCGAAACCACGGATCCGCTCCCAGTCGGTGACGGCCGCGTCGAAGGCCGCGAGTTCGACGCGGGCGGCGTTCAGGTAGTGCTCGACGACGTCATCGCCGAACGCGGTTCGCGCGACCTTGCTCTCCGCGAGCAGCTGCGCGGAGTCGCGGAGGTTCGCGGGCACGGTCGGTTTCTCGGCACCGTAAGCGTTCCCGGTGAACTCCGGCTCCAGCGGCAGCTCGTTGTCGATCCCGTGCAGCCCGGCGGCCACGAGCGCGGCCACGGCCAGGTACGGGTTCACGTCGCCGCCGGGCACGCGGTTCTCCACGCGCAGCGACTGGCCGTGCCCCACGACGCGCAGCGCGCACGTCCGGTTGTCGGTCCCCCAGGCGACGGCGGTCGGCGCGAAGCTGCCGGGCATGAACCGCTTGTAGGAGTTGATGTTCGGCGCGAAGAAGTACGTCAGCTCGCGCAGGCACGCCAGCTGCCCGGCCAGGAAGTGCGTCATGAGCGGCGAGAACCCGCCAGGGCCGTCACCCGCGAGCACCGGCTCGCCGTCGGCGGAGCGCAGGCTGATGTGGATGTGGCAGGAGTTGCCCTCGCGCTCGTTGTACTTCGCCATGAAGGTCAGGCTGCGCCCCTCCTGCGCGGCGATCTCCTTGGCACCGGTCTTGTAGATGCTGTGGTTGTCGCAAGTGGACAGCGCCTCGGCGTACCGGAAAGCGATTTCATGCTGGCCCGGGTTGCACTCGCCCTTGGCTGACTCGACGTACATCCCCGCCGAACCCATCTCGTTGCGGATGCGCCGCAACAACGGCTCGATCCGCCCGGTGCCGAGCATCGAATAGTCCACATTGTACTGGTTGGCGGGCGTCAGCTCACGGTAACCGCGTTGCCACGCCTGTTCGTACGTGTCGTCGAAGACGATGAACTCCAGCTCGGTGCCGACGAACGCGGAGAGCCCGCGCTCGGCCAGCCGGCCGAGCTGGCGGCGCAGCACCTGCCGCGGCGAGACCGGCACGTCCCCGCCCTGCACCCGTTCGACGTCGGCGAGCACCAGCGCCGTACCCGGGTGCCAGGGCAGCAGGCGCAGCGTCGTGAGGTCCGGGCGCAGCACGAAATCGCCGTAACCCTTCTCCCACGAGGACAGTTCGTAGCCGTCCACGGTGTTCATGTCCACGTCCACGGCGAGCAGGTAGTCACACGCCTCGGTCGCGTGCGGCACGACCTCGTTGACGAAGTACTCGGCGGCGCACCGCTTGCCCTGCAGCCGCCCCTGCATGTCGGTCATCGCGACGAGGACGGTGTCGATCACACCTTCTTCGACCAGTTCCCGCAGGCGGTCGAGGGTGAGCATGCCTCTGGCACTGTTCATCCGCACACCCTTCCGCGCCACCACAACCCCGTCAAAGGGCTACTATTGGTCCATTGACGAGCGCTGTCAAGGGGGCGGAATGGCCGACGAGATCATCGACGTCTGGATGCAGCAGCCGAACCAGCGTTTCCTCGACCAGCGGTGGCTCGAACCGTTGCTGCGCTGGACGGACCTCGACCGCGCAGCGCCCCCGGTCGCGGCGACGCTCGGCGCGATGGACCGCGCCGGCGTGCGGATCGGCCTGCTGTCCGCGTGGCACGGCCCGCAGGGCGCGCTGATCTCGAACGACGAGGTCGCCGAACTGGTGCAGGCCCACCCCGACCGGTTCGCGGGCATCGCGACCGTCGACCTCACCGATCCCGTGCGCGCCGTGCGTGAGATCCGGCGCTGCGTGCGGGACCTGGGTTTCGTCGGCGTGCGGGTGGTGCCGTGGCTGTGGAACCTGCCGCCGAACGACCGCCGCTACTACCCGGTGTACGTCGCGTGCGTGGAGGAGGACGTGCCGTTCTGCACGCAGATCGGGCACACCGGGCCGCTGTGCCCGTCGGAGCCGGGGCGGCCGATCCCGTACCTGGACGAGGTGCTGCTGGACTTCCCGCAGCTCGTGGTCGTCGGCGGGCACGTGGGGTACCCGTGGCTGGCGGAAGTGCTGTCGCTGGTGCGGAAGTACCCGAACTTCCACGTGGACACCTCGGCGTACGCCGTGCACCGGCTGCCGGCGGAGCTGGTGGAGTTCATGCGCGGCCGGGGCCGGACGCGCGTGCTGTTCGGCAGCAACTACCCCATGCTCACCCCCGCCCAGTGCCTCGACCGGCTGGACGACCTGGGCCTCGGCGCGGAGGCGAGGGAGCTGTTCCTGGGCGGGAACGCGCGGCGGGTGTTCTCGCTACCGCTGTAGAGCCGGGAGATCATCGTTGCCCGCCCGGAAGGGCAGTTGATCAACGGAGGCGCCGATCCGGTCGTACCCTCGCGGTACCGACTGGGGAGGCAGTGCATGAGCGAGGGAAAGACCGTCGTCATCACGGGTGCGAGCGATGGCATCGGCGCCGCGGCGGCGCGCACGCTCCACCGCGACGGTCACCGGGTGGTGGCCGTCGGCCGCTCACCGGAGAAGACGGCCGCCGTCGCGGGCGAACTCGGGGTGGACTCGTTCGTCGCCGACTTCACCCGGCTCGACGAAGTGCGCAAGCTCGCCGACGATCTCAACGCCGCGTACCCGCGCATCGACGTGCTCGCCAACAACGCCGGCGGTCTCTTCGGCGAACGCGCCAAAACCGTCGACGGCTTCGAGAAGACCTTCCAGGTCAACTACCTCGCGCCGTTCCTGCTCACCCAGCTGTTGCGCGACAAGCTGATCGCCTCCGACGCCGCCGTGCTCCAGACGGCGAGCATCAGCGCCCGCCTGGCCGCCAAGCTCGAACTCGACGACCTGAACCACGACCGCGATTTCGCGCCGGTCCGGGTCTACAACTTCACGAAGCTCGAAATCGTCCTGTTCACCAAGGAACTGCACCGCCGGTACCACGCGCAGGGCCTCTCGGCGGCCGCGTTCGACCCGGGCGGGGTCGCGACGAACTTCGCCACCGGGTCCACCAGCCGGCCGATGCGGATGCTCTACACCACCCCGGCGCTGCGAGCCCTGCTGCCCGGCCCGGACAAGGGCGCCAGGACGCTGCGGTGGCTCATCCAGGGCAAACCAGGCGTGGACTGGGAGTCCGGTGGCCTCTACGTGCGGCGCAAGCCCGGGCGGACGAACCGGCAGATCGAGGACGCCGACCTCGCGCGCGCCCTCTGGGACCGCACCGAAGAACTGCTCGAGCGGGCCTAGCCGAGGCCGTCCAGGTACCGGCGGATCTCGGTGACCGCGGCCCGGCCCGCCCGGTTGGCGCCGATCGTGCTCGCCGAGGGGCCGTACCCGACCAGGTGCAGCCGCGGGTCCGCGACGACGCGGGTGCCGTCCATGCGGATGCCTCCGCCGGGGGCCCGCAGGTGCAGCGGCGCCAGGTGGTCCAGGGCCGCCCGGAAGCCGGTCGCCCACAGGATCGCGTCGGCGTGCTGCTCCGTGCCGTCCGCCCACACGACGCTGTGCTCGGTGAGGTGGTCGAACATGGGCTTGCGGTCGAGGATCCCCTGCGCCAGGCCGCGCCGGACGTCCGGGGTGAGGGCCAGCCCGGTCACGCTCACGACGCTGCCCGGCGGCAGCCCCGCGCGCACCCGGCGGTCGACCTTCGCGACGGACTCCCGTCCGACCTCCGGGCTGAACTCCACGTCCAGCCACTCGGGTTCGCGGCGCGTCACCCACGTCGTACCGCTCGCGACCTCGGCGATCTCCAGCAGCAGCTGCACGCCGGAGGCACCCCCGCCCACGACGACGACGTGCTTGCCGCGGAACTCCTCCACGCTCTCGAAGTCCGCGGTGTGCAGCTGGCGGCCGCGGAACCGCTCCTGCCCCGGGTAGTACGGCCAGAACGGCCGGTCCCAGGTGCCGGTGGCGTTGATCACCGCCCTGGCCGCCCACGTGTCGGTCGCGCTCTCGACCAGCAGCCGCTCACCCTCGTCGTGCACGGACAGCACGTCGACGGGCCGCAGCACGGGCAGGTCGAACGTCCGCTCGTAGCGGCCGAAGTACTCCGACACGACCTCCGACGCGGGCCGGTCGCGGTCGGCCTCGCCGAGCGCCATCCCCGGCAGGTCGTGGATCGCGTGCGCCTTGCCCAGCTTCAGCGACGGCCAGCGGTACTGCCACGCGCCGCCCGGCCGCTTGCCGTGGTCGAGCACGACGAAGCCGGTGCCGTTCCGGAAGCCGGTGCGACGCAGGTGGTAGGCGGCGGAAAGGCCGGCCTGACCCGCGCCGATCACCACCACGTCGGTTTCTGTACGCACGCCACGTACAACGGCGAGCGGAGGCCGGGGCTTCCCCCGGCCTCCGAAGTCACTTCCGGCGGATCGCGCGGACGATCGCCACGATGACCAGGAGCCCGGCGACCCCGGCCAGCACCGGGGCGAGGCGCTTGAGCACCGAGTTGCCCGCCAGGTCGAACAGGTCGATGGCCTCGGCCTCCTTCGGCTCGGCCGGCTTGACCGACTCCAGCTTCGGCTTGGGCTCGGCGGCCTCCGGAGCGGCCGTCGTCTCCGGCTCCGGCTCCTCGCCGCCACCCAGCTTCTCCGCCAGGTTCGCCGCGAACTGGTCCAGGATCTTGCCCCCGACCTCGGAGATCATCCCGCGGCCGAACTGGGCGGGGCGGCCGGTGACGTTCAGGTCGGTCGAGACGGTGCCCTTGGTGCCGGTGCCGTCCTCGTGCAGCGTCACGGTGACCGTCGCGGCCGCGGTGCCCGCGCCGCGCGAGTCCTTCCCCGACGCCTTGATGACGATCTTGCGCGCGGCCTCGTCCTTCTCCAGGAACTCGCCCGAGCCCTTGTACAGCAGGGAAATCGGCCCCAGCTTGACCTTGACCGTGCCGGTGAACGTGTCACCTTCGACCTTCGTCAGCGTCGCCCCGGGCATGCACGGCGCGACGCTCTCCGGGTCGATGACAGCCTGCCAGACCTGGGCGGGCGGCGCCGGAACGGTGAACTCGTGGTCAAGCCGCACGGCCTGACCTCCCTTCGTCCTCGTAGGGCCAGGTGCCGGAAAGGGCATCCTGACGGCACTTTACGCCGTCAGGATGCCCTCCGAGCGGTTCCTCTCACCCGGCGACAGCCGCGCTGACCGCCCTACCCGTCAGTACTCGCGCCAGCTCCTGCCGGTACTCCACGTCGGCGTTGCCGTCCGCGGTCGGGTTGGTGCCCTCCGCGGCGTGCGCGGCGGCGGCACGGATCGTCTCCTGCGTCGCCTCCTGCCCGACGAGCGCCTGCTCGACCGCCGTCGCGCGCACGGGCGTCGCGCCCATGTTCGTCAACGCGATGCGGGCCTCGGCGATCCTGCCGCCCTCGGTCCGCACCGTCGCCGCCACGGCCACCATCGACCACGCCTGCGCGACCCGGTTGAACTTCTCGTAGTGCGCCCGCCAGCCGGTGTGCTTGGGCACCCGCACCTCGACCAGGATCTCGTCCGGCGCCAGCGCCGTCGTGAACATGTCCTGGAAGAAGCCGGCGGCGGGCACCGTGCGGCGGCCCGACGTGCCGGCGATGACCATCTCCGCGTCCAGCGCGAGCGCCGGGGCGAGCAGGTCACCCGCCGGGTCGGCGTGCGCGATGGCGCCACCGAACGTGCCGCGGTGCCGTACCTGCGGGTCGGCGACCGTGTCCGTCGCCCTGGCCAGCAGTGCGGCGTGCTCGGCGACGAGGTGGTCGCGCTGCACGTCGTAGTGCGTGGTCATCGACCCGATCACCAGTGCGTCGCCGTCCTCGCGGACGCCACGCAGCTCCGCGATCTTGCCGAGGTCGACGATCGTCGACGGCGCCGCGAGCCGCAGCCGCAGCACCGGCAGCAGGCTCTGCCCGCCGGCGAGCACCTTGGCGTCCTCGCCCGCGGCCGACAGCGCCTGGACCGCCTCGTCCACTGTGGACGGAGCGGTGTAGTCGAAGGCAGCGGGGATCACTGCGCACCTCCCGAAGCGTCGATCGAACCGAGCCCGCCGCCCGCCTCGCTGCCGAGGCCACCGGCGTCCTTGCTGCCGCGGTGGATCGCGGCCCACACCCGCATGGGCGAGCACGGCATCTCGATGTCGTTCACACCCAGGTGCCGCACCGCGTCCACGATCGCGTTCACCACCGCCGGGGTCGAGGCGATCGTGCCCGCCTCGCCGACACCCTTGACGCCCAACGGGTTCGTCGTCGACGGCGTCTCCGTGCGGTCGGTCGTGAACGAGGGCAGGTCCGCCGCGGACGGCAGCAGGTAGTCGGCGAACGTGCCCGTCGTCAGCGTGCCGCTCTCGTCGAACACCGCCTCCTCGAACAACGCCTGCGCGATGCCCTGCGCCAGCCCGCCGTGGATCTGGCCCTCGACGATCAGCGGGTTCACCACCGCGCCCACGTCGTCCACGCACACGTACTTCCGCAGCGTCACGCGGCCCGTCTCGGTGTCCACCTCCGCCGCGCACAGGTGCGTGCCGTGCGGGAACGAGAAGTTCTCCGGGTCGAACACGGCCTCGGAGTCCAGCGTCGGCTCCATGCCGTCAGGCAGGTTGTGCGCGGCGAACGTCGCGAAGCAGACGTCCTGGATCGTGGTGGACTTGTCCGTGCCGCGCACGGTGAACTTGCCCTGCGCGAACTCCAGGTCGTCCGGCGAGCACTCCATCAGGTGCGCGGCGATCGTGCGGGCCTTGGCGACGACCTTTTCCGCCGCCTTGACCACGGCGATCCCGCCCACGGCCAGCGACCGCGAGCCGTAGGTGTCCATGCCCTTGTGCGAGGACTGCGTGTCGCCGTGGATCACCTCGACGTCCTCGAACGGCACGCCCAGCTGGTCGGCGACGATCTGGCTCCACGCCGTCTCGTGCCCCTGGCCGTGCGCGGACGCGCCCGTGACGACCTCGACCTTGCCGGTCGGCAGCATCCGCACCGACGCGTGCTCCCAGCCGCCCGCGGCGTAGTCGAGCGAACCGAGCACCCGCGACGGCGCCAGCCCGCACATCTCGGTGAACGTCGAGATGCCGATGCCCAGCTGCACCGGGTCGTTGCGCTCACGGCGTTCCCGCTGCTCACGCCGCAGACCGTGGTAGTCGAACAACTGCATGGCCTTCTCGGTCGCGGCCTCGTAGTTGCCCGAGTCGTAGGTCAGCGTGGAAACGGTGGTGTACGGGAACTCCTCGTGCTTGATCCAGTTCTTCTCGCGCAGCTCCATCGGGTCCATGCCCAGCTCGGCGGCGAGCTCGTCCATGATCCGCTCGATGCCGAACGTGGCCTCCGGCCGCCCGGCGCCGCGGTAGGCGTCGGTGAGCGTGGTGTTGGTGAACACGTTGGTGCACGCGAAGTGGTAGGCCGGGATCTTGTAGATCGCGTTGAACATGAACGCGCCGAGGATCGGCACGCCGGGCCCGACCAGCCCGAGGTACGCGCCCATGTCGGCGAGCAGCTCGACCTTCAGCCCGGTGACCGTGCCGTCGCGCTTCGCGGAGATCGTGATGTCCTGGATCTGGTCGCGGCCGTGGTGCGCGGCGAGCATCGTCTCCGAGCGCGACTCGGTCCACTTGACCGGCTTGCCCAGCTTCTGCGCGAGCAGCAGGCACATCGTCTCCTCGGGCAGCACGGCGATCTTGCCGCCGAACCCGCCGCCGACGTCCGGTGCGATCACCCGCAGCTTGTGCTCGGGGATGCCGAGGGTCAGCGCCGCCATCGTCTTGAGGATGTGCGGCACCTGCGTGGCCGACCACATCACGATCTGGGCGCCCGTCGGGTCCACCACGCACGAACGCGGCTCCATGAAGGCGGGGATGAGCCGCTGCTGCCGGAACCGCCGCTTGACGACGACCTCGGCGCTCGCGATGGCTTCTTCGACGTTTCCACCCGAGCCCGCTTCGCCGCTGTCGAACACCCACAGGGCGTTGCGGTTCGTGCCCAGTTCCTCGTGCACGAGCGGCGCGCCCTCGGCGAGGGCGTTCTCCAGGCCCAGCACGACGGGCAGTTCCTCGTAGTCCACGTCGATGGCTTCGAGCGCGTCCTGCGCTTCGGCCTTGCTGCGCGCGACGACGACAGCCACGCCTTCACCCGCGAAGTTCACGCGGTCGGCGGCGAGGATCGGCCGTCGCGGGCTCTTCATGTCCGGGGTGATCGGCCACGCGCACGGCATCCCGATGCTGCCGTCCGGGTCCAGGTCGGCGGCCGTGTAGACGGCGACCACGCCGGGCTTGGTCTTCGCCTCGGAGGTGTCGATGCCGTTGATCTTCGCGTGGGCGTACGGGCTGCGCAGGACCGCCACGTGCAGCAGGCCCGGCAGCGTCAGGTTGTCCGTCCAGCGCGTGCGCCCGGTGATGAGCCGGGCGTCCTCCTTGCGGGTGCGGGCCTTGCCGACCTCGGGCTCGATCGTCGCGGTCACGTCACTCGCCCCCGATCGCGCTCGTCTCGCGGACTTCGCTGACGCGCTCGGCCTCGGGGCCGGCGCCGGGGCTCATGTGGCGGGCGGCGTCCTGCACGGCGCGCACGATGTTCTGGTAACCCGTGCAGCGGCACAGGTTGCCTTCGAGACCCTCGCGGACGGCCTTCTCGTCGGGATCGGGGTTGTCCGCCAGCAGGTCGATCGACTGCATGATCATGCCGGGCGTGCAGAACCCGCACTGCAGCGCGTGGTTGTCGTGGAACGCCTGCTGCACGGGGTGGAGCTGCCCGTCGCGCGCCAGCCCCTCGACGGTGGTGATCTCGCAGCCGTCCGCCTGCACCGCGAGCACCGAGCAGGACTTCACGCTCTGGCCGTTCAGGTGGACCGTGCACGCCCCGCAGTTGCTCGTGTCGCAGCCGATGACGGTGCCGACCTTGCCGAGCGTCTCCCTCAGGTAGTGGACGAGCAACGTGCGGGGTTCGACCTCGTCGGAGTACTGGGTTCCGTCGACGGTGACGGTGATACGCATTGAGGCCCTCCAGTGGTGGGAGCTGGGGTGATCGCCTTCACACCGGGAGCCTGCTCCTTCTGTCGCGGTGGGACAAGTCCCCGCTCGGGGAACTTGACAATGCCCTTCCGCGAATGCGCTTTCCTGTCACCGTTCGCTCCGCATCCGCGGAGATCCACAGTGCACGAAGTGACAAAAATCTGCACTTCGATCACCGAGTTGTGGAACTACCCGTGGATGCGCCCCGACAGCTCGGCGAGCCGCTTGCCGCCGCCACCCCACCGCATCGCGATGATCTCCGCGGCGATCGACACGGCCGTCTCCTCCGGCGTGCGCGCCCCGAGGTCGAGCCCGATCGGCGACGACAGCCGCGCCAGCTCCTCGTCGGTCATGCCGATCTCCCGCAGGCGGGCCATCCGGTCTTCGTGGGTGCGGCGCGAGCCCATGGCGCCGACGTAGCCGACGTCCAGGCGCAGCGCGACCTCCAGCAGCGGCACGTCGAACTTCGGGTCGTGCGTCAGCACGGCGATGACGGTGCGGCGGTCGATGCGGCCGGCCTCGGCCTCCGCCTTGAGGTAGCGGTGCGGCCAGTCGACCACGACCTCGTCCGCGCTGGGGAACCGGCTGGCGGTCGCGAACACCGGCCGGGCGTCGCACACCGTGACCTGGAAGCCGAGGTACGCGCCCATCCTGGCCATCGCGGCGGCGAAGTCGATCGCGCCGAACACCAGCATCCGCGGCGGCGGCTCGAACGAGTTGACGAACACCGACATGCCCTCGCCGCGGCGTTCGCCCTCCAGGCCGTAGTGCAGCGTGCCGGTGCGGCCGGTGGCGAGCAGGCCGCGCGCGTCGTCGACCACCGCGTCGTCGATGCGGGCCGTGCCGAGGGTGCCCTTCGTGCGGTCGGGCCACACGATCATGTGCCTGCCGACGCGGTCGGCGTCCTCGTGCTCGATCACCGTGACGACCGCGACGGGCTGTCCTTTGTGGACCGAATCGACGACGTCCTGCAGCTCCGGCATGGTGTCCTTGTCGACGCGCTCGACGTAGATGTCGATGATCCCGCCGCAGGTCAGGCCCACCGCGAAGGCGTCGTCGTCGCTCACGCCGTAGCGCTGCAGCACGGGCTTGCGCTCGGCGACGACCTCCTGCGCCAGCTCGTAGACGGCGCCTTCCACGCAGCCGCCGGACACGCTGCCGACGACCTCCCCGTCCTGCCCGACGAGCATCGCCGCCCCCGGCGCGCGCGGGGCGCTGGAGAACGTGGAGACCACCGTGCCGAGACCGACGGCCTCGCCCTCGGCCCACCGCTTGTACAGCTCGTCAAGTACGTCATGCATCGCGTATCTCCACCAGCAGTCGTTCCAGGGTGGCCAGGCTGTGGCCGGCCAGCAGGTGATCGAGGTGCGGGAGCGCGGCCGCGATTCCGGACTGCACCGGAGCGTAACCGGCCCGTCCCGCGTGCGGGTTCACCCACAGGACAGCGTGCGCCAACCTCCGCATCCTGGCCAGCTGCTCACCGAGCAGGCTCGGGTCGCCGCGTTCCCATCCGTCGGAGAACACAACGACGACGGCACGCCTGGCGATTCCCCGTTGTCCCCAGCGATCCAGGAAAATCCGGAGCGTCTCGCCGAGGCGCGTGCCACCCGCGAAGTCCGGCACCGCCTGGCCGGCACCGAGCATCGCGCGTTCCGGGTCGCGCTGGCGGAGCTGGCGGGAGACGCGGGTCAGGCGCGTGCCGAGGGTGAAGACCTCGGTGCTGGCGGGCGCGCTGCGCACGACGACGTGCGCGAACCGCAGCAGGGAGTCGGCGTACGGGGACATCGAACCGGACACGTCGAGCAGCAGGACGACCCGGCGCGGGCGCGTGGCCTTGGCGCGGCGGGCGAGCTTCACGATTTCGCCCTGGGCGAGCATCCCGCGCAGCGTGCGGTCGGGGTCGAGCGTGCCCTTGCGGGCGGGGCGCCGCCGCAGCGAGCGTTTGACCGGGGGGACCGGCTTGAGCACGGCGAGCAGTTCCCGCAGGTGGCGGCGTTCGGCGGCGGTCAGCTCGGCGAGGTCCCGCTGGCGGAGCAACTCGGTGTCCGTGGCGGCGACGCGCAGTTCGTCGGCCTGGTCCTCGGCCTGGCCGTCCCCGGCGGGCTCGCCGGACATCGCGGCCATCCGGGCCTTCTTCTCCTTGGCGACCGTGACGGGCTTCGGCCCGGGCGGCTCGGCGGCGAACCACTGGGCGAAGGCGTCGTCGTAGCGGGGCAGGTCGTCGGGATCGGCGCACAACGTCACCCGTCCGGCCCAGTACAGGTGGTTGATGTCGGCGAGGTCGACCTGCTCCACGGCGTTCAGGTACGCCTGCACCCGCTGGGGGTTCGCGGGCACGCCGGCCTCGCGGAGGGCGGTGGCGAACCCGACCAGTGCGGGCAGCGGGTCCGTGGTGGTCACCAGTTCATTGTGCCGCCGTTCGGCGGAACCGTCCGCTAGGCTCTTGCGTCAGACGGTCACCGTGGTGGGAGCGGGCCGCGTTGACTTCTCCGGAGAACTCGGGCGCACGATGAGATCGAGTGGACTCCTCTTACTCGCGGTCGCCGCTTCGGTCCTCGCGCTGGCCGCGGCCTGTACCGACAGAACCGGCGGATCCCCGCTCCCACCAGCGACCTCCGCTACCTCGGCGCCGACCGCTCCGAAGGTGAGCAACCCGCTTCCCGCGCTCGCCTCGTACAGCGACAAGCCCTGCGAACTGGTTCCCCCGTCGCTCATCAGCCAGCTCGGCTACTCCGATCCCGAACCCAGTGCCGCCCACGGTCCGCTCGGCCCTGGCTGTGGCTGGATCGATGTCCGCACGGCCCACGGGAAGAACCTGAACGTCGCCGTCGGCGTCATCGACGGCAAGGGCGACGGAGGAATCGCCAGGGTGCAGTCGCTGAACGGCAGCCTCTACGGGTTCGTCGAACCGACCGAGATCTCCGGCTATCCGGCTGCCTACGCGGACACCACGGACCGTCGAGGCCAGGGGAAGTGTGCTCTCGTCGTCGGGGTCACTGATGACAGCACCTTCTCCGTCGACACGGACGGCTACTCCGGCCAACAAGATTCGTGCGCGGCGGCTGAGCAGGTCGCGGCCGCCGTGATCACCACCTTGCAGGGAGGCTCGTGAAGCGGGAGTTGGCCGTGATCGGCGATTCCCGCAGGCGCCCGCGCCCGGGGTGCTGATCAGTTCATTGTGCCGCCGTTCGGCGGAACCGTCCGCTAGGCTCCTGCGTCAGACGGTCACCGTGGTGGGAGCGGGGGAGGTAGCTGTGCTCGAAGCGGACGGAGGGGGCTTCTGGGAGCGGGCCCTCGGCGTGGAGCCCCAGCAGGGCGCGTACACCGTCTGGGGGTCCGACGGCATGATCGGCACGAAGGTGGCCGAAGCCGGCGGCGAGGGCGGGTTCGTCTTCCCGAGCATCGACGAGATGAACGCCGTGCTCGGCATGTGGAAAGACCGCCAGGCGAGTATCACCAAGAAGAAGAACCTGATCGAGTTGGCCCGGGGCCAGCTGAGCCAGCTCGCCGACGACCCGGAGAGCCAGGGCTACCTCCGGCGGGCGCGGGAGTCGCTCGACCTGCTGTACAACCAGCACCAGTCGATGTTGGACTACGTCGGCAACTACATCCAAAAACTGACCGACGCGACCAACGCGAAACAGGCCGACGAGGACGCGCACAAAGCCGCGTTCAAGGGCACTACGGAGAACTAGTCAGCGTGATGAAGCGGCCTCTCGCGATAACCACCGGCATCGTCGCGCTTTCGCTCGCGCTCCTTTCGGGCTGCTCCCAGCCACAGGCCGGAAATCCGGCTCCGTCGCCGACCTCGTCGGGAGCCGCCTCCGCCGCGCCGCGCGTCTCGAACCCGCTGGACCCCAGCGCCTACGTCGGCCGCCCATGTGACCTGGTGCCACCGCAGCTGGTGTCCCAGCTCGGCTTCAGCGATCCGACCCCCACCGACGCCGACAGCCCGTTCGGGCCGGGATGCGGTTGGATCGACGTCAGCGGGGCGAAGCCGAAGAACCTGAGCGTCGGGCTCCAGATACTCCGGGGCGAGCGCAACGGCGGTCTGTCCGCCGTTTACCGGACCCGCGACGCCGGTGGCTACGCGTACGCCGATCCCACCGACCTTTCCGGATATCCGGCGGTCTTCGCCGACACCCAGGACCGGCGTGCACAGGGGAAGTGCTCGGTGTACGTGGGAATCGCGGACGATCTCACGTTCAGCGCGGGAGTCGACGGCTACTCCGGGCAGCAGGATTCGTGTGCTGCGGCCGAGCAGGTCGCGGCCGCCGTGATCACCACCTTGCAGGGGGGCTCGTGAAATGGGGATGAACGGGACCGAGGTCTACCACAACTTCACGCAGGGCAGCTCGCAGTCGCTTCAGGCGGCGGCTCAGGCCGTGCAGCAGCTGGCCAGTGAGTACGAGCAGGAAGCGACCGCGATCCGCGACCTGCAGAACCGCATGAACGCCGCCTGGACCGGCAGCTCGGGGAACGCCGCGTACGCCGGTGCCAACCCGCTCGCGCAGGCGTTCACCGACTCCGCCGAGCCGCTGGTCATCACCAACGCCTCGATGAGCGTTCAGTCCGATCTGTTCGAGAACGCCCGCTCGAACGTCGTCCCCGTCCCGCCCGCGCCCGAGAAGCCCAGCGGGTGGAACCTCGCCTTCAAGTCGGCCATCCCGATCGTCGGGCCGTCGCTTGCGGTGAGCGACGTCAAGTCGTACCAGGAAGGCATGGCGAAGACCAACGCGGCCAACGAGAACAACGTCCGCGTCATGGAGCAGTACAGCTCGGCCACCGGTGACACACGCGGCCGCATCCCGACCGACTACAAGGTGCTGCCCACCGACACAGCCTCCATCAGCCTCGGCTCGTCGAGCGTCACCCACGTCGGTTCCATCGGCTCCGGGTACACCGACGTCACCCGGGCCTCGTCGTCCACGGCCTATTCCTCCGTGGGCAGCCCGCAGGGCGGCGGTCCCGTCAGCGCGCCCCCGACCTTGAGCGGTGCCGCGCCGGTCAACACGCCCCACGTGCAGACCGGCGGCAACCCCGGGCCCGTCAGCGCGCCGCCGAACCTGTCCGGCACCGGCCCGAACACGGGCGGCGGCACCGGTACGAGCGCGTACGTGCCGAACGTTTCCGGCGGCTACGACAACACCCGGCGCCCCGGCCCCACGCCCAACCGCGGCACCACCTCCACAGGCACCGGTGGCGGGCGTGGCAGCGCCGCGAACCGGCTGTACGACGACGAGAACCGTCGCACCACAGGCCGCGGGAGCAGCGCGGCCGAAGAGCGGCTCGGGCGTGGCAGCGCGTCCGAACGACTCGCACGCGGCGGCAGCGGCGAAGGACGTCTCGGCAGCGGCGAGGGTCGGCTCGGCAGTGGCGAAGGGCGCCTCGGCAGCGGTGAGGGCCGCCTGGGCGCGGGCAAGAGCAGCGGAGCGGGCAACCTCGCCAGCGCGGCGTCCGCCGAGGAAGCGGCCGCGAGCCGGAACGCGGCCCGCAGCGCGAACGGCGCCCCGATGGGCGCGGCCGGGCAGCGCGGGCGCGGCGAGGAGGACGAGGAGCACCAGCGTCCCGACTACCTCGTCGAGGCCGATCCCGACTCGATCTTCGGCACCGACGTCCGCACGACTCCGCCGGTCATCGGCGAATAGCCATGCCCGCCGTCCGCAGTGACTACCTGTCCCTGCCGCTCGACGCGCTCGCGGGCGCCGTCGAGCGGGAGAAGGCGGGCACGCTCCACCTCGTCCTGCGGCCCGAACCCCTGTGGCTACCGGACGACGAGAAGCGCGCGGCCGAACGGCGCATGCTGGAGTCGCTCGACGCGGCCGGCCTGCTGGACCGCCAAGGCCGCCTCGACGTCGAGTTCCTCGACTGGCTTCCGTTGCTCACCAACGCTTCCGTCGAGTACTACGGCTGGGTCCACGACGGCCGTCGCACCTACGGGGTCCTCGCCGCGGCCCGCGGGCTGCAGGGCATCGTCGCCGTGCGGGTGGACGACGGGATCGCGCTCAAGCCCGTCCACCGCGACCGGCTGGCCGAATCACTCGTGGCCGAGCTGCCCGACGTGCGGCCCGGCGGCGGGCGCCCACTCGTGATCCGCGTCGCCGAGCTGGAGGAAGCCGGCCGCGAAGACCGCATCCCCAGCTGGGACATCCGCGACCTCGTCAACGTGTTGCAGCGCCCGGTGAGCGGCACCGGCGAGCTGTACGTCGCGCACCGCGACGAGCTGAACCGCTACCACCAGCTCGACACCCCGCTGCACTACGCCGACACCGACTGGGGCCGCTACCTCAACTACGCCACCGGCACCGGCAGCGACGCCCAGATCTACCTCGCGCCGGGTCACCCCACGGCGATCATCGAACACCTGCGGAAGCTGGAGCAGACCCTCCCGAGCTGACGGGCGCACCGAACCACGTCCGGAAAGCGCTTTCCAGGCCCGCCTGTCCCCCGTCGCCCGCCCAGGCGACGAAACCGTCCGGCCGGACCAGCACCGCGGACAGCTCCGGATGAGTGGTGCACTTCGCGCTCAGCACCCGCACCCGAGGCGCCCACCCGGCCGCCAGCCGCCGCAGTTCCGCCGAATCGGCCAGGTCCAACAGCACCCCGCGACCGTCGTGGCAGTGCTCGCCGAACCGGCTGCCCTCGGCGAACTCGAAGTCCGGCGCACTGGAGCCGACGAGCTCGTGCTCCCCCTCGATCGGGTAGCGGTGCAGCATCCCGGATACCTTCCGCGCCACGTAGGTGGCCCCGTCCCGCGTCGCGAGCAGGTCCGCCACCACGTTCCGCAACGCCTTCGTGCGCGGGTCCGTCCGCATCAACGCCACCTGCGCCCGCGTCCACTCGAGCACCCACTCCCCGATCGGGTGCCGCTCCGCGGTGTAGGTGTCCAGCAGCCCTTCCGGCGCCCAGCCCCGCACCGTCGCCCCGAGCTTCCAGCCCAGGTTCACCGCGTCACCGATGCCGAGGTTGAGCCCCTGCCCGCCGAACGGCGAGTGCACGTGTGCCGCGTCGCCCGCCAGCAGCACCCGGCCACGCAGGTACGTCGAGGCCTGCCGGGCGTTGTCCGTGAACCGGGTCGCCGAGTGCACGGCCGTCACGCGAACGTCCACACCGGACACTCGGCGCAGGCTCTCCTCCAGTTCCAGGGCCGTGACCGGGGTCGTCCGGTCGTCCGGCGCGCCTGACTCGACCGTGAGGATGCGGCCGGGGACCGGGCCGTGCACGTAGATCCCCCGGTCCGTCCGGTTCCAGCCCGGCTTCAGCGCCTCCTCGCCGGTCAGCTCCACCAGGGCCTGCCTGCCGGTGATCTCCGGGTCCGTGCCGGGGAAGTCGAAGCCGGCCAGCTTCCGCACCAGACTCCGCCCGCCGTCGCAGCCGACGAGCCAGCCCGCCCGCACGGACTCCTCACCCAGCCGCACGGTGACGCCCGATTCATCCGCGTCGAAGCCGGTGAGTTCGGTGCCCCTGCGCAACTCCACGCCCAGTTCACGCACCTTGTCCGCGAGCACCGTCTCGATCGCCTGCTGTCCCACGGGCAGCAGCCGCATCGCCGGTCCGGCGTCGCGGAGACCACCCACATCCACCAGGTCGGCGTCCACCATCAGTCCCGCGAAGTGCCCGGCGATCCTCGGCATCGCCTTCGGCTTCCCCTGGAACGCGGCGATCCGCTCGAACGCCCGGCGCTGGTGTTCCTCCAGCGCCGCCCACAGGCCCCGCCGGTAGAACGCCTCGGCGGTGGGCACGTTGATCGAGCCCGCCTTGATCGTCTGGTCCACTTCGGACAGTCGCTCGACCACGAGCACCCGCACGTCGGCGAGCCTCAGCTCGAGCGCCAGCATCAACCCCACCGGGCCGCCCCCGGCCACCACCACGTCGAAGTCCATGCCGCCAAACTTATACCGAGTCAAAGTTTTGGTCCAGTAAAATTATGCGCATGGGGCTCCGCGAGCAGAAGAAGCAGGCCACGCGACGGCACATCTCCGACGTGGCGAGCATGTTGTTCCTGCGCCGGGGCTTCGACAACGTCACGGTCGCCGAGGTCGCCGAAGCGGCGGGCGTGTCGAAGATGACGGTGTTCAACTACTTCCCGCGCAAGGAGGACCTGTTCCTCGACCGGCACGCCGACCGTCTGCGGGACCTGGAGCAGGTGATCCGCGCCCGGCCGGAAGGCGAATCACCGGTCGCGGCGCTGCGGCGTTACCAGCACGAACTGCTGGCGCAGCGGCACCCGCTGTCCGCGACGGTGCCGGGGGTGGTCCACTTCGCGCGCGTGGTGGAGGCGAGTCCGGCGCTGCGTGGCCGGGTGCTCGAACAGTCGCGCGAGATCGCGGAGACGCTGAACACGCTGCTGGCCGAGGAGTTCGCCCCACTGGACGCCGAACTCATGGCGAACCTGCTCGCCGCCGCGCTGGAAACGATCTACCGGCACGCCACGAACCGCATGCTCGCGGGCGCCGACCCCGACGAGGTGTACCGCGACCAGCCCGCGGTGGTGGACCGGGCCTTCGATCTGGTGGAGCGGGGGCTGGGGACGGTTGGGTGACCTCGGGTGGGGGTTGAGGGGTGGGGCGGCGGCGCGGCGCGCCGGGCGGCACCACCGGCGGGGCTGCGCGAGGCGGCGGCGCGGGCTAGCGGCGGGGCAATGCGGCGCAGCGGCGCGCGGCGGCGCGGGCCAGCGACGGAGCCGCGAGGGGGGTGGCGCGACACCAGCGGGGAGTGGCGCGCGGGCCGTGCCGGCGGCAGGAAGTGCGGAGGCGAGTGGCGGCGCGGTGCGACGGGCACCGAGGCCGCCGCGGCGCCCCTTGAGCGGCTGGTGGCGCGGCGCGGTGAGGCGAGGCGGGCGTGATGTGAGGCGGCCGCGCGCCACCGGCGGCGCAACACCCTGCGGCCACCGTGAGTAACGGCAGGAAATGCCGCAGTGCGAGCCAGTGGGGGGCCGTTGGGGTGTCGCAGGGGACAGGAGCGCCACGGGGCGGCGGCGCAATACCCTGGCACAGCCCGGTCGCCCGCCCCGCAAGCGCTTTCCGAAGCGCCTCAGGCCAGGAGGGCGTCGAGCTTTGCGCGGACGCGTTCCATGTCCTCGGTGTACTTCAGCACCGCGCCGAGGGTGCGCGCGGCTGCCTCCACGTCCAGCTCGTCGCGCCCCAGTGCCAGCAGCGCCTGCGCCCAGTCCAGCGACTCCGCCACCCCGGGCGGCTTCAGCAGCTCCAGCTCCCGCAGCCGCCGCACGGCCACCGACACCTGCGTCGCCAGGCGTTCGCCGATGCCGGGCAGGCGACGGCGCAGGATGGCGACCTCGCGAGCCAGATCCGGGTGCTCCAGCCAGTGGTACAGGCACCGGCGCTTCAACGCGTCATGCACCTCGCGGGTGCGGTTCGACGTGAGGATCACCAGCGGCGGCTGCTCCGCCCGCACCTCCCCGTACTCCGGGATCGTCACGGCGTTCTCGTCGAGCAGCTGCAGCAGGAACGCCTCGAACTCGTCGTCCGCGCGGTCGATCTCGTCCACCAGGAGCACGCACGGCGCGGTCGTCAGCGCCTTCAGCAACGGCCGCGCCAGCAGGAACCGCTCGGTGTACAGCGACTGCTCCGCCGCCTCCACGTCCAGGCTCTCGCTGCCCGCTTCGAGCGCGCGCAGGTGCAGCAGCTGCCGCGGGAAATCCCACTCGTACAGCGCCTGCGCCGCGTCGATGCCCTCGTGGCACTGCAGGCGGATCAGCGGCAGCTCCAGCGAGCGCGAAAGGGCGACCGCGAGCGACGTCTTCCCCGTGCCGGGCTCGCCCTCGCAGAACAGCGGACGCTGCATGCGCAGGGCGAGGAACGCGGCCGTGGCGACACCTTCGTCAGCGAGGTAGCCGGCGCTCTCGAGCGTCTGCGCCAGCTGTTCGGGAGAGTTGACCGTCACGGTTCCACCCTACGGTGCAGATCGGCCGGAGTGTCCACGTCGAAGCCACTGCCGAGATCACCGCACTCGATCAGACGCACGTCCTGCCGCGGCGCGAGCCAGTCCCGGGCACCGCGATCGCCCCGGGCGCTGTCAGCGATCTCGGTCCACCAGCGGCGTCCGAAAAGCACCGGATGTCCTGGTTTGCCGTCGTACGCCGCGCGCGCCACTACTTCCGGCGACGCGAGCGCGGCCAGCCGGGCGATCACGCGGGCGTCCACCTTGGGCAGGTCGACGAGGTGCACCAGCACCGCGTCCGCCTCCGGCAGCGCCCGCAGCCCGGCCCGCAGCGACGCACCCATGCCCGTCTCCCAGTCCTCGGCGTGCACGGCGAGCGACCGGTCCGGCAACAGCGCCCGCACGTCGTCGGCCTGAGCGCCCACAACCACGCGCACGGGCTCGCACCCGCCCTCCGCCAACGCCCGCAACGCGCGGCGCACCAACGGTTCCCCGTCGAGTTCGACGAGTGCCTTCGGCCGCCCGAAACGCCTGCCCGCGCCCGCGGCGAGCAGCAGACCCGCGCAGCTACCCACGGCGGCGCGCCTGCGGGGCGTGGGCGAGGTCGCCCTCGATCCGTCGCGCCGTGGCGAGCAACCGCGGCAGCATCTCCTCGGCGACCTGTTCACGCGTGGTCCGGCTGGCGTGCGTGGACACGTTCACCGCCGCGACCACCCGGCCCTGCCGGTCCCGGATCGGGGCGGCGATCGAGCGCAGCCCCTCCTCCAGCTCCTGGTCGACGAGCGCCCAGCCCAGCCGCCGCACGGCTTCGAGCTCGGCCCGCAACGCCTCCGGCTCGGTGAGGGTGTGCGAGGTCAGCCTGTCCAGCCGGGTCTCCGCCAGGTACTTCTCCAGCTCCGGCGCGTCGAGACCGGCGAGCAGCACGTGCCCCATCGACGTGGCGTACGCCGGGAAGCGCGTGCCCACGTTGATGCTGACGGTCATGATCCGGGAGACCGCGACCCTGGCCACGTAGACGATGTCGGTGCCTTCCAGCACCGAGACCGAACTCGATTCCCGCACCTCGGCCGACAGCCGTTCGAGGTGCGGCTGCGCGACCTCGGGCAACGTCATGCTGGACAGGAACGAGTACCCGAGTTCGAGCACCCGCGCGGTGAGCGAGAAGTACTTGCCGTCGGTGCGGACGTAGCCCAGGTCCACCAGCGTGAGCAGGAAGCGCCGGGCCGCGGCGCGCGTCAGCCCCGTCGCCCTGGCCACATCGGACAGTGTGAGTTCGGGCGCGCCCGCCCCGAACGCGCGGATCACCGCGAGGCCGCGTTCCAGCGACTGTACGTGGTGCGCCGCGCGCTCCTCGTTGTCCATGCCGAGCAGACTAACGTGGCTGCGCGGAGGGCTCGCCCAGCTCCGCGAGTGTGCGCTGCGCCAGCGCGAACGCGGCGTTCGCGGCGGGTACACCCGCATAGACGCCGGTGTGCAGCAGCACCTCGCCGATCTCGTCCGGGGTGAGGCCGTTGGTGATCGCGGCCCGCACGTGCATCGGGATCTCGTTCTCGCAGTGCAGCGCGGTGAGCACGGCGAGGGTGATGCAGCTGCGCGTCTTGCGGTCCAGGCCCTCGCGGGTCCAGATCGAGCCCCACGCCGCGCGCGTGATGTAGTCCTGGAACTTCTGGGTGAACTCGGTGGTGTTCGCACCCGCGCGGTCGACGTGGGCGTCGCCCAGCACCTCGCGGCGGACCTTCATGCCGGCTTCGTACAGCTCGTCACTCACGCGTCGGCCCCCTTCAGGTGCTCCAGGATCAGCTGGGTGAAACGCTCGGCCTGCTCGTAGCTGCCCAGGTGGGCGGCGTGCTCGACGACCTCGAACCGCGCGCCGTGCACGCCGTCGGCGATGACGCGGCCGTGGTCCGGCGGCAGGGCCTTGTCGTCGGCGCCGGAGATGACCAGCGTGGGCGCGGTGATCTTCGGCAGCGCGGGGACGAGGTCCAGGTCGGCGAGCAGCTCACAGCAGGCCGTGTAGCCGTCGGCGGGCGTCTCCGCCGTCATCGCCTGCAGTTCCTTCGCCTTCTCGGGATGCGCGTCGATCCACTCCTGGGTGAACCAGCGGGTGATGCTGCCCTCGGCGATCTTCGCCATGCCCTGCGCCCGCACCTGCTGGACGCGGTCGAGCCACATCTGCGTGTTGCCGGGCTGGGCCGACGTGCAGCACAGCACGAGACTGCGCACGCGGTCCGGCGCGTTCTGCCCGAGCCAGATGCCCGTCATGCCACCCAGCGACAGCCCCACGAAGTGGGCCGCGGAGATCTCCAGCCGGTCGAGCAGCGCCAGCACGTCACCGCCCACGTCGTCGATGCCGTACGGGCCCGGCGGCACCGGCGAGCGGCCGTGGCCGCGGGTGTCGTACCGGAGCACGCGGAACCCGTTGTCCAGCAACGGTTTCAGCTGCGGGTCCCACATCTCCAGCGTGCTGCCGATGGAGTTGCTCAGCACCACGACGGGCGCGTCGGCGGGACCTTCGAGCACGTGGTGCACCTCGACGCTCACGAACTCCCCTTTCGCTCGGCATGGGCGGCCAGCGCGCGTTCGACGAACACACGCGCGCTGCCAAGATAGTCCGCGGGGTCGAGCAGCCGCTCGATGCGCTCCCGCGAGAGGTGCTTGCCCACCAGCGGATCCTCCGCCAGGAGGTCGGCCAGCGCACCTTCACCGGCCAGTGCGCGCTTGGTGCACGCCGTGACGGCGTCATGGGCCGCGAGGCGCCCGGTGTCCTTCGCCAGCTCGGTGGTGACCCGCTCGGACAGGATCGCCCCGCCGGTCGCGTCGAGGTTCTGCCTCATCCGTGCGGGATCGACCCGCAGCCGCTCGAAGCTGGTGCGCAGCCAGTGGACCGCGGAACCCGTGCCGCGGAACAACTCCGTGAGCGGCCGCCATTCGGCGTGCCACGAGCCGGCGGCACGCTGGTGTTCCTGGGTCATCGCGGCGAGCAGCGTGGCGACCAGCCCCGGCGCCTGCTGCGCGGCCGCCTGCGCGGCGACCGCCGCCACCGGGTTCCGCTTGTGCGGCATGGTGGAGGAGCCACCGCTGCCCTCGGCGATCTCCGCGACCTCGGCCACCTCGGTCTGGGCCAGCAGGGTGATCGTGCGGCTCGCGCCGCCCACCACTCCGGACAGCTCACCGAGCGCCCCGGTCAGCTCCGCGATGCGGGTGCGTTCGGTGTGCCACGGCAACGCGGGCTCCGCCAGGTCCAGCCGACGGCTGAACGCCGCCAGCACCGCGGGCCCGGCTTCACCGAGGGAAGCGAGGGTGCCCGTCGCGCCGCCGAGCTGCGCGGCGGGGCGCAGCTGCGCTAGCCTGCGCGCCGCACTGTCCAAACCGGACAGCCAGCCCGCCGCCGTGAAGCCGAACGTCACCGGGATCGCCTGCTGCAACAGGGTTCGCCCGGCCTGCACCGTGCCCGCGTGCTCCCGGGCAAGGCGCGCGGCGTGCTCGGCCGCTGCCTCGACGTCCTCACGCAGCGCTTCGAGTGCCCGTTTGGCCACGAGCATCGCGGCACTGTCCACGATGTCCTGGCTCGTCGCGCCCAAGTGCACGTACCGGGCCGCCTCGCCGCCGACCTTCGTGGTGATCTCACGGACGAGCGGCGCCGCCGGGTTGCCGACGCCGACCGACTTCGCCCCGATCTCCGCCACGTCGAAGTAGCCCTCGCGGCACACCTCGGCGATGCGCTCGGCGTGCTCGCGCGGGACCACCCCGGCGTCGGCCTCGGCCTGGGCGAGCGCCGCCTCGACGTCGAGGAGCGCCCGCAGCCAGGCCGCGTCGCTCACCTCGTCACGGACGGCACCCGCGGCCAGTACCGGGTCGAACAGCTCAGACATCGAAAAATACTGTCTCGCCTTCGCCCTGCACGCGCACGTCGAACCGGTAGCCGTCCTCGGTCTTCTCCGCGACCAGTGTGTGCCGCCGGTCCTCGGGCACCGACCGCAGCACCTCGTCGGCCGCGTTGGCGTCGGTGTTCTCGGGGAAGTAGATCCGCGTGACCACCCGGTCGAGCATGCCGCGGCCGAACACCGACACGTCGATGTGCGGGGCCTGCGTCCGGCCGTCCTGCCCAGGCACCGCGCCGGGCACGAGCGTCAGGATTCCGTAGCTGCCGTCGGGCTCGGTCGGGCAGCGGCCGAAGCCGCGGAAGCCGGGCACCCGGCCACGCGGGTCGTCGGGGTGGTCGAAGCGGCCGTTCGGGTCGGCCTGCCACGTCTCCACCAGCGCGTCCGGGATCGGGTTACCCGCGCCGTCGGTGACGACGCCGCGGATCCACACCGCGCCCGGGGTGCCCTCGGGCACGACGGTGGGGCCGTCCTCCCAGGGCAGGCCGAGCGACAGGTACGGGCCGACGGTCTGCGAAGGGGTGGTCATTCGTCCTCTTCCTCCTCGTTTTCGAAGACCGACGCCTCGCGGCCGCGCACCACGATGTCGAACTCGAACGCCAGCGCCCAGTGGTCGACGGTGCGGCTCAGGTCGAACTTCGAGATCATCCGCTGGCGGGCCTTCTCGTCCGGGACCGAGTTGAAGATCGGGTCCTGGAAGAACAGCGGATCGCCGGGGAAGTACATCTGGGTGACGAGGCGCTGGGTGAACGCCGTGCCGAACACCGAGAAGTGGATGTGCGCCGGACGCCAGGCGTTGTCGTGGTTCTTCCACGGGTACGCGCCCGGCTTGATCGTGGTGAACTCGTACCGGCCTTCCGAGTCGGTGACCGTGCGGCCGGCACCGGTGAAGTTCGGGTCGAGCGGGCCGGGCCAGTTGTCCCCGATGTGCCGGTAGCGGCCCGCCGCGTTGGCCTGCCAGATCTCGATCAGCGAGTTCGGGATCGGCTTGCCGTTGCCGTCGAGCAGCCTGCCGTGCACGATGATCCGCTGCCCGATCGGCTCACCGTCGTGCTGCTTGGTGAGGTCGTTGTCGTGCTCGCCGAGCCTGCCGGGGCCGAGCAGCGGGCCGGTGACCTCGGTGAGCATGTGCGGCAGCAGGGTCAGCGGCTGCTGGGGGTGGCGGAGCGCCGTGGACCGGTAGCCGGGCGAGTCCAGCGGCGGGTGCGTGCCCTGCGGATCCCGCCGGTACCGCGGCAGGATCAGCTTGTCGCTCGTCGGTGCTGCCATAGCACTTTCCCTTTCCTCTCAGGCTTCCAGGACAACGGCCAGCCCCTGGCCGACGCCGATGCAGATCGCGGCGAGCCCCCAGCCGCCACCGCGGCGGCGCAGCTCGTACGCCAGCGAGCCGAGGATGCGGCCGCCGGACGCGCCCAGCGGGTGCCCGATCGCGATGGCCCCGCCGTTGACGTTGACGATCGACGGGTCCAGCTTCGGCCAGTCGGCCAGGCACGCCAGCGACTGCGCGGCGAACGCCTCGTTCAGCTCGACGGCCTTGAGGTCCTCCCAGCCGATGCCGGCGCGCTCCAGCGCGATCTCCGCGGCCCGCACCGGGCCGATGCCGAAGACGTCCGGGTCGACGCCCGCGGCACCACGCCCCGCGATGCGGGCCAGCGGGGTCTTGCCGAGCCGGTCGGCGGCCTTCTGGTCACCCAGCAACACGGCGGACGCGCCGTCGTTGAGCGGCGAGGCGTTGCCGGCGGTGATCGTGCCGTCCTTGCGGAAGGACGGCTTGAGCTTCGCCAGCTTGTCCAGAGTGGAATCGGGCCGGATGCCCTCGTCGCGGGTCAGCTCGGTGCCGGGCACCGGGACCACGTGGTCGTCGTAGAACCCGGCGTCCCACGCCTTCGCCGCGTTGAGGTGGCTGCGCAACGCGAACTCGTCCTGCGCCTCGCGGCCGATCCCGTAGCGCTCGGCGAGCCGCTCCGTGCTCTCGCCCAGCGAGATCGTCCACTGCTCGGGCATCTCCGGGTTGACCATGCGCCAGCCCAGCGTGCTCGAGTGCAGCGTCTGGTTGCCCGCCGCGAACGCCTTCTCCGGCTTCAGCAGGATCATCGGCGCGCGGCTCATCGACTCCACGCCACCGGCGACGACGAGCGACGCGTCCCCGGTCGCGATCGAGCGGCTCGCCTGCATGACGGCGTCGAGCCCCGAGCCGCACAGCCGGTTCACGGTCGTGCCCGGCACGCTCGTCGGCCAGCCCGCGAGCAGCGCGGCCATGCGGGCGACGTTGCGGTTGTCCTCCCCCGCCTGGTTCGCGTCACCGAGGACGACCTCGTCGACGGTGGCCGGGTCGAGTTCGCTGCGCTCACGCAGCGCCTTCAGCACGTGCGCGGCGAGGTCGTCGGGGCGGACCTTCGCCAGCGCGCCGCCGTAGCGGCCGAACGGGGTTCGGATGGCGTCGAGAACGAATGCGTCTGTCACTTGGCCGCCTTGAGTTCGCGGAGGGTCTGCAGTTCGGCCTCGGTGGGGGGCGGCGTGCGGGACAGCTCGGGCGAGACCTTCAGGTCCCAGCCCGTCGCCTCACGCACCTGCTCGACGTCCACCCCTTCGTGCACCTGGGTGAGCACCAGTTCGCCCGTCTCGTCGGGCCGGAACACGCCGAGGTCGGTGATCACCAGCGTCGGGCCGGCGCCACGCAGGCCGAGCTTCTCCCGGTCACCCCGGCCCGTGCCGTGCCCGAACGAGGTGATGAAGTCGACCTTCTCGACGAAGCTGCGCTTGCTCTGCCGCACCACCACGTACACCTCGTGGCAGGACGCGGCGATCTCCGGCGCGCCACCGGCGCCGGGCAACCGGACCTTGGGGTGCGCGTAGTCGTCCCCGATCACGGTGGTGTTGATGTTGCCGAACTTGTCCAGCTGCGCGGCGCCGAGGAAGCCGACGTCGATGCGGCCGGGCTGCAGCCAGTAGTTGAACACCTCGGGCACGCTGATCACCGCGTCCGCGGTCTCCGCGAGGATGCCGTCACCGATCGAGGCGGGCAGCCTGCTCGGCTTGGACCCGAGCGTGCCGGATTCGTAGATCAGCACGAGGTCGGGCGCGTGGGTGCGGCGCGCCAGGTTGGCCGCGGTCGAGGGCAGGCCGATGCCCACGAAACACCGCTGGCCGCCGGACAACGCGCGGGCCGCGGCGATCGACATCATCTCGTCGGACGTGTACGTCCGCTCTTCGGTCGTGGCCGTCACTTCGCCGCTCCCTCCATGCCGAACACCTTCTCGTCCAGCCACTGTTCGAACGAGTCCCGATTCCGGCCAATGGAATCCCAATACTCGTAGTACTCGTTGTCCCGTTCGTAGTAGCCCTGCGCGTACGACGGGTGCGCCCCGTGCGGCACCTCGGCCACGGCCGTGACGGCCCACGAAGGCAGGATCAGCTGACCCGGCACCGGTTCCAGCTCGTCGACGACCTCCTCGACGGTGACGAGACTGCGCTTCGCGGCGAGCACGGCCTCCTTCTGCACGCCCACCAGACCCCAGATCTGCACGTTGCCCGCGCGGTCGGCGCGCTGCGCGTGGATGATCGACACGTCCGGGTTCAGCGCGGGCACGGCCGCGAGCTGCTCACCCGTGAACGGGCACGTGATCTGCTTGATCGTGTCGGTGTACTTCGGCAGGTCCGTGCCGGTGTAGCCGCGCAGCACCGCGAACGGCAGCCCGGACGCGCCGGCCACGTACCGGTTGGCCATCCCCGCGTGGCTGTGCTCCTCGATCTCCAGCGGCACCGGCCACGAGTTCTGCACCGCGTCACGGAAGCGGTGCAGCGAGCCGACCCCCGGGTTGCCACCCCACGAGAACACCAGCTTGCGCGCGCAGCCGGCGCCGATCAGCTGGTCGTACACGATGTCCGGCGTCATCCGGACCAGCGTCAGGTCCCGGCGGCGCTGGCGGATGATCTCCTGCCCGGCCGCGTGCGGGATGAGGTGCGTGAACCCCTCCAGCGCGACGGTGTCACCGTCGTGCACCAGGCGCGCGACGGCGTCGTGCAGGGACAGTATCTCGGCCATGAGCTACAACCTTCGTTCGCATTACGCACACTCGTTCTGTATGAGAACATACTTGGTGCGGGCCGGTCGCGCAAGGAAAGGTGTGGGGCATGCGGATCGTGGTGACGAGGCGGGTTCCGGAGGCGGCTCTGGTGGAGCTGCGCGCACTGGGCGAGGTGGTGGTTTCGGACGCGGACCGCCCCCTCACACAGGAAGAGCTGCAGGAGGCCGTGGCCGGCGCGTCGGCGATCGTGAGCATGCTGCACGACCGGATCGACGGCGCCGTCGCCGATGCCGCGGGCCCCCAGCTGCGCGTGGTCGCCAACGTAGCGGTGGGGTACGACAACATCGACGTGCCCGCGCTCGTCGAGCGCGGAGTGGTCGTCACGAACACACCGGACGTGCTCACCGACGCGACCGCCGACCTCACCTTCGGCCTGCTGCTCGCGCTCACCCGCCGCATCGCCGAGGGCGACCGGCTGCTGCGGGCCCGCAAGCCGTGGTCGTTCCACCTCGGGTTCATGCTCGGTTCGGGACTGCAGGGCAAGACACTGGGCATCATCGGTCCGGGCCAGATCGGCAAGGCGGTGGCGCGCCGGGCCGAGGCGTTCGGGATGCGGGTCGTCTACAGTGGACGGTCACAGCCGAAGGAGGACCTGCTGCGCGTGGCGGACGTGGTGTCGCTGCACTGCCCGTTGACGCCGGAGACGCGGCACCTGATCGACGCGAAGGCGCTTTCTGCCATGAAGCACACCGCGTTCCTCATCAACACGACGCGTGGCCCGGTGGTCGACGAGTCCGCGCTCGCGGATGCGTTGCTGGCCAACGAGATCGCGGGTGCGGGGCTGGACGTGTTCGAGCGCGAGCCGGAGGTCGAGCCGCGGTTGCTGGAGCTGGACAACGTCGTGCTCACGCCGCACCTCGGTTCGGCGACGGTCGAGACGCGCACGGAGATGGCCCTGCTCGCGGCGCGCAACGTCGCCGCCGTGCTGAACGGCGAGGAGCCGGTAAATCCCGTGCGCCGCTGACTGGTACGGAAGTACTGTTCCGGCGTGCCCACGCTGATTCTCGACGCCGACGACACGCTCTGGGAGAACAACGTCATCTTCGAGCGGGTCATCGACGACTACCTCGACTGGCTCGCCCACCCGACACTGGACCGCGCCGCGCTGCGTGCAGTCCTGGACGACATCGAACGGGCGAACGCGAGTGCGCACGGCTACGGCACGAAGGTGTTCCTGCGCAGCCTGCGCGACTGTTTCGAGCACCTCCGCGAACGCCCGGCGACGCCGGCGGAGCGCGAGGAGATCCTCGGTCTTGCCGACGCGCTGATCCAGCACAAGGTGGAGCTGATCCCCGGGGTCGCCGAGACCCTGGAGGAACTCGCCTCCCGGCACCACCTGCTGCTGCTCACGAAGGGCGACCGGGAGGAGCAGCAGCGCAAGATCGACGCGTCCGGGCTCGACCACCACTTCGCGGCCGTCCACATCGTGCGGGAGAAGCACGCCGGCACGTACCTGGAGCTGATCGAGGAGCACTCGCTGCGGCCCGAACGGACGTGGATGATCGGCAATTCGCCCAAGTCGGACATCCTGCCCGCGCGGCGCGCCGGGCTGAACGCGGTGTTCATCCCGAACGAGCACACGTGGGTGCTGGAGCACGACGAACTCGACCCCGGCGACGACCGCGTGCTGCGGCTGGAGCGGTTCCCGGAGTTGCTGGCGCATTTTTGAGGTGAGCGGGCGGGGGCTGGGACGACGGGCGACGCGGCGGGACCCGGGCGGTGGGCGGGGCTGGAGCGGTTGCCGGGTGGGCGAACCTCCGGGGGCGTGACAGGGACAGGCGGATCAGCGCGGCGACGGCGCGAAGGGGGTGGTCGCCGGATGGGGCCGGGGCCGGAAGCGGGCCAGCGAGATGGCGGTAGCCGACGGGCTGGGCCCCGGTCGGGAGCGGGCCAGTGGCTTGCCTTCGAGTGGCGGGAGCCCGCCGGGCCGGAAGCGGGCCAGCGGGGCTCCAGTGTAGCTGCCGGGCCGAGCTGGGATCGGGCCGGAACCAGCCAGCGGATTGCCTCGGGGGCGACGCCGACCGCCGCGACGGCGCGAAGGTGGCTATAGCTGCCGTGGCGGACTTGAATTGGCTCAGCGGCTGGCCAGGGCGGGGCAGCAGCGGGCCCCGGGCCTGACCGCGACGGGGAGTGGCGCGGCTCCGCCGCAACCCCACCGAAAACGCCAACGGCCGGCTCCCCGCACCCAGGGGAGCCGGCCGTCGAGTGCTGGAGCCGTCAGACTCCCGCGGCCGCGCCGGGGGCCGGCATCACGGCGAAGTTCAGCTGCCCCTGGTCGTCCTGCTGGACGTCGAGGACCTTGTCATCCAGGAACTGGGCCGCCTGCGGCTCGAGGAAGACCCTGGCTCCGCCGTCGGCGCCGAGGACCTGGTCACCCGCCTCCGGCTGCTCCGCCAGGGAGAGCGCGAGCTGCGCGCCCTCGTCCTGCTGGGCCTGCACCGCGAAGCGCAGCCCACCCGTTTCCTGCTTGCCTTCCTGGGCGGTCAGCGCGCTGATCGCCTCGGCGGCGGCGTCGGTCATCGCGAGCATGGTGTTCATCCCTTCGGTTTACGTGCGCTCGTATCCGCGACCGTAGAGGTCTCGGAATGGTCACGCCGGGTGACACCGGCAGCTTCCCCGAAAAAGCGGCCATCTCCCCAGTTCATGCGCTGCGTGACCGATATCACTCCGGCCGCGTGGGCGGGGTCCGGAAGGTCTCCGCGACCGAGCCGCCGGGCTTGTCGGCGTTCTGGTTCTCCTCGACCGAATCCACGCCGTTGGACGACTCGGCGTCCTCGTCCACGAGGGTCGTGGGTGCGCCCGACTCGTCGTCGACCGTCTCGTCGAGCTGCTCGGCCGGGGTCGTCGCCGTCGTGGGCTGGTCCGGGTCCTCGGGCTGGACGTCCGGGCGCTCCTCGCGCAGCCGGTCCTCCAACGGCTTGCCCTCGCGCTCCTCGTTCGGCGTCGTGCCGAAGCCGTCGGAGAAGGCGTAGCGCTCGGGCGGCTCGATGCCCTCCTCGAGCGGATCGACGCGCAGCCGGTCTTCGTCGAGGTCCTCCGCGCTGTTCAACGCGGCCGGGTCGGATTCGACGGAATCGGGTACTGGGTGTCCGTGCGCCTCGCTCATGGGGAGGCGATACCCGAGGTCAGGACCGGGCAAACCCGAGATCAAGGTCACTCGGTTGTAGAGTGCAAGAAGTTGCTGAGGCTAGGTAAATTGAGCGTCATGACCACCGCGCAGTGGAGCGGGCCGCGGGCCGACCGCGGGCTCGACGTCACCCATCCGGTGGTTTGGTACGTGGTGGCAGGCGTGGTCACCACGGGGCTGCAGGAACTCGTTTTCCTCGCCGCCCGCCCCTTCGTCGACTCGTTCGCCGCGAACGTCCTCGCCATCGGGCTCACCACGATCGCCAACACGGAGTTCCACCGCCGCGTCACGTTCGCGCACATGAAGGCTTCGGTCGCGAAACTGCATTTGCAGTCCGCAGGCACTTTCGCGTTCTACGCCAGCTACGGCTCGCTCGTCCTCGTACTGCTGCACTGGCTGGTCGGCTCGCCCTCGGCGACGCTGGAAGCGGTGGTGCTCGCCGCCACGAGCGCGGTGGGCGGCATTTTACGATTCATCGTCCTTCGTTGGTGGGTTTTCACCACTGGCTGACATTTCCCACGCACCGGTATCGGGTGCGCACAGAACTCGCACGTAACCGCCCTGAGTAACCGCGAAGAATGCATTCGTGAGCATTCCGCTGCTGCAAACGGGGTATCTCTTGAACAGTCCTTGTTCAACTTTCACTCGCCGCTTACGATTACGCTCAGTCGCTTCGGGAGCGGGTCGGCAGGGATCTTTTAGGGGAGTGTCCGCTCACCGTGGGTGACAGACGAGGGCCCGACGATGACCGGTCGTAGGGTCGCCGTTGTCGTTGGGGAGTCGACCATGAGAACCGAAGTCCCGCCTGTCACCGCCGTGCCCGCCGAGGCGCAGGTGCCCGGGTTCACCACGCCGCAGTCCTTCCCGCGTGGAGCCGCCTCTCGGCTCACGAAGGAAGAGCTCGACCCTGCCGTCAAGGAGGCCGCCGGAGGAGACCCCGTCGCAGTCAGCAAGCTGATCGCGCTGATCACGCCCGTCGCCGTCCGGTACTGCCGGGCCCGGCTCGGCGGCCGCGACCTGTCCTACCTCTCGGCCGACGACGTCGCGCAGGAGGTCTGCCTGGCCGTCCTGCACGCACTGCCGAACTACCAGGACCGCGGCGGCTCGTTCCTCTACCTCGTGCACGCCATCGCGTCCAACAAGGTCGCCGACGCCTACCGCCTGGTCTCCCGCGACCGGTCGGACCCCGTGGCCGAGCTGCCGGAACGGCCGCTGACGGACAACGAGCCCGAGAAGCGCGTGCTCGACGGCGACCTCGGCGACCGGCTGAGCAAGCTGCTCGCCACGCTGCCGCCGCTGCAGCAGGAGATCCTCACCCTGCGGCTGGTCGTGGGCCTGTCCGCCAACGAGACGGCCGAGGCGCTGGGCATCTCCGCGGGCAACGTCCGCGTCACCCAGCACCGGGCGCTCACCAAGCTGCGCGCGATGATCACGCGCGACGGCGACCTCGTGGACTGAAACCGCTCTCAGCCGAAAGCCTTCTCCAGCGCGGGCAGCAGGTCCGACTTCGCGAACTCGAAGAACGGGTCCTGCTGGTCGCCGCCGATCTGGACGAGCGCGAGGTCGGTGAACCCGGCCTCCGCGAACGGCTTGACCGCCTCGACGATCGCGTCCACGTCCGCCCCGCACGGGATCGACTGGGCCACGTCGGCCTGCCTGACGTACTGCGTCGCGCCCGCGAACGCGACCGTGCCCGGCAGTTCGGCGTTGACCTTCCAGCCGCCCGAAAACCAGCGGAACTGTTCGTGCGCCCTGCGCTCGGCGGCCTCGCGGTCGGTGCCGAACGACACCGGCAGCTGCGCGAACTTCCGCGTCGTGTCCTCGCGCACCTGCGTGCGCTCGGCGTCCCACGCCTTGACCAGCTCACCGTTGGGCTCGGTGGTGATCATCGCGTCGGCGACCGGCGCGAACCGCTCCACCGACTGCTGCCCGGACACCGCGACCGCGATCGGGGTGCGCCGCTCCGGCAGGTCCCACAGCTTCGCCGAGTCGACCCGGAAGTGCTGTCCCGAGAAGTTCACGTACCCGCCGTCGAACAGCTCACCGATGATCTCGACGGCCTCGCTGAGCATCTCGTGCCGGACGTTGGCCGGCGGCCAGCCGCGGCCCACGACGTGCTCGTTGAGGTTCTCGCCGGCCCCCAGCCCGAGGATGAACCTGTTGTCGGACAACAGGGACACGGTCGCGGCCTTCTGCGCGACCACCGCGGGGTGGTACCGCACCGTCGGGCACGTCACGAAGCTCAACAGCTCCACCCGCTCGGTGACCTGGCTGACCGCGCCCAGCACGCTCCACGCGTACGGCGCGTGCCCCTGCTCGTCGAGCCACGGGAAGTAGTGGTCGCTGGAGACCTCGAAGGCGAACCCGCACTCCTCGGCCGCCCGCGCGTGCCGGACCAGCTCCTTCGGCCCGGCCTGCTCGGTCATCAGCGTGTAACCGAAACGCACTCCTGCTCCTTCTCCGCCTCGGCCTGCAGCTGCTTGCGGCGCGCGATGGCGGCGCGGCGCTCGGTTTCGTCGAGCCCACCCCAGACCCCGAACGGCTCCTCGACGGTCAGCGCGTGGTGACGGCACTCGACGATCACCGGGCAGGACATGCAGATGCGCTTGGCCCTGGCGACCCGGTCGGCGCGCGCGAAGCCGCGTTCTCCGTCAGGATGGAAGAAGACCGAGCTGTCGAGGTTCCGGCAATTGCCGTGGCGCTGCCACTCCCAGGTTTCGGCGACCGGGGTGGGCAGCCGTGACGTGTCCGCCATGTTCGAACTCCCTCGCGACGTGCTGTCGCGCCGGGACTACCCCGGTTCTCCCGTCGCTACACCCTGCGGGCGGCAGGAAAGTTCTTCACGAGCCAATGATCCGCGTACAACCGCTCCCCGTACGGCTCGACCTCCTGGTATCCGTGCTTCGCGTAGAGCGCCCTCGCTTCGACGAGATCGGCACGGGTGTCCAGGCGCATCACTTGTGCACCGTTTCGCACCGCTTCTTCCTCCGCCGTCCTCAGCAGGGCCGACGCGAGCGCCCGGTCGATCTCCTCGCCAGTCGCGTGGCTGGGTGGTCTACGGGTACCCGCGTGATCTTCACCGGCGGAGCACGAAGTTCAGCGCCAGCGCGGAGAAGACGATCTCCTCGTCCTGGTTGAGCAGTTCGATGCGGCTGCGCACCAGACCGCGGTCCGGCTTGGACTTCGAGGGCCTGCTCTCCACGACGTGCACCCGCAGCCGCAGCTCGTCCCCCGGCCGCACGGGCTTCGGCCAGCGCAGCTCGTCGATGCCGGGGCTGCCGAGGCTCGACACCGGGGACAGGTAGTTGTCCGCGAGCAGGCGCATCATCAGGCTCGCGGTGTGCCAGCCGCTCGCGATCAGCCCGCCGAACGGACCGTCCGCCGCGGCGGCGGCGTCGACGTGGAAGGGCTGCGGGTCGTACCTCGTCGCGAACTCGACGATCTCGGCCTCGGTCACCTTGACGTTGCCGAACTCGTGCGTCGAACCCGGGACGTAGTCCTCGAAGTACCGGTCGGTCATGAGCGTAGCTAACCATGTGCCGGACATACTCCCGGTATGGTCTTCCGCATGGCTGAGCAGCGGAGCTTCGACCTGGTCCTCCTCGGCGCGACCGGCTTCACCGGCGGGCTGACCGCCGAGTACCTCGCACGGCGCATGCCGGAGGGAGGGCGCTGGGCACTCGCCGGGCGCAACCGGGACCGGCTCGAAGCGGTCCGGCGGCGCCTCGGGGCGAAGTGGGAGTCGTTGCCGCTACTGGAGGCCGACGTGGCAGATCCGGTGTCGCTGCGGGAACTGGCGGGGAAGACGAAGGTCGTCGCGACGACGGTCGGGCCCTACCTCGCCCACGGCGAACCGCTCGTGGCCGCCTGCGCCGAAGCGGGCACGGACTACCTGGACCTGTGTGGTGAACCGGAGTTCTTCGACCGGATGTACCTGCGCCACCACGCGACGGCCGAGCGCACCGGCGCACGGCTCGTCCACGCCTGCGGGTTCGACTCGATCCCGCACGACCTCGGCGTGTTCTACACCGTCAAGCAGTTGCCGGAGGGCGTGCCGCTGCGGATCTCGGGGTCGGTGAGCACGAACGCGACGTTCTCCGGCGGCACGTACGCCTCGGCGCTGGGCGTGTTCGCCCGGCCGCTGCCGATGGTCCGCGCGGCACGCGAGCGGGCCGCCGCGGAGGGCAGGCCGGCGGGACGCCGTGTGCACAGTGGACCGGGTTCGCTCCACCGCGACGCGGAAACCGGGCGCTGGCTGGTGCCGCTGCCGACGATCGACCCGAAGGTGGTGGCGCTGTCCGCACGGCTGTTGCCCGCGTACGGCCCGGATTTCCGCTACCGGCACCACGCGGCGTTCCGGCACCTGTCCTCAGTGGTGGGAGCGACGGCGGGCCTCGGCGCGCTCGCGGCACTGGCCCAGGTGCCCCCGGCCAGGAAGGCGCTTTCCGGACTGCGCTCCCCCGGCAGCGGCCCGGGCGAGGAACGCCGGGCCCGGTCGCGGTTCACGGCGCGGTTCGTCGGCGAGGGCGGCGGCAGGCGGGTGGTGACCGAAGTGTGCGGCGGCGATCCCGGTTACGACGAAACGGCGAAGATGCTCGGCGAATCCGCCCTGTGCCTTGCCTTCGACGACCTGCCCCCGACGTCCGGTCAGGTCACGACGGCCGCCGCGATGGGCGACGCGTTGCTGGGCAGGCTCGTGGACGCCGGGCTGGTGTTCCGCGTCGTGTGATCACCGGCGTGGCAACGGGTGCAGCTCGACGTCGCGCAACCGTCCCTTCGCGATCGTGGCGGTCAGGTACGTGCAGACGGGCTGGCGGCGGCGGTCGGTGGGCGAGCCGGGGTTGAGCAGGCGGAGACCGTTGTCCGCCACCGTGTCCCACGGGATGTGGCTGTGCCCGAACACCAGCACGTCGGTGTCCGGGAAGGCGGCCGCGCACCGCTGCTCGCGCCCCTTCGCCGCGCCGGTCTCGTGCACCACCGCCAGCCGCACGCCGTCCAGCTCCTCGCGGGCGATCTCCGGCAGGCGTTTCCGCAGCTCAGGGCCGTCGTTGTTGCCGTAGACACCGATCAGGCGGCGGCTGCGGGCCGCGAGTTCGTCGAGTAGAGCGACCTCCACCCAATCACCCGCATGGATGACAACGTCAGCCTTGTCCACGGCCTGCCAGACCTCCTCCGGCAGAACGCGGGCGCGTTTGGGCACGTGGGTGTCGGCGAGGAGCAGAAGGCGCATGTCCCACCTGTACACACCCGCTTTTCCGGGCGCCACCGGGCGCCCGTAACCTTCATCCCTGTTGTCCGGATTCCGCCGCCCACCTCAGGGGAAGGTGACCCTTTGCCGCAGGAACCCGTGTGGCCCACGGCCGACGCCGAGCAGACCGACTACCTCGAACCCGTCACGGAGATCATCCCGCCCGCCACGCCGAAGCGGCCGCGGCGCGCGCTCAAGCGCGCCGCCGTCATCGCCGGCTCGGTGCTGGGTGTCCTCGTCGCGCTCTACGCGGTCGACCTGCTGGTGAGCCAGGGCAACGTGCCGCGCGGCGTCACGGTGGCGGGAGTGGACGTCGGCGGGCTCAAGCGCGCGGAGGCCGAGGAACGCCTGCGGGCGCAGATCGAGCCGCGCCTGGTCAAGCCGGTGGCCGTGCGGGCGGGCGACGTCGACACGACGATCGACCCGGCGCGCGCGGGGCTGAGCCTCGACTGGCCGTCCACTTTGGACCAGGCTGGCGACCAGCCGCTCAACCCGTTCACCCGGATCGGTTCGTTCTTCACCAGCCGCGAGGTCGGCGTGGTCACCCAGGCCGACAAGGCGCAGCTGGTCAACACGCTGCAGAACCTCCGCGCCCAGGTCGACCGGGAACCCACCGAGGGCGGCATCCGGTTCGAGGGCGCGACCCCGGTCGCGGTCGAGCCGAAGCAGGGCCAGCAGCTCCAGGTCGACGACGCGGCGATCGCCGTGCTGGCGGACTGGGCGTCGGGGCACCCGGTGACGTTGCCGGTGCGGCAGACGCCGGTCGCCGTGTCGCCGGAGGCCGTGCAGACCGCGCTCACCCAGCTGGCGCAGCCCGCGGTGTCCGGCCCGGTCGTGATCCACGGCGACGGCAAGGACGCCACCGTCAAACCCGAGGCGATCGCGGCGGCGCTGCGGTTCGAACCCGCCGACGGCGGCACGCTCGCGATGAAGGTGGACAACGCCAAGATCGTCGAGGCCGCCGGCCCGCAGCTGAAGTCCACCGAGAAGCAGGGCAAGGACGCGCAGATCGTGTTCTCCGGCGGGCAGCCCACCGTCGAGGAGTCCGTGGACGGCCGGGGCGTGGACTGGAACCCGACCCTGGAACCGCTGCCGGAGCTGCTCAAGCGCACCGGCCAGCGCGAGCTGACCGCGAAGTACGTGGACACCCCCGCGAAGGTCACCACCGAGCAGGCGAACCAGCTCGGCATCAAGGAGGTCATCGGCGAGTTCACCACCGGTGGGTTCGCGGCGGACTCCGGCGTCAACATCCGCACGGTCGCGCAGAAGGTCAACGGCGCCATCGTGAAGCCGGGCGACACCTTCAGCCTCAACGGTTTCACCGGACCGCGCGGCGCCGCGCAGGGCTACGTCGAGGCCGGCGTGATCGAGAACGGCGCGCCCGCGCGCGAGGTGGGCGGCGGGATCTCGCAGTTCGCCACGACGCTCTACAACGCCGCGTACTTCGCCGGGCTGAAGGACGCCGGGCACAAGGAGCACAGCTACTACATCAGCCGCTACCCCGCCGCCCGCGAGGCGACCGTGTTCCAGAACCCGGACGGCTCCAGCGTCATCGACCTGAAGTTCACCAACGACTCACCGACCGGGGTGGCCATCCAGACCATCTGGACCCCGTCGTCGATCACCGTGAAGCTGTGGGGCACGAAGCGGTACACCGTCGAGTCCGTGCCGGGCGAGCGCGTCAACTTCGTCGACCCCACGCCGAAGCCGGGGCCGCCGCAGAACTGCCACGCCTCCAACGGCTCGCCCGGGTTCACCACGTCGGACACCCGGATCCTCCGCGACGCGGCGACCGGGCGTGAGGTGCGGCGCGACAAGCGCACCGTGCACTACAACCCGCAGCCGAAGATCATCTGCGGCGGATGACCGCGAGCCGCGCCTCGACGCCGTCGAGGCAGCGCTCGATGGCGTAGTCGAACAGGTTGTGGTCGGCGTGCTGCTCGGGGTTGGTCACGAGGGTGTGCAGCCAGGCGCTCATCGTGGCCAGCCCGGGCCTCGACTGGTCGTCGACGTGCCGCGTCCAGCGGGCGGCGTCGCGCGCGTAGTCCTCGCTGTTGCGGCGGTGCTCGTCCTCGACCGAGATGAAGTGGCAGATGATGTTGGCGAGGAAGCGGTAGACCTGGGCGCTCTCGTCGCCGAACCCGCCCTGCTGCAGGATGCGGACGCCGCGGTCGATGGACGGGCCCGCCGCCTCCGGGGACAGCCCGTGCACGGCGATCCGCCTCGCGACGCCGGGGAACCGCGTCAGCACGGCGCGCATCTCCGTGGCGAGCGCGGCGAACCACTCACGCCACGGCAGGCCCTCCGGCGGCACGGCGACCATGCCCACGACGCGGTCCACCACCGCGCTCACGACGGCCTCGCGGTCACCGACGTGGTGGTAGATGACCGCGGGGTAGGCCTGCACCGCGCCCGCGAGCTGGCGCAGCGTCCAGCTCTCCAGGCCCTGGCTGGCGGCCAGGTCGAGGGCCGCGGCGATGATCCCGTCCGGGGTGACGGCAGGCAGGCCGGCGGCATCCCGGGAACGGGGCCTGCCGGGGACCGCAGCTGAGTTCGCCATGGGGTTCACCCTAGCTGGCCGCCCCCCGTTACTGGCAGGCTGCCAGTTTCTCCCGGGGTGTCCTACCCTGGGCGGAAAAACCCGGTGGCCAGATGGGTTCGGGCATGCCAGGGTGAGGTGTTCGCGCGTTTTCCCAGGAGGCTGCCATGCCCGAGACCCCGTCCTCTTCCGGTTCCCCGGAGGACGACCAGAAGCGCAAGTTCCGGGAGGCGCTGGAACGCAAGCAGGCGGCGAGCCGCGCCGGTGCCCAGCACGAGCACGGCGGCGGCAAGGGGCAGCACGCACACGGCCCGGCGGCCGCGAAGCGCACCTTCCGGCGGAAGTCGGGGTGACCGGGGGTCGGTGAGGCTGTCCGGGGGGTCGGCTGTCCGGGGAGCGGTGAGGCCGTCCGGGGAGCGGCTGTGGCCGGGCTCGGGGCTTGGCCGGGGCTCGGGGTGGCGGTGCCTTGGCTGCGTAGCGGCGGAGCCGCTATGGCGGCGCGGTGCGGCGACGGGTCGCTGCGGAACCGCTGAGGCGGCGCAGGGTCGCGGGTTGGCAGCGGTGGCTGTCCTGCCGGATCCAGCGATGGCACCGCGGCGCCGGGCTGGCGGTAGCGCCGCGTGGAATCGGAGCCGCCAGGAGGCGGTCGCGGCGGCGGAGCCGTCGCCGGATGGCCGCGGCGGTAGGGCCGCGCCCTGGATCGCGGTGAAGGCTGCGCCTCCGCCGGGTCGCTGGCGGCAGAGTCGCCGCGGGACGGCCGCGATATTCGAACCACCGCCCGATGGCCGCGGTCACGGAGCCGCCCGGTGGCGGTGGTGGCGAAGTCGCCTCGGGACGGCCGCGGCCGCTGAGCAGCCATGCGGATGGCCGTAGTCGCGGAACCGCCCGGTCGCGGAGTGGCCAAGTCGCCACGGGGCAGCAACGGCCCGCGGAGCTGCTGCCGGATAGCCGCGGTCACGGAACCGCCCGGTCGCGGAATGGCCAAGTCGCCACGGGGCGGCCATGGATGCGGAGCCGCCGGATGCGCGGTAGCGGAGCCGCCCGGTGGCGGAGGCCGCGGAACCGCCCGGTCGCAGAGGCCCCAACCCGCCCCCGGGAGGCGGCCACCCGAGCCCCCGCAGGCGAACCGCCGGAGGGTGGCCCGCCCGGGGGGACGGGCCACCGAGCCAGCCGCCTACGCGGGCGTGAGGATCGACCGCAGGCGGCCGACCTCCGCCATGCGCCGTTCCGCCAGGCGGTCGGCCGCCGTGGCCGGGGGGACGCCTTCCGCCTCTGCCAGGGCGAAGACCGCCTTCGTGGTGTCGTAGATCGCGCTCGCCTTGCGCTGGGCCCTCGCGAAGTCGAAGCCGTGCAGCTCGTCACTCACCTGGATGACTCCGCCGGCGTTCACGAGGTAGTCGGGCGCGTACAGGATCCCGCGCTCCTCGAGCACCTTCTCGATGTCCGGGTGCGCCAGCTGGTTGTTCGCCGCCCCGCAGACGACCTCCGCCCGCAGCTCGGGCACGGTCTCGTCGTTGAGGGCGCCGCCCAGCGCGCACGGGGCGAACACGTCCAGCTGCGACCGGACCAGCTCGTCGGCGTTCGCCGCGACCTCGACCTCCGGGTGTGCCGCCCGGACCCGCTCGATCGCCGCCGCCGAGACGTCGCTGATCACGACCCGTGCGCCCGCCTCGACGAGGTGCCCCACGAGCAGGTGCCCGACCTTGCCGACCCCCGACACGCCCACGCGCCGCCCCGCCAGCTCCGGCGACCCCCAGCGGTGGTCGGCGCAGGCCCGCATGCCCTGGAAGACCCCGAACGCGGTCAGCACCGATGAGTCGCCGGCGCCGCCGTCGTCCGTGGAACGACCGGTGACGAACCGGGTCTCCTTCGCGACCACGTCCATGTCCGCGACGTAGGTGCCCACGTCGCACGCCGTGATGTAGCGCCCGGCCAGCGACTGGACGAACCGGCCGTACGCCCGCAGCAGCGCCTCGGACTTCGCCGTCGCCGGGTCGCCGATGATCACGGCCTTGCCGCCGCCCAGATCGAGCCCCGCGAGCGCGTTCTTGTAGGCCATGCCCTTCGACAGCGCCAGCACGTCGGCCAGCGCGTCGTCCTCGGAGGCGTACGGGTAGAACCGCGTCCCGCCGAGCGCGGGCCCCAGCGCAGTGGAGTAGATGGCGATGATGGCCTTCAGGCCGGACGCCCGGTCCTGACAGAACACGACCTGCTCATGACCGCTTTCGCGGCCGAAAACCCCTTCGGTCAAGGTGGCTCCTCGGGTGGGCGGCCCCCGCTTGTGGCGACGACCGGTTTCGGTTGTGGTGAGCCGGCTGGGAAGGTCGTTCCCCGGCCCAGCAGCAACATAGCGCTCCAGCAGCCACGCGACTAGAGATCGCGCCGAACGGCCCACAGCTCGGGGAACAGCGGCCGGAACAACGTCGAGCGCAGGTACTCCGCCCCCGACGAGCCGCCCGTGCCCGCCTTGTCGCCGATCGTGCGCTCGACCATCTTCACGTGCCGGTAGCGCCACTCCTGCAGGCCTTCGTCGAGGTCGACGAGGTGCTCGGCGACGACCGCCGCGCCCTCGTCGTCGGCATAGACGCGCAGGAGGTCGCCGTCGTAGCCCTGGGTCTTGAGGTACGACTGGAACGACTCCCACAGCGAGGGCCGCGCCATCGCCTCGACGATGCGGCGCCGCCCCGGGTCGTCCTCCGGGTAGTGCGCGAACGCGCCCTCGTCCCGGCGGCCCAGCACCACCTCCAGCTCGCGGAACTGCGCGGACTGGAACCCGCTGGACGCGTCGAGCCGGGCGCGGAAGCTCGTGAACTGGCTCGGTGTCATCGTCTCCAGCACGTCGATCTGGGCGACCACGACCTTGAGCACCGTCAGCACCCGGCGGAGCGTGCGGATGGCGCGGGCGGTGTCCCCCGCTTCGAGCCGTTGCTGCAGGTAGGCCAGCTCGTGCAGCAGCTGCTTGAACCACAGCTCGTACACCTGGTGGATGACGATGAACAACATCTCGTCGTGCTCGGTGGAGCGCGGGCGCTGCGCGGCGAGGACCTCGTCGAGCGCGAGGTAGGAGGTGTAGGTCAAAGCGGCGTCATCGGACATGCCGCCAGGCTAGAGCCGCGCCACCCGCCGAGGACGGCACCGACCACCACCTCAGGCCAGCGCCGCGGTCACGTCCAGCTCCACCAGCTGCCCGGGAAAGCCGAGGCAGGCTACGCCGAGGAGCGTGCTCGCGGTGCTGAACGCACGGCCCAGCGCGGATCCCGTGAGCCGGTCCCAGACCGCGGAGAGGTCCGCCCGCTCGCCGCTCGCCACGTAGATCACCGTGCGCACGACGTCGTCCGGGGTCGCACCGGCGTCTTCGAGTGCGGTGAGGGTGTTGGCGACGACCTGGTCGGTCTGCCCGGGCAGCGTGGGCGGGATCGTACCGTCCGGCGCGAGCGGGCACTGCCCGGCGAGGAACACGAGGCGACGGGCCTCGACGACGGTGACGTGGTGGTAGCCCGGAGTGGCGTGCAGCCCCTCGGGATTGCGGCGTTCAATGGGCACGAGGACCAGCCTGGCACGGGAGGCGCGATGCGCAGGACGATCGACTGGGCAGACGGCGCGATCGAGATCCTCGACCAGTGCGCGCTGCCGCACGAGGTGCGGGTGCTGCGCCTGACCACCGTGGACGAGCTGATCGCCGCGATCCGCAGGCTCGCCGTGCGCGGGGCGCCCGCGCTGGGAGCCGCTGGGGCGCTCGGGACAGCGCTTTCCGCCCTGCGCCACAGGGACGAGGACGCCGTGCGGGCGGACGCGAAACGGCTCGCCGACGCGCGGCCGACCGCCGTGAACCTCGGGTGGGGGGTGCGGCGTGCGCTGAACCGGTTGCCGGAGGGTCCGCAATTCGTGCTCGAAGAGGCAATGGCCGTGCTCGACGAGGACGAACGGGTGAATCGGAAAGCGTCCGAACGGGCGGCCGAATTCCTGCTCGACCGTTGTGCGCGCCGTCCGCTGCGGTTGCTCACGCACTGCAACGCGGGCCGGCTGGCCACCGTCGGTTGGGGGACCGCGCTCGGCGTGGTCTGGCACCTCCAGGCCGCCGGGCAGCTGGAGTACGTCTTCGCCGACGAGACCCGGCCGCTGCTGCAGGGCGCCCGGTTGACGGCCTGGGAACTGGGCGAAGCCGGTGTGCCGTACCGCCTGCTGCCCGACTCGGCGGCGGCCTCGGCGATCGCCCGCGGGCTGGTGGACGCCGTGGTCGTGGGCGCGGACCGGATCGCCGCGAACGGGGACGTCGCGAACAAGGTCGGCACCTACCCGCTGGCGCTCGCGGCCGCGCGGCACGGGATTCCGTTCGTCGTGGTCGCCCCGATGTCCACAGTGGACTCCCAGGTCCCCTCGGGCGACGGGATCGTCGTCGAGGAGCGGGCGGCCGAGGAGGTCACGCACGTCGCCGGGCGGCCCGTCGCCCCGCCCGATGCGGCGGTCTTCAACCCCGCTTTCGACGTGACCCCGGCCGATCTCGTGACCGCGATCGCCACGGAAGACGGGTTTTTCCCGTTAGAGTGATTTGCCCGTTTACCGACGAAGTATGGAAATCCGACTTTCCCGCTCGTTACATTTTTTTCCTTCCCCTGGCTCGTTTTCGGATCTAATCTCTGCGCAGTTCCACCTGCTACGTCAAGAGGGGAAGTCCCCAGTGCGAAGAGCTCTGACCCTGTTCGTTTCGCTCGCCCTCGCGGGCGGCGCGGCCGTCGCGGCACCCGCCGTGGCCAGCGCGCAGGGACGCGCGGTGATCCCGCTGTCCCACCCCGACTGGGCCACGCCCCAGTCGAAGGTCGCCGACGCCGCCCCGTCCTCGAAGCTCAGTTTCCGCGTCTACCTGTCGATGCGCGACCAGGCGGGCGCCGAGGCCGCGGCTCAGGCCGTGAGCGACCCGTCGAGCAAGACCTACCGCCAGTACCTCAGCCCCGACCAGGTCCGCGACCGGTTCGCGGCCACGGACGCGACCGTGAAGTCGGTGCGCGACTGGCTGGCCGGCAGCGGCTTCGCCATCGGCGACGTGCCGTCGAACAAGGCGTACGTCGAGGCCAGCGGTACCGCCGACCAGGTGGAGAAGGCGTTCAGCGTCGACCTGGCCAAGTACAAGGTCGACGGCCAGGTGCTGCGTGCCGCCGACAAGGAGCTGTCGGTGCCCGCCGCGCTGGCGAACCAGGTGCTCGGCGTCGTCGGCGTCGACCAGGCCACCCAGCTGCTCAAGCCCGACCACACCGACGGCACCCCGAGCGACGTGCCGCCGTCGGACGGCTTCCGCAACGCGCGCCCGTGCAGCGCCTACTACGGCGAGAAGGTCGACACGACCGACCCGGCCTACGGCGGCAAGGTCCTGCCGTACGCGCCGTGCGGCTACACCCCGGCGCAGCTGCGCTCGGCCTACGGGCTGGACAAGGTCGGCGCGAACGGCAGCGGCACCACCGTCGCGATCGTGGACGCCTTCGCCTCCCCCACCCTGTACGCCGACGCCGCCGAGTACGCGCGGCGCAACGACCCGGCGCACCCGCTGCTGCGTTCGCAGTTCTCCGAGAAGATCTTCCCGACCAACCCGGAGATGGAGCCGCCGGACCAGTGCGACGCCGCCGGCTGGTACGGCGAGCAGACGCTGGACGTCGAGGCCGTGCACGCCATGGCGCCCGGCGCCAAGATCCTCTACGTCGGCAGCGCCGACTGCCAGGACGCTTCGCTGGACGAGGCGCTGAACTGGATCGTCTCGAACCACAGCGCCGACATCATCAGCAACTCCTACGGTGACACCGGCGAGGACATCCCCGCCTCCGAGGTGCGGGTCTGGAACCAGATCGCGGTCCAGGCCGCGATCGAGGGCATCGGCGTCTACTTCTCCTCCGGTGACAACGGAGACGAGGTCGCGCGGCTGGGCACCCCGTCGGCCGACTTCCCCGCCTCCGACTCGTGGGTGACCGCCGTCGGCGGCACGAGCCTCGCGATCGGCAAGAACGGCCAGAAGCTGTTCGAGACCGGCTGGGAGACCGGCAAGAGCACGCTGACCAACGGCGCGTACGTGCCCGGCCCGCCCGGGGCGTACACCAGCGGTTCCGGTGGCGGCACGAGTGTCCTGTTCGACCAGCCCTTCTACCAGAAGGGGATCGTGCCGGACGCGCTGTCCACGCAGAACCAGCACGGCAAGGCCAAGGGCCGCGTCGTGCCGGACATCTCGACGGTCGGTGACCCCAACACCGGCTTCCTGGTCGGGCAGACGCAGACCTTCCCGGACGGCGTGTACTACGACCAGTACCGCATCGGCGGCACGAGCCTGTCGTCGCCGCTGCTCGCCGGGATCGTCGCGGTGTCGGACAGCCTGGCGCACTTCCACCACGGGTTCCTCAACCCGCTGGCCTACCAGATCGCCTCGCGCACGCCGGCCATCACCGACGTCAAGCACGTCGACGCCGCCGTGACCCGGGTCGACTACGCCAACTCGGTGGACGCGTCGGGCGGCCTGATCACCTCGGTGCGGACGTTGGACTACCCGAACCTGACGATCCACACCACCGGCGGCTACGACAACGTCACCGGCCTCGGTTCGCCGAACGGCCTGGCGTTCCTGCTGCTGCCGTAACGCGCACCACGGGAAAGCCCGGTCTCCTCACGTGAGGGGACCGGGCTTTTTCTTTCGCCGCAGGCCGACCGCGCCGTCGCTGCGGGTGGCAGCCACGTCCCTCCGCGTCAGCGCAAGGCTTTCCGGATCAGCTGGGCGAGGTGGACCGCGCGGCGGTCCGACTGCTGGGCGATCTGCGTGCGGCAGCTGAAGCCGTCCGAGACGACCACGGTGTCCGGGGCGGCTTCCCGGATCGCGGGCAGCATGCGGTCCTCGGCCACGGCGACCGACACGTCGTAGTGGCCGCGCTCGAAACCGAAGTTGCCCGCCAGCCCGCAGCATCCCGAGTCCAAAGTGGAGTTCCGGATCCCCGCACGGGCCATCAGCCGTTCGTCCGCGGTGAAGCCCAGTTCCGCGTGCTGGTGGCAGTGCACCTGGGTGACCGCGTCGAGGTCGAGGTCCCGCAGCGGCAGGTCGGCGTCGGCGAGCAGCTCGGCGAACGTGCGGGTGCGGCTCGCCAGCAGCGCGGCCGTCTCGTCCCCCGGCAGCAGGTGCCCGAGGTCGCCGCGGAACAACGCCGTGCAGCTGGGTTCGAGGCCCACCACCTCGTACCCGGCGTCGAGGTACGGCTTGAGCACCGACAACGTGTGCCGAAGCACGCGCTTGGCCACGCCGAGCTGCCCGGTGGACATCCATGTCAGTCCACAACAGACATTCTGTTTCGGGACCACGACGTCGAAACCGGCCGCTTCGAGCACCTCGGTCGCCGCGTGCAGGACGTCCGGGGTGAGGTAGTTGTTGAAGGAATCGGGCCACAGCACCACCCGCTTGCCACCACCGGAGGTCCGCTTGTGGGAGCGGGTGAACGGCCGCGTGGCGAACTCCGGCAGATCCCGCTCCGGAGCCAGCCCGCCCAGCCGTTTCACGAGTGCGGCCACCCGTGGTCGGCGCAGCAGCGCGTTCAGCAGGCGCGGGGCGAGCGCCGAGAACCGCAGCCACAGCGGCAGCCAGCCCATCGAGTAGTGCGACAGGGGCCGCAGCCTGCCCTTGTAGTGCTGGTGCTGGAACTCCGCCTTGTACGTCGCCATGTCGACATCGACCGGGCAGTCCGACAGGCAGCCCTTGCACGACAGGCACAGGTCGAGCGCGTCCCGCACCTCCTCCGAGCGCCAGCCGCCGGTGATCAGCTCCCCGTTGATCATCTCGGCGAGCAGGTGCGCGCGCCCGCGCGTGGAGTGCTTCTCCTCGCGCGTGGCGCGGTAGCTCGGACACATCACGCCGCCACCGCTGGTGTTGCGGCACTTGCCGACGCCGACGCACCGGCGCATCGCCTCGGCGAAACTGCCGTGGTCGTGCGGATAACCCAGCGCCACGGGGATTTTCGCCTCACGCACCCGCAGGTCGGCATCGACGGCACGCGGGCGGACGAGGATGCCCGGGTTCATCCGGTCGTCCGGGTCGAAGATCGCCTTGAACCGCTCGAACAACGCCATCATCTCGGGGCTGTACATGCGCGGCAGCAGTTCCGAGCGTGCCTGCCCGTCGCCGTGCTCGCCGGACAACGAACCCCCGTGTGCGGCGACCAAGTCCGCCGCGTCCTCCAGGAACGAGCGGAAGTTCGCCTTGCCCGGCTGGGAAAGCAGGTCGAAGTCGATGCGCATGTGCAGGCAGCCCTCGCCGTAGTGCCCGTACACCACGGTCTTGCGGCCGTGCCGGGCCAGCAGCTGCTTGAACTCCCGCAGGTACGAGCCGAGCCGCTCCGGCGGCACCGCCGCGTCCTCCCAGCCGGGCCACGCCTCCGAGCCATCGGCCATGCGCGTCGCGAGCCCGGCGCCCTCCTCGCGGATCCGCCACAACCGCCGCTGCGCCGCGGGGTCCGTGTGCACGACGTGCGGACGGCCCAGGTCGCGCGCCAGTCCGGCGGCCCGCTCCCGCGCCTCGTCGAGCGTGTCGCCAGTCAGCTCGACCAGCAGCCAGGCGCGGCCGTCAGGCAGGTCATCACCGCCGGAGGAGGTGAGCTTGACGAGCTCGACGTCCAGGCCCTCCACGGTGAGCGGCTTGCGCTCCAGGATCGCGGGCACGGCGTCGGCGGCGTCGATGTCCGAGGCGAAGCCGAACACGGCGAGCGCCTTGTGCTTCGGCAGTTCGACGAGCCGGAGCGTCGCGTCGAGCACGGTCACGCACGTGCCCTCGCTGCCGACCAGCGCGCGGGCGACGTTGAACCCGTTCTCCGGCAACAGGTGTTCCAGCCCGTACCCCGACACGCGGCGGCCCCACGCCGAGAGTTCCTTGCGCAGCAGGGCGAGGTTGCCGTCCACCAGGTCACGCAGCTCGCGGTACACGCGCCCCTCGGTGCCCGGCAGCGCGGCGCGGCGGTCCGCCTCCTGCCGGGACGTCGGCCCGACCGTCATCCTCGTGCCGTCGTAGAGCAGGACTTCGAGGCTTTCCACGTTGTCGGCCGTGCGGCCCCACGCGACGGAGTGCGAGCCGCACGCGTTGTTGCCGATCATGCCGCCGATCGTGCAGCGGCTGTGCGTCGAGGGATCCGGCCCGAACCGGAGCCCGTGCGGAGCGGCGACGGCCTGCAGGTCGTCGAGGACGGTGCCCGGGGCGACGCGGGCGGTTCGTGCCGCCACGTCCAGTTCCCGCACGCCGGCGAAGTACCGCGAGCTGTCCAGGACCAGGCCGGGACCGCACGCGTTGCCCGCGATGCTGGTGCCGCCACCCCGCGCGATCACGGGCGCGCCGGTCTCGCGGCACGCGGCCACGGCGGCCACTACGTCGTCTGCCGTGCGGGGCAGGACGACGCCGAGCGGCGCGTGCCGGTAGTTGGAGGCGTCGGTGGTGTAGAGCGCGAGGGCCCCCGGGTCGAAGGCCGCGTCCTGCTCGCTCAGAAGCTTCCGAAGGGTGTCGCGCACGCCCCCATTGTGCCGCCTGGCGGGACGGCGGTCTTGCCGGAGGCGGACGCGCGGGGTTGGCTGGGCGCATGGAAACAGCCGCCGTCCGTGAAGTCGCCGACCGCCTGCTGCTCGCCTACGAGAAGGGCGAGCCGACCGCGCCCGTGATCGAGACGCACCCGGACGCCACGATCACCGACGCGTACCGCATCCAGCAGGAACAGGTGCGGCGGTGGGTGTCCGACGGGGACGTCGTCAAGGGGCACAAGGTCGGGCTCGCGTCGAAGGCCATGCAGCAGCAGATGGGTGTCGACCAGCCGGACTACGGGCACCTGCTGGCCGGCATGTTCCACCTGGAGCACCAGCCGATCAGCGCCGCGAGCCTCCTCCAGCCGCGGGTCGAGCCGGAGATCGCGTTCGTGCTCGGGCGGCGGCTCTCCGGGCCCGGCGTGACGGTCGCGGACGCGCTGCGTGCCGTCGATTTCGTGGTGCCCGCGCTGGAGATCGTGGCGTCGCGGATCACCGACTGGCGGATCTCCATCGTCGACACGATCGCCGACAACGCCTCCTCCGGTGGCGTGGTGCTGGGCAGCAAGCCGACGCTGCTGTCCGATGTGGACCTCCGGCTCACCGGCTGCTCGCTGCAGCTGGGCGGCGAGCTGGTCGCCACCGGGGCGGGTGCGGCCGTGCTCGGCTCGCCGGTCAACGCCTTGGTGTGGCTCGCGAACACCATCGGCCCGCTGGGCATCGACCTGGAGCCGGGGCACGTCGTGCTGCCGGGCTCGATGACCCGCGCGTACCCGGTGAGCGCGGGGGACACGGCGGTCGCCGACATGGGCGAGCTGGGCACGGTGACCGCCGTGTTCACCGCCTGACCTCACTCCACCAGCAGGTCCTCGATCGTGATCGGGATGTGGCGGACGCGGATGCCGGTCGCGTTGTAGACCGCGTTCGCGATCGCGGCCGCCACGCCCACCACGCCGATTTCGCCGAGCCCCCGGGCGCCGACGTCGTTGTGGAAGGTGTCCGGGTACTCGACGAACTCGACGTCGACCTGCGGGATGTCGGCGTTCACGGGCACCAGGTACCCGGCGAAGTCGCCGTTCGCGAACCGGCCGTTGTCCTCGATCTCCAGACCCTCGTGCAGCGCCGCCGAGACGCCCCAGATCATGCCGCCGCTCAGCTGGCTGCGCGCCAGCTGGTCGTTGATGATCCGGCCGCCGTCGAACACGCCCAGCAGCCGCGAAACCCGCACCTCGCGGGTGAGCCGGTGGACGCGGACCTCGCAGAACTGGGCGCCGAACGAGCTGAACGAGTGCTTCGTCATCTCCTCGCCGGGCGCGGACGAACCGACCGCGGCGACGGATTCCTCGCCCACCGCCCGCAACAGCTCGCCGTAGGGCATGGTGCGCCCGCCGCCGTGGACCTGGCCCTCGGCGTAGGTGACCTCCTGCCCTTCGAACGGTGCGCCCGGCGCCGAAGCCAGCTTCAGCAGGGCGTCGAGCACCTCCGCGGTGGCGGCCATGATCGCCGTGCCGGTGCTCGCCGTGGCGGACGAACCGCCGGACATGCCGCCCGGCGGGAACAGCGAGTTGCCCAGGCGCGGGGTGATGCGTTCCGGCGCGATGCCCAGCGACTCCGCGCCCACCGTCGACACCACGGTCAGCAGGCCCGTGCCCGGGTCGGCGCCGCTGGTGGAGATCACCGCGGTCTCGTCGGCGTTCAGCCGCACCTCGACCGACGAGGGGAACCGGATCGCGGGGAACATCGCGGTCGCCACGCCGAGGCCCACCTGCCAGTCGCCGTCCGTGCGGCCGTTCGGCGTGCGGTGGATCCAGCCGAAGCGCTGCGCACCGGTGGTGAAGCACTCGTCGAGGTGCTTGCTCGACCACTGCAGGTCCTGCCCCGGCGGGGCGATCGAGTTGTTGCGCAGCCGCAGCTCGATCGGGTCCACGTCCAGCGCGACGGCCAGCTCGTCCATCGCGCTCTCCAGCGCGAACGAGCCGGGCGCCTCGCCAGGCGCCCGCATGAACGTCGTCTGCGGGAGGTCCAGCCGCACGACCCGCTGGCTGATCCGGAGGTTCCGGGTGGCGTACGACCGCAACGAGCTGGAGTGGGAGGTCTCCTCGACGAACGACCCCGAGCGCGGCAGCGTGCACCACGAGTCGTGCTTGAGCGCGAGCAGCGTGCCGTCGCGGTCCGCGCCCAGGGAGATCTCCTGCAGGGTCGCCGGGCGCGTGGCCGTCGCGGTGAACACCTGTTCCCGCGTCAGCGTCGCCTTGACCGGGCGGTTCAGCGCCCTCGCGGCCGCGGCAGCGAGGAAGCCCGGCACGGAGGTCCGGCCCTTCCCGCCGAACGCACCGCCGACGAACGGGTTGACCACATGCACCTGCGCGGGCTCCAGGCCCAGCGCTCCGCTCAGCTCGTACGCCAGCAGGTTGCTGCCCTGGTTGCCGCTGTACACGGTCAGCACGCCGTCCTCCCACACCGCGACCGCGGAGTGCGGCTCCATCGCGGCGTGGTTCTGCGTCGCGGTGCGGTAGGTCGCCGACACGACGACCGGGCTGTCCGCGAGAGCGTCCTCAATGGACTCGACGCCGTCAGCGAGCACGGTGACCACCGGCTCCGCACCGCCCAGGAGCTCGGGCGGGTCCTCGGCGTCGTCGAGGTGGTCCTCCAGTGACGTCCTGGCGGGTAACTGACGGTACGTGACCTCGACGAGCATCGACGCGTCCCGCGCCTGCTCGAACGTCTCCGCCACGACGAACCCGATCGGCTGCCCGTACCACTCGACGTCCCTGTTCCGCAGCGGCAGCCAGGCGTCCCCCGGGATCGGCATCGGCGGGGGCGTCTGGAGCTCCAGCGGGTCGAACGGCGTGTAGACCGCGAGCACGCCGGGCGCGCTCTTCGCCGCCGTCACGTCCATCGCCTCGATCTCCGCGCGGGCGACCGTGCTGGTGACCACGCAGCCGTAGACCATGCCGGGGAAGTTGTTGTCCGCCGCGTACTTCGCCCGCCCGGCGACCTTGAGCGGGGCATCCAGCCTGCCGGTCATCGGCGGCTCCCTTCGGTCAGTTCGAGCAGCGCGCGGACGATCGTCCGCTTGAGCAGGGAAGCCTTGAAAGCGTTGTGCGCCAACGGCCTCGCGCCCTCGACGGCCAGCGCGGCGGCCTGCTCGAAGGACTCCTCGGTCACCGGCTTGCCACGCAGGGCCTCCTCGACGGCGGTCAGCCGCCACGGCACGGTCGCCACGCCACCGGCCGCGACCCGGGCGTCGACGATCCGCGAGTCCTGCACGTCGAGCGCCACCGCAGCGGAGGCGAGCGCGAACTCGTACGACTGCCGGTCACGCACCTTGACGTACGTGGAGTTCGCCGCCCAGTCCAGCCGCGGCACGCGCACCTCGGTGATCAGCTCGCCGGGCCGCAGGTCGTGCTCCACCTCGGGCGTTTCCCCCGGCAGGCGGTAGAAGTCGGTGAGCTTGACGGTGCGGGTGCCGTCCGCGCCCGCGAGCACGACCTCGGCGTCGAGCGCGACGAGCGCCACCGCCACGTCACTGGCGTGCGTGGCGATGCAGGCGTCGCTCGTGCCGAGAATCGCGTGCATCCGGTTGACGCCTGTGATCGCCGAACAACCCGAGCCCGGCTCGCGGCGGTTGCACGGCATGGCGACGTCGCGGAAGTACGTGCAGCGCGTGCGCTGCATGAGGTTCCCGCCGATGCTCGCCATGTTGCGCAGCTGCTGCGACGCGCTGAGCAGCAGCGCCCGCGAGATCACCGGGTACACCCCGGGGTGCGCGGCGATGTCGGCCATCCGTTCGAGCGCGCCGAACCGCAGGCCGTCGGCCGTGTCGATGCCCCGCAGCGGGAGGTCGTTGATGTCCACGACGTGCCGTGGCGTCAGCACGTTGAGCTTCATCAGGTCGACGAGCGTGGTGCCGCCGGCCAGGAAGGCCGCGTCGGCGGAGAAAGCGCTTTCAATGGTGGGAGCGGTGGTCAGTTCAAACGGTCGCATCAGCGTTCTTCACCTGTTCCACGGCTGCGACGATGTTGGGGTAGGCGGAGCAGCGGCAGAGGTTGCCCGACATGAACTCACGGACGTCCTCGACGTCTTGGCGCACGGCGGCCACGGCCGACATGACCTGGCCGGACGTGCAGAAGCCGCACTGCAGGGCGTCCTGCTCGACGAACGCGCGCTGCACGGGGTGCAGATCGTCCTCTGTGGACAGTCCTTCGACCGTCGTCACGGGGCGCCGCACGGTGGCGGCCAGCGTGAGGCACGACAACACGGGCTTGCCGTCGACGTGCACGGTGCAGGCGCCGCACTGGCCCCGGTCGCAGCCCTTCTTCGGACCGGTGATGCCGAGCCGTTCCCGCAACGCGTCCAGCAGCGTCACACCGGGTTCGACGTCCAGCCGCTCGGTCCTGCCGTTGATTTCCAGCGAGATTTCCATGATGTGGTTGGGTCCCTTTCCCCCGGGCCCTCGGTGGAGTGCGACCTGGTTGCGGATAGTCATCCGCTTCGCTCTTCCGAAGCTAGCGGATTACAATCCGCTTGGCAACGGGCGAGCAGGAGGAACCATGGCGACGGGATCGGTCAGTCCGCGGCGGGCGGACACCCGGCGCAACCACGAGCGCATCCTCGCCGTCGCGGCGGAGTCGCTGACCTGCTCGGACGAGGTGTCGTTCAACGCTATCGCGAAGAAGGCCGGCGTGGGGGTCGGCACGGTGTACCGGCACTTCCCCACGCCGGAGTCGCTCATCCTCGCCGTGTACGAGCGCGAGGTGCGGCACCTCGTCGAGGTCGTGGCGGACCTGCTGCGCCGGTACCCGCCGGACCGGGCGTTCCGGGTGTGGGTGGTCGACCACCTGGCGCACTACATGATGTCCAAGCGCGGCCTCGCGGACGCACTCCGCCGGGCGACGTCGGCGCGGGGTGAGCTCCCGGCACACGCGTACGAGTCACTGGTCGCCGCGGTCGCGACCCTGCTGCGCGCGAACATCGACGCGGGCACGGTCCGCGCGGACCTGAGGCCGGAGGCGCTGGTGCGGGGCCTCGGCGGGCTCTGGTACCTCCAGCCGGAGGAGAACTGGAAGGCGCAGACGGAGGAGCTGCTGGACCTGCTTTGGCGGGGCATGCGGACGGAGTGACTCGCACCTAGAGGGCGGCCGCGAAACGCTCCACGTGGGCGGCGACCTCGTCGGGGACCTCCAGCGGGGAAAGGTGCCCGGTGTCGCGGAGGACGGACATCGTCGCGGTCGGGAGGACCGGCAGCAGGCGTTCGGCGAGCACGGCGGGTGGATCGACCCTGTCGTGCTCGCCCGCCAGCACCAGGACCGGCACCTCGATCGCGGCGACGGTGTCCGCGATGTCCTCGATGATGCCGTGCCGGGGCCAGGCCAGGCGGGCCTCCGTCGTGACGTTGAGGCTGTCGGCGACAACCCTTGCGGGATCGGGCAAAGCACGGTGGGTCAGCACGTGGTCCAGCGCCGCGGTCACGGTTTCCGCGTTGTCGTAGGCGTGGGCGAGCGCCTCCCGTTCCTCCGCGCTCACCTCGGCGGGCCTGGGTGGCGCCGGGGCCACGAGTACCAGCCCGGCCAGCCCGTCCGGCCTGCGTGCCGCGACCAGTTGCGCCACCTTCCCGCCCATCGAGTGTCCGATGAGGACATACCGTGACAGCCCCAGCTCGTCGACCACCCGGAGCGCGTCGTCGGCGAGCTGGGTCAGCCCGTACGGTCCCGGCAGCTCACGCGCGGCACCCCAGCCCCGCTGGTCGTAGCGCACCACCGGTCGTCCCGGCAGCCGCTCGGCCACCGGCGCGAAGGTCTCGCCGGAACCACCCCAGTAGTGCAGGAAAACCAGTGCCGTCCCGGTTCCTGGCTCGTAACTCACCGGGAGGCCGCCCGCGACCGTCTTCACATTCTTCGCTTCCATGCCTCCGACGCTAGGCGCGGCACCGGGGCCACGACGAGGTACGCTTCGGTCTGGTCATGGTGAAAAACGGACAGCAGCGCATCAGAACGCTGCACTACCGCGTCGCGGCGGACTCGCCTTCCGGGGTGGAGGTGCTCACCTTTTCCCGGCTGCGTCTGATGCCCGCGGGAAAGCAGTGGGACACCGTGCACCGGGCGGACTTCCACGTGCTCGCGCTGGGCAGGTCCGGTCGAGGCACGGTCGTGGTGGATTTCGTCCGGCACCCGCTCGACGCCGACCGCGTGGTCTGGATCCGCCCGGGGTGGACGCACTCGTGGGCGGACATCGCCGCGGTCGAGGGCCTGGTGGTGTTGTTCCGGCCCGAGTTCGTGCCCCCGTCCTCGCCGGGTGCCGATGTCCTCGGCCCGGTGAGCTGGCAGGTGGACCGCCCGGACCTGGTGCGGCTCGCCGCCGATCACCTGCGCCGCGAGTACGTTGAGGGAGACGCCGAGATCCTGCGTCACCTGCTGGAGGTGCTGCTGCTGCGGGTCGCCGGCGGCGCGCCGCGGCCGGCCGACGGGCGGGAGGTGTTCACCGCCTTCAGCCGCGCGGTCGAGGCGGAGTACGCGCGTTCCCGTGAGGTCGAGTGGTACGCCCGCCGACTCGGCTACTCGCCGAGGACGCTGCGCCGCGCCACGCAGGAAGCGGTGGGCGTCGGAGCGAAGCGGTTCATCGACGACCGGGTGGTGCTGGAGGCGAAGCGCCTGCTCGCGCACACCGATATCACGGTCGCGGAGTGCGCGCGCCGCCTCGGTTTCGACGATCCGGCGAACTTCGCGAAGTTCTTCCAGGCCCGCGCGGGAAGCACACCCGGCGCGTTCGCGGAGTCGGTGCGCTAAGTGGCGGGGGTCAGGTTCCGCCACCCGCACCGCCACGCAAGCCGCTGTACCCGGTCTAAGCCGGTTCCGGGTGGCCGAGTTTGGTGAGCCAGAGGCGGAACACCCGGTGCAGCGACTCGGCCCCGACCAGCTCGCCCGGGGGCTCGAACTCACGGGGGTACAGCAGGAAACCCCGCTCCTGCGGGCCGCCGAAGCCACCGTGGGAGCCGACGTGCGGTTCGAACGGGGAGGCCTCGTCGGTCTCCGGGTCGTAGCGGCTGTTGATCATGATGTCCGGGCAGTGCGGGAACGAGTCCACGCGCTTGATGAGGTCCTTCGCGTGCCGGTTGAGGCGCTGCAACGGATCCGAACCCACGACGAAACCGCTGTCCAGCCGGTGCAGCCCGTCCCGGTCGAGCACCACCGGCCCGAACTCCGCACTGCGCACCAGCAGGAACCCGACACCCGGGTGGTCCACCAGCGCCGGCAGCAACTCCGGGTACTCCCGCTCGATCGTCTCCAGCTCGACGCGGCCCTCGTGCTCCGTGAACGACACCATCGCGACGTGCCCGGACACCGTCACCACCACACCCGGCGCCACGCGCGTCACCTCGCCCGGGCCGCCCGCGTCGGCCCGCGGCCGGTGTTCGAGACGGCCCGCCTTGCGCGCCCTGTCCCGCAGGCGCTGCGCGATCGGCCCGCCGCCCGACGCCACCTCGGCCTCCGGCGTCGGCCCACCACACAGGCGCCCGACCAGCTCCTCCACCGACTCCCCGAACCGGTCCGCGAACGCCCAGCCCTGCGTCTGCCCGTGGTCGGACAGCACGACGAGGTGGTACCGCCGCGGCGCGAGCTTCGACGCCCGGTGCAGCCGCCCGATCTGCTGGTCGATCGCCCGGAGCACGGCGAGCGAGTCGAACCGCTCGATGCCCGAGTGGTGCGCGACCTCGTCGTACCCCAGGAAGTCCGCGTACACCACCGACCGCCCGGCGAGCATGTCCTCCAGCACCGCCGACACCACGACGTCCCGCGCGATGACCGTCGTGCCCGGCCGCGCGAGCGGGTACAGCCCGCCGCGCTTAACCCGCGGCCGCACCCCGGCCCGCCGCTGCTTCGCGGCCGCCGACAGTTCTCGGGCGACGTCCACCAACGCCGATCCCAGCGTGTGCACAGCGTTCACCGGGTTCGCGAAGTACGCGTAGTAGCCCGTCCCGACCCGGTCGGCGCGCCGCCGCCGCAAACCCTTCGGCAGCAGCACCGAAACCGCGCTCATCGTCAGGCTGTAGTGCGGGGCGTCGCCGGTGAACAGGTTGCCGTGGCTCGCCCCGTCGACCGCGAGCAGCCCGCGGCCGTCGGAGTGCCGCCGCTCGATCTCCGCGGCGTCACGCGGGTGCGCGCACGCCATCACGTGGTCGCGATCCTTCTCGTACCAACGGAAACCGAGGATGTCGGAGTTCGAGCCGTGCAGGATGCCCGCGACGCTCGCGCCCGTCTGCGAGCTCCAGTCGGTCTGCCACGACGTCAGCGAGTGGCTGTCGGCGGCCAGCCAGCGCGCCAGCGTCGGCATGTCGCCGTCGCGGACCGCGCGCCGCACCACGTCGTAACCGAGCCCGTCCACCTGCAGGAAGATGACGCCGGGCGGCTGGTCGGCCTGCCGCTCCGGGTGGCGCCTGCTGCGGCGCACCGCGCGGCGGAAGAAGATCTCGTCCTCGTCCAGTGCCAGCACGCTGCTGACGAGCGCGTTCACCACGGAGATGCCCACCACCACGACCACGGCGGTGCGCAACCCCGCGACCTCGACCCCGGGCACCGCGGCGAGCGCGGCGAGGGCACCCGCGCCCAGCAGCAGGAAACTGCCTACGCCGAGCGTGAACAACGCCACCGGCAGGGCGATCCGCAGCACCTGCGGCCACACCACGCTCGTCAGCACCGACAGCAGCAGCGCGCACACGATCGGCTGCCACCAGCTCGGCATGGCGAAGCCGTCGAGCCAGATGTCCAGCCCCCGCAGGGAAAGCGCCACGGTCAGCAGCACCAGCACACCGCGGGCGATGGTGCGGCCACGCCGCAGCAGGCGGCCGCGTTCCGCCTCCGTCATTTCCCCACCCCTGTTTTCGCCCGCCGCCGTTTCGCGACGAGGTTCAGCACGACCGTCACCAGCAGGACCAGCACCGCCGCGAGCGCGGTGGCCACGAGCGGCGAGTCGAAGATGCCCCCGCTCAGCACGCCCAGCAGAGCGTAGGCGACCGCCCACAGCACACACGCGACGAGCGTCGCGGGCAGCAGGCGCCGCCACGGGTAGGAAACCGCGCCTGCCGCGAGCAGCACCGGGATGCGGCCCGCGGGTACGAGCCGCCCGATCACGATCAGCTGCCAGCCACGCCGCTCGAACCGCACGCGCGCGGAGGCGAGCCGGTCCGCCCCCTGCCCGCGCGCGAGCCAGCGCACCGCGGCGGTGCTGCCCAGGCGTGCGGCGGCGAACGTGGCGACGTCGCCGATCCCCGCACCGAGCGTGGCGAGCAGCAGCACCAGCGGCAGGGACAGGTGCGGTGTCGTCATCGCGATCGCGGCGGCGCCGCCGACGAGGGCACCGGTGGGCACGACGGGCACGATCGATCCGATGAGGACACCGAGGAACAGGGTGGGGTAACCGATCGACGACGTGTCCGACCAGTCGAGCGCGAGCGTCACGGGCGTACGCCGGTCAGCCGCACGTGCTCCCCGGGCTCGGTCACCCGCACCTCGGTGTGGGCCGCGGCCGCCTCCGCGAACCGGCGCGGCGGCTCGACCAGCAGCCGGCGCATCTTCTTCGTGCGCGCGATCCCCGGCACCGCGAGCGTGCCCCAGTGCACCGGCACGGTCACCGCGGGCTTGATGAGGCGGGCCGCTTCGGCGGCGCGCACCGGGTCGAGGTGGCCGGGGCCGAGCGACGGCCCCCAGCCCCACACCGGCAGCAGCGCGACGTCGATCCCGCTCAGCTGGGCCATTTCCCCGTACAGGTCGGTGTCCCCCGCCACGTACACCCGCCGTCCGCGCGCCTCGACGAGGTGGCCCACGGCGGGCGCGTGCGGACCGTGGGTGAAGCGCGGACCCCAGCGGTGCCCGGCGTGATCGGCGTACAGGGCGGTGATCGTCAGCTCACCGTCGGTGAGGCTCTCGCCGACGCCGAGTTCGTGCACCCGCCGGAAACCCCGGCGCCGCAACCAGTCCCCGGCCCCGCGCGGCACGACGACCGGCACGTCGGCGCCCAGCAGCCGCAGCGACGGCAGGTGCAGGTGATCACCGTGCAGGTGCGAGATGAGCACGAGATCCGTGCCTGCCCAGGCATCCGGCGGCAACGGCGGCGCGACGCGGCGCAGCCCGCCGACCGTGCCCGTCAGCACGGGATCCGTGAGCACCACCCGGCCGGCTGTCTCCAGGCGGACTGTCGAGTGGCCCAGAAAGCGCATCGCCAGTCCGTCCACACGGTCATTATCCACGGCGGAAGGCCTCCGGCGGCGCACTCGCGGGGCCCGCGCCGCCGTGGGGGAAGTAACACTACGGTTACCGAACCGGACGTGCCACCTGCCCCGGCGAGGCCCGCACAGCCCCGCCCGGATCCCTGTTTCCGCTGCTCAACCCCGGTGCGGGACGGTAAGACCGAAGGAAGGTCGACAGTCAACGCCCGCGTGGCATTTCCCACGCGACGCGAACGACGTATGTCGATAACGCCGAATTCACACTACTGTCATAAGACCCGGCGAACCCGGGAGTAACAACCGCGCCGTCGAAACGGGCCCCACCACGCCCGGGGAGACACGCGCGCTCAAATCGAAGATCGCCCAAGGACGTGCGTACCCGACGACTAGCGGCCACCCGCTGATGTGTGGCCGGGCGATGGCGTCTGCCCTTGTGCCGCCTAGCCCGTTTCCCCTTCTCGACTGACCATCGCGGCCCGGGACGGCTCCGTTAGCAGGTCTGCCAAGACCCGCTCGATCGAGTGAACCCCCGGGCTGCCTACGCCCAAGGAGGCGGCCAGCCGTGACCCGCCACAGTTCGACCGAGCCCCAAGGCTTGTACGACGCGCAGTACGAACACGACGCCTGCGGCGTCGCCTTCGTCGCCGATCTCGCCGGCCGGAGAGACCACGAGATCGTGAAGAAGGCGCTCGTCGCGCTGCGCAACCTCGAACATCGCGGTGCTCGCGGAGCCGAACCCGATACCGGCGACGGCGCGGGGATCCTGATCCAGGTCCCGGACGCCTTCTACCGCGAGGTCGTGGACTTCGCGCTGCCCGAAGCCGGTCACTACGCGGTGGGCACGGCGTTCCTGCCGGTCGACGAGACCGCGCGCGGCCGGGCGATGAGCGCGATCGAGGGCATCGCCGCCGAAGAGGGCATGTCGGTGCTGGGCTGGCGGGAGCTGCCCGTGGACCCCGAACACGTGGGCCCGACGGCGAAGAGCGTCATGCCGCACTTCAGCCAGCTCTTCCTGGCCGCCCGCGAGCCCGAGGTGAGCGGGCTGGCGCTGGAGCGGCTCGCGTTCTGCGTGCGCAAGCGCGCCGAGCACGCGCTGGAGCCCGAGGGCGTCTACTTCCCCAGCCTGTCGTCGCGGACGATCGTCTACAAGGGAATGCTGACCGAGCCGCAGGTGGAGCGGTTCTTCCCGGACCTGACCGACGGGCGCGTCGTGAGCGCCATCGGGCTGGTGCACTCCCGCTTCTCCACCAACACGTTCCCGTCGTGGCCGCTGGCGCACCCGTACCGGTACGTGGCGCACAACGGTGAGATCAACACGTTGCGCGGCAACCGGAACTGGATGGACGCGCGCGAGTCGATGCTCGCCACGGACCTGATCCCCGGCGACCTGTCGCGGCTCTACCCCATCATCACGCGGGACGCGAGCGACTCGGCGACGTTCGACGAGGTGCTGGAGCTGCTCCACCTCGGCGGCCGCAGCCTGCCGCACGCGGTGCTGATGATGATCCCCGAGGCGTGGGAGAACCACGAGGAGATGGACCCCGCCCGCCGGGCGTTCTACGAGTTCCACTCCTCCCTGATGGAGCCGTGGGACGGCCCCGCGCTGGTGTCGTTCACCGACGGCACGCAGATCGGCGCGGTGCTGGACCGCAACGGCCTCCGCCCGGCCCGCTACTGGGTCACCGAGGACGGGCTCGTCGTGCTCGCCAGCGAGGTCGGCGTGCTGGAGCTGGACCCCGCGAGCATCGTGCGCAAGGGACGGCTGGAGCCGGGCCGCATGTTCCTCGTCGACACCGCGCAGGGGCGCATCATCGACGACGAGGAGATCAAGGGCGAGCTGGCGGCGCAGCACCCGTACGCCGAGTGGATCGACAGCGGGCTGGTGCGGCTGGAAGAACTGCCCGAGCGCGACCGCGAGGTGCCCACGCACGCGTCGCTCGTGCGGCGGCAGCAGGCCTTCGGCTACACCGAGGAGGAGCTGGAAACGCTCCTCGAACCCATGGCGCGCAGCGGGGCCGAGCCCATCGGCTCGATGGGCAACGACTCCCCGCTCGCCCCGCTGTCGAGTAAACCGCGGCAGATCTTCGACTACTTCAGCCAGCTGTTCGCGCAGGTGACCAACCCGCCGCTGGACGCCATCCGCGAGGAGCTGGTGACGTCGCTGGGCACCCAGCTCGGCGCGGAGCCGAACCTGCTCGACGCGGGCCCGGAGCACTGCCGCAAGATCGTGCTGCCGTTCCCCGTGCTGGACAACGACGAGCTCGCCAAGCTCGTGCACATCAACGACGACGGCGACCTGCCGGAGTTCCAGGCGGTCACCGTGCAGGGCCGCTACCGCGTCGACGGCGGCGGCAAGGCGCTCGTCGAGCGGCTGAACGAGATCTGCGCCGAGGTGTCCGAGGCGATCGAGGACGGGGCGCGGCTCATCGTGCTGTCCGACCGCGGGGTCGACGAGCGGCACGCGGCGATCCCGTCGCTGCTGCTGACCGGCGCGGTGCACCACCACCTGGTGCGGCAGAAGACCCGCACGCAGGTCGGGCTGATCGTCGAGTCCGGCGACGCCCGCGAGGTGCACCACATCGCGCTGCTCATCGGGTACGGCGTCGCCGCGGTCAACCCGTACATGGCGATGGCGACCGTCGAGGAGCTGGCGCACCGGGGCAAGATCCCGGGTGTCACGCCGCAGCAGGCGACCCGGAACCTGATCAAGGCGCTGGGCAAGGGCGTGCGCAAGACCATGTCGAAGATGGGGGTGTCCACTGTGGCCTCCTACACCGGCGCCCAGATCTTCGAGGCGATCGGGCTCGGCGAGGAGGTCGTCGACACCTGTTTCCGCGGCACCACGTCGCGGCTGGGCGGCGTCGGTTTCGACACGCTCGCCGAGGAGGTGGCGCAGCGGCACAAGCGCGCCTTCCCGCGCGACGGCATGCGCCCGGCGCACCGCGAGCTGGAGACCGGCGGGGACTACCAGTGGCGGCGCGAGGGCGAGCCGCACCTGTTCAACCCGCACACGGTGTTCAAGCTGCAGCACTCCACGCGCACCGGGAAGTACGAGATCTTCAAGGAGTACACGCGCGCGGTCGACGAGCAGTCCGAGAAGCTCATGACCCTGCGCGGGCTGTTCGAGTTCAAGGAGGGCCTGCGGCCGCCGGTGCCGATCGAGGAGGTCGAGCCGGTCTCGGAGATCGTCAAGCGGTTCGCCACGGGCGCCATCTCCTACGGCTCGATTTCGCAGGAGATGCACCAGACGCTGGCGATCGCGATGAACCGGCTGGGCGGCAAGTCCAACACCGGCGAGGGCGGCGAGGACCCGGAGCGGCTCTACGACCCCGAGCGGCGGTCCGCCGTCAAGCAGGTCGCGAGTGGACGGTTCGGCGTCACCAGCGAGTACCTCGTCAACGCCGACGACATCCAGATCAAGATGGCGCAGGGCGCCAAGCCCGGCGAGGGCGGGCAGCTGCCCGGCGCGAAGGTGTACCCGTGGATCGCGAAGACGCGGCACTCCACGCCGGGTGTCGGGCTGATCTCCCCGCCGCCGCACCACGACATCTACTCGATCGAGGACCTGGCGCAGCTGATCCACGACCTGAAGAACGCCAACCCGGCCGCCCGCATCCACGTGAAGCTGGTGTCCGAGGTCGGCGTCGGCACGGTCGCGGCGGGTGTTTCCAAGGCACACGCGGACGTCGTGCTCATCTCCGGGCACGACGGCGGCACCGGTGCTTCGCCGCTGTCGTCGATCAAGCACGCGGGCGGGCCGTGGGAGCTGGGGCTGGCCGAGACCCAGCAGACGCTGCTGGCGAACCGGTTGCGCGACCGCATCGTCGTGCAGACCGACGGGCAGCTCAAGACCGGCCGCGACGTGGTGATCGCGGCGCTGCTCGGCGCGGAGGAGTTCGGTTTCGCGACCGCGCCGCTCGTGGTGTCGGGCTGCATCATGATGCGCGTCTGCCACCTCGACACGTGCCCCGTCGGCGTCGCGACGCAGAACCCGAAGCTGCGGGAGAAGTTCAGCGGCAAGGCCGAGTACGTGGTGAACTTCTTCGAGTTCATCGCGCAGGAGGTCCGGGAGTACCTGGCGCGGCTGGGTTTCCGGTCCATCGAGGAGGCCGTCGGGCACGCCGAGGTGCTCGACAAGCGCCGCGCGGTCGACCACTGGAAGGCGGCCGGGCTGGACCTGTCGCCGATCTTCCACGTGCCCGAGCTGGAGCCGCGGGCGGCGCGGCACCGCGTCGTCGCGCAGGACCACGGGCTGGACAAGGCGCTCGACAACACGCTGATCCAGCTCGCCGAGGGCGCGCTCAACTCGGGCGACAAGGTGAAGCTGGAACTGCCCGTGCGCAACGTGAACCGGACCGTGGGCACGATGCTGGGTTCGGAGCTGACCAAGCGCTGGGGCGGCGAGGGCCTGCCGGACGACACGATCGACGTGACGTTCACGGGCACCGCGGGCCAGTCGTTCGGCGCGTTCCTGCCGCGGGGCATCACGCTGCGGCTGTTCGGCGACGCGAACGACTACGTGGCGAAGGGCCTGTCCGGCGGGCGGGTCATCGTGCGGCCGGACCGGAGCGCGCAGTTCACCGCGGAGGAGCACATCATCGCGGGCAACGTGATCGGCTACGGCGCGACCGGCGGCGAGATCTTCCTGCGCGGCAAGGTCGGCGAGCGGTTCTGCGTGCGCAACTCGGGCGCGCTGGCGGTCGTGGAGGGCGTCGGCGACCACGGGTGCGAGTACATGACCGGCGGGCGCGTCGTCGTGCTCGGCCCGGTGGGGCGGAACTTCGCGGCCGGCATGTCCGGCGGCATCGCCTACGTGCTCGATCTGCCCGCGCTGCGCGTCAACCGGGAGATGGTGGACCTCGACCCGCTGGACGACGAGGACGTCGAGTTCCTCCGCGACGCGGTCGAAAAGCACTACGTGGAAACGGAATCGGCGGTGGCGCACGCGCTGCTGGCCGACTGGGACGCGGCCGTCGCCCGGTTCGGCAAGGTCATGCCCAGCGATTACAAGCGAGTTCTGCAGGCCCAGGCCGCGGCGGAGAGGGACGGCCGCGACGTGAACGAGGCGATCATGGAGGCCGCACATGGCTGACCCGAAGGGTTTTCTGACGACGCCGCGCGAGACGCCGAAGACCCGTCCGGTGCCGCTGCGGCTGCTCGACTGGCGCGAGGTCTACGAGGACTTCCACTCGACCAAGCTGGAGAAGCAGGCCGGGCGCTGCATGGACTGCGGTATCCCGTTCTGCCACCAGGGTTGTCCGCTGGGCAACCTCATCCCGGAGTGGAACGACCTGGTGTGGCGGGAGGACTGGCGGGACGCGATCGAGCGGCTGCACGCCACGAACAACTTCCCGGAGTTCACCGGCACCCTGTGCCCGGCGCCGTGTGAGACCGCGTGCGTGCTCGGGATCAACGACGATCCCGTGACGATCAAGCGCGTGGAGATCTCCATTGTGGACCGTGCGTGGGAGGAGGGCTGGGTCACGCCGCAGCCGCCTGAGGCGAAGACGGGCAAGAAGGTCGCCGTCGTCGGGTCCGGGCCCTCGGGACTGGCGGCGGCACAGCAGCTGACCCGCGCGGGCCACGACGTGGTGGTGTTCGAGCGGGCGGACGCGATCGGCGGGCTGCTGCGGTACGGGATCCCGGCGTTCAAGATGGAGAAGTGGCGGCTGGACCGGCGGCTGGACCAGATGCGCGCGGAGGGCACGGAGTTCCACACCGGGGTGAACGTCGGCGTGGACGTGACCGCGGACGAGCTGCGTGCGCAGTACGACGCCGTGGTGCTCGCCGGTGGGGCGACGGCGTGGCGCGACCTGCCGATCCCCGGCCGTGAGCTGCCGGGCGTGTACCAGGCGATGGAGTACCTGCCGTGGGCGAACCGGGTCGCCTCAGGTGAGCTGGCCGAGCCGCCGATCTCGGCGGACGGCAAGCACGTCGTGGTGATCGGCGGCGGTGACACGGGCGCGGACTGCGTCGGCACGGCGCACCGGCAGGGCGCGCTTTCGGTGACGCAGCTGGAGATCATGCCGCGGCCGCCGGAGTCGCGGTCGGAGGCCCACCCGTGGCCGATGTACCCGATGATCTTCCGGGTGTCGTCGGCGCACGAGGAGGGCGGCGAGCGCCTGTACTCGGTGAACACGCAGGAGTTCCTCGCCGACGACGACGGGAACCTGCGGGCGCTGCGGCTGGTCGAGGTGCGCAACGAGGGCGGCAAGTTCGTTCCGGTCGAGGGGACCGAACGGGAACTGCCCGCGCAGCTCGTGCTGCTGGCGATGGGTTTCGTCGGTCCGCAGCGCGAGGGTCTGCTCGAGTCGCTGGGCGTCGACCTGGACCAGCGGGGCAACGTCGCGCGGAACGCGGAGTACCGCACGAACCTCGACAACGTCTTCGTGGCGGGCGACATGGGCCGCGGCCAGTCGCTGATCGTGTGGGCGATCGCGGAAGGCCGCTCCGCCGCGGCGGCGGTGGACCGCTACCTCGTGCCGGAGCGTGACCTGCTGCCGGCACCGATCCGGCCCACGGACCGGCCGATCGCGTAAGAGGATCACCCGAAAAGCCCTCTGTGCGTCACGTAAGTACGGCGCGCAGGGGGCTTTTCGCTGTCCTCGTTGCGCCATCCGAGTGAAAAGCCCCGCGTACTGCATCCGGGCGGTGGAATTCGGCACTTAGGGAGGTCAGCAGGTTCACCGAAGAGGGGGCTCTCATGGCCGTTGACCTGTCCACCCCGCTGTCCTGGAAAACCGCCGACGGCGACGCCGCCACGATGCTGGACGAGCTGCAGCCGAACATCCTGAAGGCACACGTCCGCGATCACCTTTCCGTGCTGTTCCTGGGTTTCGGGGACGCCGGGGAGGCGAAGACGTTCCTCGGGGCGGTGGCCGGGCTCATGAAGTCCGCCAGGACGCACCTGGAGGAGGTCGAGGCGTTCAAGTCGGGCGGTGGCGGCGGCACGCCGTACGTCGGGGTCGGGCTGACCGCCTCGGGCTACGCGAAGCTCGGCATCACGGCGGTACCGGAGAACGGGCCGTTCCAGCAGGGGGCGAAGCAGTCGGCCGCCACGCTGCGCGACCCGGACCCGGCGACGTGGGAACAGCCGTACCAGGCCACGATCGACGCCGTAGTCCTGGTGGGTGACGCGAGCACGGCGACGACGCGGACGAAGCGAGCCGAGTTGCTCGCGTTGCTGCCGCCGTCCGTGACCGTGCTCGGCGAGGAGACCGGGCGCGGGCTCACCAACGACAACGGCGACGGGATCGAGCATTTCGGGTACGTCGACGGGCGCAGCCAGCCGCTGTTCCTCACCGAGGACGTGGAGCTCGAGCGCGACACCACGGACGGGATCAACGAATGGGACCCGGCGGCTCCGTTGAGCCAGGTCCTGGTTCCCGATCCCGCGGCGCCGGACCCCGGCGTGCACTTCGGCAGCTACTTCGTGTTCCGGAAACTGGAGCAGAACGTGCAGCTGTTCAAGCAGGCGGAGCAGGACCTCGCCGAGGAACTGGGCCTGAAAGGCGAGGACGCGGAACGCGCCGGCGCGATGCTGATCGGCCGTTTCGAGGACGGCACCCCGCTGGTTTCGCAGAGCGCCGCGGGCGCGAACTCGCCGGTGGAGAACGATTTCAGCTACGACAGCGACAAACTGGGGCAGAAATGCCCCTTCCACGCGCACATCCGCAAGACGAATCCGCGGGGCTCGGGTGGTTTCGAGGCGCCGGAGGCCGAGCGGAGGCACCTGATGGCGCGCCGGGGGCAGACCTACGGCAGGCGGCTGGACGACCCCAGCGCGGACCTGCCGCCGGTGGTCCGGCCGACGAAGGACGTCGGACTGCTTTTCATGGCGTTCAACAGCGACCTGGTCAACCAGTTCGAGTTCACGCAGCTCAACTGGGCGAACAACGCCGGTTTTCCGAGCACCCCGGACGGTTCGCGGCCGGGACTGGACCCGGTGATCGGCCAGGGTGAGCGCCCGGACCCGAGTTATTCGCGGGACTGGGGCCGCAATGGCGCGCAGGTGGTGGACCCGATTCCGCAGGCGGTGACGGTGAAGGGGGCGGAATACTTCTTCATGCCGTCCCTTGCCTTCTTGCGGGGTCTGTGAGAAAACGTCGGACAACCCGCCGGAAGACCTCCGGCGGGTTTCCCCGAACAGCCGATTTCCGACGTGCCGGGAAAGCGGGTAGTAGTTGGGCGTGAATCGAGACGAACGCCTGAACACGCTGCTCGAAATGGTCGGGCGGCGGGACAGGATCGAGGTCGAAGAAACGGCGAAAGAGCTTCGGGTTTCCCCCGCCACCATTCGCCGGGACCTCGACCACCTGGCCGGCAGGCAGTTGCTGATCCGGACGCGCGGCGGTGCCGTGCGCAGCTCGGTCGCCTACGACCTTTCGCTGCGGTACGGCGCGGGCAACCACGCGGAGGAGAAACGGCGCATCGGCGAGGTCGCGGCGCAACTCGTCCGGCGCGGCATGATCGTCGGCTTGAACGGCGGCACGACGACGACCGAGGTGGGTCGCGCCCTGGCGGTGCGCCCGGAGTTCAACGAAAGCACGACGGTCCCCGCGCTGACCGTGGTGACGAACGCGCTGAACATCGCACACGAGCTGGCGGTGCGGCAGTGCCTCAAAATCGTGACGACGGGCGGGGTGGCGGGCACGGGCACGTTCGAACTGACCGGTCCACTGGCGACACCCGTGCTGCGGGAAGTACGGCTCGACCTGGCGTTCATCGGAGTGGACGCCCTGGACGCGGCGCGCGGCTTGTACCACGGACAAGAGGCGGACGCGGAAGTCACGCGCCTGCTCGCGTCGCAGGCCCGCGAGGTGGTGGCGGTAGCGGACAGCACGAAACTGGGCGCGTTCGCCTTCGCGAGGATCTGCGCCACGAGGGACGTGCAGATGTTGATCACCGACACGAACGCCGACCCAGCACACATCGCCGCCTTCGAAGCAGAAGGAACACAAGTACTACTGGCGTGACAGGGGGAGGGGCCCACCTCGCAATGCGAAGCGAGCAGGGGCCCACCGCCCACACCCACCCCCGCCCCGATCCCCAGCCGCACTTACGGCCGCTCCGGCGTGTCAAGGGTGGCGAAGCCATCGCGAAGCGACGCCGAAGGCGCCCTTTACACGCCCCGAGCGGCCGTTGAACACTCAAGGATCGGGGCGGGGGTGGGCCCCTGAACAGGGCGGCCACGCCCGGTAGACCCCGGCACCCGACGCGCCCCAGGCGCTGGCCGCCAGGCGCAGGGCGCCCGGCGCCCGACCGCCGAACGGCGGCGGTGGCGGTGGCGGCCGGTGACCGGGCGGCTGGTGGCGGTAGCCGGTGGCGGCCGGGCGGCCGGTGGCGGCCAGTGGCGGAACGCCAGGTGCAGAGCGCCGAGCACCCGACCGCCACCGGCCCGTGGCGGCGGCGGTGGCGCTGGCCGGGGCCGGTGGCCGGTAGCCAGTGGCCGCCGGGCGCACGGCGCTGGGCGGCCCGACCGCCGAACGGCGGCGGTGGCGGTAGCGGCCAGTGGCCGGTGGCCGGGCGGCGGCCGGTAGCCGGTCGCAGTAGCGATGGCCGGTCGCGATGGCTGGTGGCGCTGGCCGGGGCCAGTAGCCGGTCGCCGGTCGTCAGTAGCCGGTAGCCGGTGCCGGTGAGACTTCCCGCCGAGCACCAAGCACCCCCCCCCCCACCCCACCACCCCGGAACCCCTCCACATTGACCCCACCCCGCCCCTGGTTTACCGTGGGACGGCAAGGCGATGGCGACCGGAAGCGGTGAGAATCCGCGCGGACGCGCCACTGTGACCCGGGCCTAGGTCCCTGGGAAGTCAGACCCGGACCATCGCGAGCACCCCGAGCAGGCCGCGCACAGCCCGAGGAGGACCTCATGACCCAGGCCGCCCACACCATCCCGGCGCCGATCCCCGTCCGCATCCCGATCCGGCAGATCGTGCCGTGGGCGGTGCTCGTCGGCCTGCTCGCGTTGATCGCACTTTACTTCGTCACCACCGAGCAGGGCGCCGCCTCGGTGATCGCGAACCACTACGTCCACGAGTTCGTCCACGACGGACGGCACCTGCTCGCCTTCCCCTGCCACTGACATGATGAGGACACTGCTGGTCCGCGGGATGCTCGCGGGCCTGGTCGCCGGTGTGCTCGCCACCCTCTTCGCCTACGTGTTCGGCGAACCGTCGGTGGACCTCGCCATCGGGTTCGAGCACGAGCACGGCGAGGAGCTCGTCAGCCGGACCACCCAGAGCACCATCGGCCTGTTCGTCGGCGTCGGGGTGTACGCGATCGCCATGGGTGGCTTGCTGGCCTTGGCTTTCGCGTTCGCCTACGGCCGGATCGGGCGGTTGCGGCCGCGGCACACGGCGTTGCTCGTGACCGCGGCGGCGTTCGTGGTGGTCGTGCTGGTGCCGTTCCTCAAGTACCCGGCCAACCCTCCCGCCGTCGGCCAGGAGGGGACCATCCAGTCCCGCACGGAGCTGTACTTCGCGTTCGTCGCACTGTCCATTGTGGCCGGTATCATCGCGACGCTCGCGGGCCGCACGCTCGCCGACCGGTACGACGCCTGGACGGGCGGGATCGCCGCGTGCCTCGGTTACGTCGTCGTCATGGCGTTGTGCGCGTGGCTGCTGCCGGTCGTCGACGAGGTGCCCGCGGACTTCCCCGCCACGACGCTGTGGAGCTTCCGCACGTCCTCGCTCGGCACGCAGCTGACACTGTGGACGGTGTTCGCGCTCGTGTTCGGCACGCTCGCCGACCGCGCGTTCACAAGATCCGCTGCCCGTCCGGTGCCCCAGCCCGGATGAGCCGCAGGAGCACGTCCGTGTCGAGGTGCTCCGCCACGGCGTCGGCGAGTCTGTCCACCATGGACTCCCGCAGTGCCGAAAAGCCCGGCGCCCCAACGCTCGGGGACCACGACACCCCTGCCTGCGCCGCTGCTTCGGTCAGCCACGCCCGGCGGAAGCCGTCGTTGTCGAGCGTGCCGTGCCACGTCGTGCCCCACACCGGGCCGACGCGCCAGCCGTCGAGGAACGGTTCCGCGTCGCCGTGTGCTAGCGCGCTGCCGTGGTGGATCTCGTACGCCTCGACCTCGTGCCCGCGCCAGCTGCCCACGGGACGCGCCAGCACCTTCTCCGGCGAGAACGACACCGTCGTCGGCAACAGCCCGAGCCCGCGCACGCGGCCGGCACCGGACTCGACGTCGTCGTCGATCTCCTCCGCCAGCATCTGGTAGCCCCCGCAGATGCCCAGCACGGGACGGCCCGCGCGGACCCGCTCGGCCAGCACGTCGTCGAGGCCCCGCGCCCGCAACCAGCCGAGGTCGTCAACCGTCGCGCGTGTGCCCGGCAGCACCACGATGTCGCTCGTGCGCACCACGTCCGGTTCGGCCGTCAGCTGGACGTGCACGCCGGGCTCGGCCGCGAGGGCGTCCACATCGGTCGCGTTGGAGGCACGCGGGAAACGCACCACGGCCACGCGCAGCGAACCGCCGTCCTGCTCGCGGCGCCAGCCCGCCGCGGCCAGCGCGTCCTCGGAGTCGATCCACACCCCGTCGAGCCACGGCAGCACACCCAGCACGGGACGCCCGGTCAGCTCCTCGATCCGGTCGAGGCCCGGCCGCAGCAACCCCACGTCACCACGGAACTTGTTGACGATCCAGCCCGCCAGCAGTGCCTGGTCGGCCGGTTCCAGCAACGCCTGCGTGCCGTACATCGCGGCCAGCACGCCGCCACGATCGATGTCGCCGACGACGAGCACCGGCAGGTCGAACCGCCGTGCCAGCCCCATGTTCACGTAGTCACCCGCGCGCAGATTGATCTCCGCGGGACTGCCGGCGCCCTCGCACACGACCACGTCGAACCGGCTCCGCAGCTCCTCGAACGTGTCAAACGCGAGTTGTGCAAGCGCTTTCCGGCCCGTCGCGTACTCACCCGCTTCGAGCGTGCCGAACGGTTTGCCGAGCGCGATGACGTGACTGCGGTGGTCGCTGCCGGGCTTGAGCAGCACGGGGTTCATCGCCGCTTCGGGCTCGACACCCGCGGCCCGCGCCTGCAACCACTGCGCTCGCCCGATTTCCGCGCCGTCCGCGCAGACCATCGAGTTGTTGGACATGTTCTGCGCCTTGAACGGCGCGACCCGCAGCCCCTGCCGCGCCAGCCACCGGCACACGCCCGCCGTGACGAGGCTCTTGCCGGCGTCCGAAGTGGTGCCCGCGATGAGCAGTCCCCTCACCGCGCCACCGCCGCGGCGAGTGCGGCCAGTCCGACGGCCTTCGACAGCCGGACCGAGCGGTGCAGGTCGGCGGTGCCGGGCGCGGGCCCGTCACCGAGCGTCCCGCGGTCCTCCGTGCGGCCGCCGTAGCTGTTCACCCCGCCGAGCCGGACGTCCAGCGCTCCGGCGAAGGCTGCCTCGACCTGCCCCGCGTTCGGGCTGGGATGACGACCGCCGTCGCGCCGCCACACCCGCCACGCGCGCGCCGGGCTGCCACCCACGAGCGGGGCGCAGGCGACCGCGGCGAGGGCGCCGAGCCGGGCGGGCACCAGGTTCGCCACGTCGTCCGCGCGGGCCGAGGCCCAGCCGAAGCGTTCGTAGCGGGGCGAGCGGTGGCCGACCATCGCATCGAGGGTGTTGAGCGCGCGGTAACCGAGCAGGCCGGGCAGCCCGGCGACCGCACCCCAGTACAGCGGTGCGACGACGGCGTCCGACGTGTTCTCGGCGATGGATTCGGTGGCGGCGCGCGCCAGCTCCTTGGTGTCCAGTCCGGTCGCGTCACGACCGCAGAGGTGGGACAGGCGGTGCCGCGCGGCGAGCACGTCTCCGGCGTCGAGCAGGCGGGCCATGGTGGCGCCTTCCCGCGCCAGGCCGCGGCCGCCGAGGACGGTCCACGTAGCCAGCGCGGTGGCGGCGAAGCGGGCGACGGGACGGCGTCGCGTGGCGACGTGGGCAAGCGCGCCGAGCCCGGCAGCTGCCCCGGTGCAGATCGCGGTGTAGGCGGCGCCCCGGGGTCGCGAGTCGGCCCACATCCGGCGTTCCAGCGCTCCCGCGACCCGCCCGAACAACGCGACCGGGTGACCGCGGCGGGGGTCGCCGAAGGCCGCGTCCAGCGCGTATCCGGCGGCCAGCCCGAGCCTGGTCAACGATCTTGCATACACCACGCACACGACCGTAGCGCTTGCACGAGAATGCCGGGTATGACCAAGCTGACCCAGCGGCTCGCCTCCTCGCTCGAGACCGCCGCGCGGCTGCTCCGCCGGTACTCCAGCGACGAAGCGAAGGTGCTCGTCCTCGGCGGCGTCCGCTCGGGCAAGTCCCGGCACGCCGAACGCCTGATGAACCGGCACCCCGAGGTCGTCTACGTGGCGCCCGGCTACCCGGCGAGCGACGACGACCCCGAGTGGGCCGCGCGCATCGCGCTGCACCAGGCCCGGCGCCCGGCGAACTGGCGCACGGTGGAGACGTCCGACCTGGCCGCGACCGTGCGCAGAGCGTCCCGCCCGCTGCTGATCGACTGCCTCGGCACGTGGGTCAGCAGGGTGCTGGGCGAGGTCGGCGCCTGGGAGCAGGCGAAGGGCTGGGAGCTGCGGCTGGACGACCGGCTGGAGGAGTTCCTGGCCGCCTGGGTGAACGCGCACGTACCGATCGTGGCGGTCAGCAACGAGGTCGGCATGGGTGTGGTGCCCGCGACGGTGTCCGGGCGCGTGTTCCGTGATGTGCTGGGGGCGTTGAACAACCGGGTCGCCGCGGAGTCGGACAGCGTCCAGCTCGTGGTGGCCGGGCGCGTGCTGCGCCTCGGCGAAAGGGCATTGCTGTGATCGACGTTCCGCTTCCGGACTCCCGCGCTCGCGAGGAGGCACTGGCCCGGCTCGATGCGCTCGTGAAGCCGGTGGGCGCGCTGGGCAGGCTCGAAGAGCTGGCGGCGTGGCTGTCCGCCGCGCACGGCGTGGTGCCGCCACGGCCCATCGAGGACGTGCGGGTGGTGGTGTTCGCCGGTGACCACGGGGTTTCGGCGACGTCGGCGTACCCGCGCGAGGTCACCGCTGCGATGGTGCGCGTGTTCCTGGCGGGCAAGAGTGGCGTGAACGTGCTGGCGAAGCAGGTCGGCGCCCGCGTGCGGGTGCTGGACATCGCGGTGGACGACGACCTGGCGGACGTGCCCGAGGACGTGCGGGCGTACAAGATCCGCCGCGGCTCGGGCTCGATCGACGTCGAGGACGCGCTGGCACCGGGCGAGGCTTCGCGGGCGTTCGACGCGGGCCGCGAGGTGGCCGACAAGGAGATCGACGACGGCGCGGACCTGCTGATCCCCGGTGACATGGGCATCGGCAACACGGCGGTGGCGGCGGCGCTGGTCGCGGCGGTGCTCGGGCTGCCCGCGGCGGACGTCGTCGGCACCGGCACCGGGATCGACGAGGCCGGGCGGGCGCGCAAGATCGCCGTGGTGGAGCGGGCGCTGGCGCGGCCGCGGGGTGACGGCCCGTTCGACGTGCTGACCGCGATGGGCAGCGCGTGTGCCGCCGCGACGGCGGGTTTCCTGGTGCAGGGCGCGGTGCGCGGGGTGCCGGTGTTGCTGGACGGCGTGTTCTCGGGTGCGGCGGCGTTGGTGGCGCGGGAGATCGCGCCGGACGCGGTGCACTGGTGGCTCGCCGGGCACCGGTCGACCGAGCCGTCGCAGGCGTACGCGCTCAAGGCGCTGGGGCTGGCGCCGATCCTCGACCTCGGGCTGCGGCTCGGCGAGGGCAGTGGCGCCGTGCAGGCGGTGCCGACGCTGCGGGCGGCGCGGGCGGTCCTCGCCGAGATGGGGCTGCTGGCCGATCTTGCTTGACGCACTGCGCATGGCGGTCGGCACGCTGACGGCGCTGCCCGTCCCGCCGCCGTCCCGGATCGACCGCCGCGTCGCGGGCGGCGCGATGGTGCTGGGCCCGGTCGCGGTGCTGCCACTCGCGGCGTTGGCGGGGCTCGTGCTCTACGCGGGGCAGCTGCTCGGGCTGCCGCCGCTCGCCGTCGCGGGCGTGGCGGTGGGCGCCGTGGCGCTGGGCAGCCGCGGGCTGCACCTGGACGGGCTGGCGGACACGGCGGACGGGCTCGGCGCTTCGTACGACCGCACGCGGGCGCTGGAGATCATGCGGCGCGGTGACTCCGGGCCGACCGGGGTGGCCGCGCTGGTGCTGGTGTTGATCGTCCAATGTGGAGCGATGGCCGCGGCCGGGCCGTGGGCCGGAGCGGCGGCGGTCGTGCTGGGGCGGTGCGTGCTTTCGTTGTGCTGCACGGGGTTCGTGCCGTCGGCGCGGCCGGAGGGGCTGGGCGCGACGGTGTCCGGCTCGGTGCCGGTGCCGCTCGCGGGGCTCGTCTTCGCGCTCGCGGCGGGGTTGTCGGTGCTGTTGCCGGGGTTGCCGTGGTGGCGCGGCCCGCTCGCGGTCGCCGTGGCGTACGCCGTCGCGGGGCTGTTGTTGTGGCGCTGCGTGCGCAGACTGGGCGGGATCACCGGGGACGTGCTGGGGGCGTGCGTCGAGGCGGCGACGGCGGCGGCGCTGGTGGCGCTGGCCTGACGGCTGCGGGGGTGGCTGGGCTGACGGCTGGGATCCGCCGCGACCGCGGCGGCGCTGGCAGCGCTGGCCCGCTGGCTCGGCGGCCGAGAACCGCGAGCGGCGGTCGCCGCGCTGGCGGCGCTGCCCTGGTGGCGCTGGCGCCGAGGCTCACGTGCGCCAGCAGCCGATGGCTGAGATCCGCCAGCGGCGGCCGCGCCATGCGTCGTGGCGCGGATCGCGCTGCTAGCCGCCGAGATCCGCCGCCGCGCCGCGCCAGCCGCCCCACACCGCGCCAGCCCGCCAAACCGCGCCCGCCACGCCACCCGCGCCGCGCGCGGCCCACCGCCGCGCCTACTCCTCCGCCCGGTCCACGGCGTGGCGCAGCGCGTGCTCGGTGATCCGGAAGTGCTCCCGCGCCACGGCGGCCGCCGCGTCCGGGTCGCTGTTCGTGATGGCCTCCACCAGTGCCCGGTGCTGCGGCAACGCCATCTCCCGCAGCTCCGGCGTGAACGGCTCGTGGCTGATACCCAGGCTCACCTGCGCCAGCAGCTGACGGCTGAGGTCCGCGAGCGGCGGGTTGTGCGCCGCCGTGGCGATGCTGCGGTGCAGCTCCACGTCCGCGGCCCGGGCGCTCACCCCGTCCTGCGCCTCCTCGTACCGCCGGAGCGCGCCGAGGATCGCCGCGTCGTCCTCCAGCGTGTGCCGTTCGGCGGCGGTGCGGGCGATCAGCGACTCGATGAGCCGCCGCAGGTCGAACAGCTCCTCCAGCTGGTCCCAGTCCTTGCCGAGCAGGTCGCGCACCACCCCCGCGGTCCGCTCGCCCCAGTCCTGCCGCACGAACGACCCGCCCGTGCGGCCACGCCGGATTTCGACGTATCCCGCCTCTCGCAGGTCCGCGAGCGCGGCTCGCACCGTCACGCGGCTGACGGCCAGCATGTCGGCCAGGTCCCGTTCGGCGGGCAGGCGCTCCCCCGCCGAATAGTCACCCACGGCGATGGCGGCGATCAACCGGTCGGCGACGGCCTTGGCCGCGGACACCGGTTGGACGGGCGTCGACAACTCGCGCTCTTCGGACACCCGCACATCGTAAATTCCGGATTAAAGGTATAACTGGAGTACCTTTGCGGAGTACCCTACCCGCCATGGTCCCCTCCACCACCGGCTTCGCCCCCTTCCGCGACTACCGCACCTGGTACCGCGTCACCGGGAAACTGGGCTCCGGCGTGCCGCTCGTCGTGCTCCACGGCGGCCCCGGCTGCACCCACAACTACGTGCTGAGCATCGCGGGCCTGGCGAACCAGCACCGCCCCGTCGTCCACTACGACCAGCTCGGCTGCGGCGAATCCACCCGGCTGCGGGACGCCGATCCGGGTTTCTGGACCGTCGAGCTGTTCCTCGAAGAGCTCGACAACCTCCTGACCCACCTCGGCATCGCGGACGAGTACGACGTCCTCGGGCAGTCGTGGGGCGGGATGCTCGCCGCCGAACACGCCGTCCGGAAACCCGCCGGACTGCGCAAACTGGTCATCGCCGACTCGCCCGCGTCGATGCGCGACTGGACCGCGGCGGCCGAAAAACTCCGCGCGGAGCTGCCCGACGACGTCCGCGAAACCCTCGAACGGTACGAAGCCGCCGAGGACTACGAGAACCCCGAATACAAGGCGGCGACGGACGTCTTCTACGCGCGGCACGTCTGCCGGATCGTGCCGAACCCGCCGGAGGTCCAGCGCACCAACGAGGCGCTGGCCGAGGACCCGACGGTCTACCGCGCGATGAACGGCCCCAACGAGTTCCACGTCATCGGCTCGCTGCGCGACTGGAGCGTCATCGACCGGCTGCCGGCGGTGGAGGTGCCGACGCTCGTGGTCAACGGCCGGTACGACGAGGCCACCGACGACTGCGTCCGGCCCTATCTGGAAAGGATTCCGGACGTTCGTCATCACCGTTTCGAAAACTCCTCCCACATGCCCCACGTGGAGGAGCAGGATGCCTACCTGGAGATCGTCGGCGCGTTTCTGGAGGCGGCGGAATGAGCGAGCCCGAACTGCAGCGTTTCGGCTACCAGCAGGAACTCCGGCGGACGATGACCGTGCGCGACCTCGTCGTGTACGGCATGGTCTTCATGGTCCCGATCGCGCCGTTCTCGATCTTCGGTTCGGTGTTCGACGGCTCTTCGGGCATGGTGCCGCTGACCTACGTCATCGGCTGGGTCGCGATGATCTTCACCGCGATCAGCTACCGCGAAATGTCCCGCGCCTTCCCGATCGCCGGCTCGGTCTACTCCTACGCGGGCCGCGGCATCGCCCAGCCCGCGGGATTCCTGGCCGGCTGGGCGATCCTGCTCGACTACCTCCTCGTGCCGACGCTGCTCTACGTCATCGGCGCGCAGGCCATGGCCAACGTCGTGCCCGGCGTGCCGCAGTGGGCGTGGATCGTGTTGTTCGTCCTGCTCAACACCCTGATCAACCTGCGGGGCATCGAGACGACGGCGACGGCGAACAAGGTGTTCCTCTACGCGCAGCTGCTCGTGCTGGTGGTGTTCGTGGTGCTCGCGGTCATCGGCATCAGCCGCGGCTCGGGCGGGGCGCACTGGTCGGGCACGCCGTTCTTCAACTCCGCCGAGTTCTCGCCGTCCCTGGTGTTCGGGGCGTTGTCGATCGCGGTGCTGTCGTTCCTCGGGTTCGACGCGATTTCCACCATGTCCGAGGAGGTCAAGGGCGGTTCGCGTGTGATCGGCCGGGCCACGCTGCTTGCGCTGACGCTCGTCGCGGTGCTGTTCGTCGTGCAGACCTACCTCGCGGCGCTGCTCGTACCGGGCAAGACGCAGTTCGAGAGCGACGACGCGGCCAACAACGCGTTCTACGACATTTCGAACCTCATCGGCGGGCGGGCGTTCGAGATCGTCGTGGCGCTGGCGGTCGCGATCGGCACGGCGATCGCGAACTCGCTCGTCGCGCAGGCGGCGACGTCGCGGCTGCTGTTCTCGATGGCCCGCGACGGGCAGCTGCCCCGGTTCCTGCGCCACGTGCACCCGGTGCGCCGCGTGCCGGAGAAGGCCATCCTGCTCGTCGCGGGGATTTCCCTGGTGCTGGGCCTGTTCCTGGTCGGGCAGATCTCGCTGCTGTCGTCGCTGGTGAACTTCGGTGCGTTGTTCTCGTTCCTGCTGCTGCACGTTTCGGTGGTGTCGCACTACCTGTTCCGGCAGCGGGACCGGAACTTCGGGCTGCACCTCGTCGTGCCGCTGATCGGGTTCGTGATCATCGGGTACGTGCTGGTCAACGCCGACATCCACGCGAAGGTCGGCGGGCTGGTCTGGCTCGCGATCGGGGTGCTGATCCTGGTGTTCTTCAAGGTGACCGGGCGCTCGGCGAACCTCACGCTGGAAGAAGGCGAGCCAGCACCCGGAGAAACGCACTCGTCGTAGCCTCGTCGCGCACGGCGAGCCGCAGGTGGTCGCCGTCCAGCCCGGGGAACGTGTCACCTCGGCGGACGGCGTACCCCTCTTCGCGAAGCCGCTCCCGAATGCCTTGCGCCCCAGGGATTTTCACCAGCACGAACGGGGCACGGGGCTCGCCGAGCACCTCGACGCCGAGGTCCCGCAGCCCCGCGACGAGCCGCTCACGGTCGCGTTCGGCGGCGACGGCGAGCTTGTCGGCCTCGTCGAGCGCGGCGGGGCGGCAGCAGGCGACGACGGCCCGCGCCGCCAGCGTCGAGACCGACCACGGCGGCTGCACGGCTTTCAGCCGCCGTACCACGTCGGGTTCGGCCAGCAGGTAACCCGCTCGCAGTCCGGCGATCCCCCAGGTCTTGGTGAGGCTGCGGAGCACGACGAGCCCGGAAAGCGCTTTCCCCGCCAGCGACTCGGGCTCACCCGGGACCGCGTCGAGGAAAGCCTCGTCGACGACCAGCACCCGGCCGGGCCGCAGCAACGCTTCGAGCGTGGCGGCGGGGTGCAGCACGGACGTCGGGTTCGTGGGATTGCCGACGAACACCAAGTCGGCGTCTTCGGGCACCAGCGCGGGATCGAGCGTGAAATCCGGCCGCAGCACCACCCGCCGCGGCTCGTGGCCGGCGGCCCACAGCGCGGCCTCGGGTTCGGTGAACTGCGGGTGCACCACAACGGCGTTCCGGCCGCGGAAAGCCGTGGCCAGCAAGGTGAAGGCCTCCGCGGCACCGGCGGTGACCAGCACTTCTTCCGGTCGGCGCCCGTGCCGGGTGGCGACGGCTTCGGTGGCGGCCGTGGGATCGGGGTACGCGGCGAGGTCGCGCAGGGCCCCGGCCAGCTCGTGCCGCAGCCACTCCGGTGGCTCGGGCAGGCGGACGTTCACCGCCAGGTCGACCAGGCCGTCACCGACCTCGCGGTCCCCGTGGTGGTGCAGGTCGTAGTCAGCCATGCCGGTGCACCGCGTCCGCGAACCGTCGCGCGAGCGACGGGTGCCCGGCCCAGTGAACGTGCAGGTACGAGGCGTGCAACGTCGGCGTCGCGAAGCCCTCGGCCTTGCCGTCCCATTCCCACGCGGGCGTTTTCCCGTGGCGTGGCAGGACTTCCGTGCGGTGGAACTCGTGCCCGGTCACGCGGTCACCCGCTTCGCCCAGCAGGTGCGGCTGGGGCGTCACCGCGCGCCGGTAGCCGAGCGCACCGCGTTTCGTCATGCGTGCCACCGCGTCGAGCACGCCGACCATCGGCTGCCCGTCGAGTTCCCGGCACAGGTACAGCAACCCGGCGCACTCCGCCACCACCGGCATTCCACTGTGGACAGCGGCGGCGATCTCCTCGCGCAACGGCACGTTCGCGGACAGCTCCTCGACGTGCACCTCCGGGAACCCGCCGCCGAAGTACAGCCCCGCGCACCCCTCCGGCAAAGCCTTGTCGCGCAACGGATCCAGGTCCACCACATCGACGCCGTGCGCCGCGAGCAGCTCCACGGTCTCGGTGTACCGGAACGTGAACGCCTCCCCGGCGGCCGCGGCCACGACCTTCCGGGGCCCGTCCCACGACACCCCGGGCGACCACGGCTGCCCGCTCAACCGCGAAGCTCCCCGCGCCACCCGGACGACGGCTTCCAGGTCCACGCCCTCGCTGATCCACGCCGCGAGCTTCGGCAGCAGCCGCTGCGACTCCGCCGCCCGCTCGGCGACCGGCACCAGCCCGAGGTGGCGGCTCGGTGCGTGGATGTCGTCGGTGCGCCGCAACGCTCCCAGCACGGGAATCCCGGTGGGCGCGAGCGCGGCGCGGATCTCGTCCTCGTGCCGCTGCGAGCCGAGCTTGTTGAGGATCACTCCCGCGAGCCGCACGCGCGGGTCGTACGTCGCGAAGCCCAGCACGGTCGCCGCGACGCTGCGGCTCGCCGCACTCGCGTCCACCACGAGGACCACGGGCGCGTCCAGCAGTCGCGCGACGTGCGCGGTCGACGCGAAGCCCTCGGTGCCCAGCGCGCCGTCGAACAGGCCCATCACGCCCTCGATCACGGCGAGTTCGCCCGCACCGTGCAGCAGCAGCGGGACGAGCAGTTCTTCGCTCTGCAGGAAGGGATCCAGGTTGCGCGGCGGACGGCCGGTCGCGAGCGCGTGGTAACTCGGGTCGATGAAATCCGGGCCGACCTTGTGCCCGGAGACGTCGATCCCGCGTGCCCGCAGCGCCGCCATCAACCCGGCCGCGATGGTGGTCTTGCCGTGTCCGGAGCCGGGGGCCGCGATGACGAGCCTGGCTACCATTCGATCCCCCGCTGGCCCTTCTGCCCGGCGTCCATGGGGTGCTTGATCTTCGTCATCTCGACCACGAGGTCCGCGGCCTCGACGAGTTCCGGCGCGGCGTCGCGGCCGGTGATCACGACGTGCTGCCGCCCCGGCCGGTCGCGGATCGCTTCCACCACGTCGGAAACATCGATCCAACCCCATTTCAGGGGATAGGTGAACTCGTCGAGCACGTAGAAGTCGTGGCGCTCCTCGGCCAGGCGCCGCTTGATCTCGGCCCAGCCCTCGCGGGCGTTGGCGGCGTGGTCCTCCTCGGAACCGGCCTTGCGGGACCAGCTCCAGCCCTCGCCCATCTTGTGCCACTCGACGGGTCCGCCCTGACCGGTGCTCTCGTGCAACTGGCCGAGCGCCTTGAAAGCGCTTTCCTCGCCCACCCGCCACTTCGCGGACTTGACGAACTGGAACACGCCGATCGACCAGCCCTGGTTCCACGCCCGCAACGCCATCCCGAACGCGGCGGTGGACTTGCCCTTCATCGGTCCGGTGTGGACGGCGAAGATCGGGCGGTTGCGGCGCTGGCGCGTGGTGAGCCCGTCGTCGGGCACGACCTCCGGCTTGCCCTGCGGCATCAGGCGGCCCTCCCCAGGCGGGACTTCACGGCGCCGGTCAGCGCATCCGCGGCGACCTCGCCCAGTGGCACGTGTTCCGCGCCGAGGTGCTCGGCCAGTTCGGCGGCGAGCCCGAGCCGCATCCGGCCGGACTCGCAGTCCATCACCACCGACGTGACCCCGGCCAGCAGCTCCGCGGCCGCGTGCGAGCGGCGCACGGCGTCGGGCCCGCTCGTGGCGCGGCCGTCGGTGACGACGACGAGCAGCGGGCGGCGGCGCGGGTCCCGCAGCTCCTCCACGCGCAGCACCCTCGCCGCCTCCAGCAGCCCTTCCGCCAGCGGCGTGCGGCCACCTGTCGGCAGCGCCTCCAGCCGAGCCGCGGCGGCTTCGACGCTGATCGTCGGCGGCAGCGCGAGTTCCGCGCCCTGCGCCCGGAACGTCACCAGTCCTACCTTGTCCCGCCGCTGGTAGGCGTCCAGCAGCAGCGACAACACGGCGGTCTTCACCTCGCGCATCCGCGACCGCGCACCCATCGAACCGGACGCGTCCACGCAGAACAGCACGAGGTTGCCTTCGTTGCCCTCACGCCGCGCGTACCGCAGATCTCCCTTGCGCAGCACCAACCCTGGGCCCGCACGGCCACGGTCACGCTGGTGCGGCGCGGCCGAACGCAGCGTGGCGACGAGGTGTGGCTTGCCCTCCCGGACGCTCGTCGGCTGCACCCCGATCGTGCGGCCCGACTCGGTGATCGCGCGCGACCGGCGGCCACGCTCGCCCTCACCGACCCCGGCGACCCGGAACAGCCTGGCTTTGAACGGTTTTCCCGCTCCCGCACGCTGTTCACCGCCGCCCTGCTGCCCGGCTGTCGGGGTCTGCCCGCCGTCGCCACCTTCCGGTGGAGCTTCCGACGGCGCCTCGGAACCCGAACCGGGACCGTCGTCGTCCGGCTCCGGCGGTTCGGCGTCCCGCAGGGCCTGTTCCAGCTGCTCCTCGTCGATCCCCGGCGCGTCGAAGGGGTTGCGGCGACGGCGGTGCGGCAGCGCCAGCCGGGCCGCGACGCGAATGTCCTCAGTGGACACTTCGGTCCGCCCGGCCCACGCGGCGTGCGCGACGGCTGTGCGCGCGGTGACGATGTCCGCCCGCATGCCGTCCACGTCGAACGAGGCGCAGACCTCCGCGATCTGGCGCAGCGCGTCGTCGGTCAGCGCCACGGACGGCAGCAGTTTCTGCGCCGCCTGGATCTCGGCGGCCAGCGCGGCGTCCTCCTCGGCGTAGCGGCCGGCGAAACCGTCCGGGTCCGCCTCGTACGCCAGGCGCCGCCGGATCACCTCCGCGCGCTGCCCGGGATCACGGCTGGAGGCGACCTCGACGGTCAGCCCGAACCGGTCGAGCAGCTGCGGCCGCAGCTCGCCCTCCTCGGGGTTCATGGTGCCGATGAGCACGAACCGCGCCGCGTGCGAGACCGAGACGCCCTCGCGCTCGACCGTCGCGCGGCCCATCGCCGCGGCGTCGAGCAGCGTGTCGACGAGGTGGTCGTGCAGCAGGTTCACCTCGTCCACGTACAGCAGGCCGCGGTGCGCGGCGGCGAGCAGGCCCGGCTGGTAGTCGGTGACGCCTTCGGCCAGCGCGCGTTCCAGGTTCAGGGAGCCGACCACGCGGTCCTCGGCCGCGCCGACCGGCAGCTCGACGAGCCGCGCGGGGCGGCGCGTCGCGGCGGCACCGGTGTGCGGACCGTCGGGGCAGGCGGGATCGGGGCGCGCGGGGTCGCACGAGAAGCGGCAGCCCTCGACGACGTCCACCTCCGGCAGCAGCCCGGCGAGCGCGCGGACCATCGTGGACTTCGCCGTGCCCTTCTCGCCCCGCACGAGCACGCCGCCGATCGCGGGTGAGATGGCCGACAGCACGAGCGCGAGCCGCAGATCCGGCATCCCGACGACGGCGGTGAACGGATACGGCCTCAAGGGAGAGCTCCTTCGCCACGCGCGGGTGTCCTCGCCCGCTCGAACAGGGCACGTGCCGCACGCCGGCACGCAACGGCCGCCGAAGCTCTGGCTCCCGGCCGGGAGGGCCGGATCACAGTGGCGGGACCGCCCCGGATTCGCACCGGGTTCCACGACGGCCGTCCCCGGCATCATCGCATACGGTTCTCCGACGTGACGATTGTTGTGGTGGGCCTCGGCGCCGACGGCTGGGCCGGGCTGCCCGAGCCCGCGCGGGCGGAGCTGGCCGCGTGCGACGTGCTGTTCGGCTCGGCCCGCCAGCTCGACCTCGTGCCGCTCGACCTGCCCAAACACGCCTGGCCGAGCCCGCTGCTGCCCGCGCTGGACGAGCTGCTGTCCGGCCACGCCGGCAAGCGGTTCGGGGTGCTCGCGAGCGGCGACCCGCTGCTGTCGGGCATCGGCACGACGCTCGTGAAGCGGTTCGAGGACGTGCGGATCGTGCCCGCGGTGTCCTCTGTCACGCTCGCGCGGGCGCGGCTGGGCTGGTCCGCGGAGGAGACCGAGGTCGTCAGCGTCGTGGGGCGCAGCGTCCATCGCGTCAGCAGGGTGCTCACGCCGAGCGCGCGGGTGCTGGTCCTCAGCTCGGACGCCGCGACCCCCGCGGCGGTCGCGGAACTGCTGACCGCACAGGGCTTCGGCGAGAGCGGGATGACCGTGCTGTCGCGGCTGGGTTCACCTCGGGAACACCGGGTCGACGGCGTCGCCCGCACCTGGTCGGCCGAAGTGGACCCGTTGAACGTCGTGGCGATCGAGTGCGTGGGCCCCGGGCTGCCGACGCTGCCCGGCCTGCCCGACGACGCCTTCGAGCACGACGGGCAACTGACCAAACGGGACCTCCGGGCGTCCGCGCTGGCGCGGCTGGCACCGCTGCCAGGGCAGTTGCTGTGGGACGTCGGCGCCGGGGCGGGCAGCGTCGCGATCGAGTGGTCACGCGCCCATCCGCGCAACCGCGCGATCGCCGTCGAGCGGGACCAGGTGCGGGCGGACCGGATCCGCCGCAACGCCGAGCGCCTCGGCGTGCCCGAACTGCGCGTGGTGACCGGTCCGGCACCCGAGGCGCTGACCGGGCTTCCCGCGCCGGACGCCGTGTTCGTCGGCGGCGGGCTGGCGTCGCTGGACGTGTGCCGGGAGGCGCTGCGGGACGGCGGGAGGCTCGTCGCGCACGCCGTCACGCTGGAGTCGGAGCAGGTCCTCGCGGCCGCCTACCGGGAGCACGGCGGCGAGCTGGTCCGGCTCGCCGTCGAGCACGCCGCGCCACTCGGCGGGTTCACCGGCTGGACACCCGCCCGCACCGTCACCCAATGGAGCTACTCGAAATGACCGTCTTCTTCATCGGTGCCGGCCCGGGCGCCGCGGATCTCATCACCGTGCGCGGCCGGGACCTCGTCGCCCGCTGCCCGGTGTGCCTCTACCCGGGCAGCCTCACCCCGCCCGACCTGCTCGCGCACTGCCCGCCCGGCGCGAAGCGGATAGACACCGCGGACCTGTCGCTGGACCAGATCGTCGGCGAGCTGGTGGCGGCCGACCGCGCCGGGCACGACGTGGCGCGCCTGTGCTCGGGCGACCCGTCGATCTACAGCGCCGTGGCGGAGCAGATGCGGCGGCTCGACGCGGCCGGGGTGGCGTACGAGGTGGTGCCGGGCGTTCCCGCGTTCGCCGCGGCGGCCGCGGTGCTGGGCCGGGAACTGACGGTGCCGACGATCGGGCAAAGCCTGGTGATCACGCGCGTCCAGGCCCGCTCGACGGCCATGCCGCCGGGCGAGACGCTGGCCGCGTTCGCCGCCACCGGCACGACGCTCGCGGTGCACCTCGCGATCAACCGCATCGAGCAGGTCGCCGACGAACTGCTGCCGCACTACGGCGCCGACTGCCCCGTCGCCGTCGTGCACCTGGCGACCCAGCCGGGACAACGCGTCGTGCGCGGCACGCTCGGCGAAATCGCGCCGAAAATCCGGGCAGAAGGGATCAACCGGGCGGCGGTCATTTTCGTCGGCCGCGTATTGGCCGCCGAGAATTTTCCGGACAGCTACCTGTATTCCGCGGCGCGGGACCGTTCGGAGAAATTCCGCGATATCGATTGAGAAAAGGTGTTTGCCCCCACCGGCCGCGCACGACAGGATGATCACCTTCTCGATTTCGCTGGGGGTTTTCCGATGCGGTTTTCCGTTCGCGCGGTGGTGTGCCTCGTGCTGCTCGCGGCCTTCCCGGTCGTCGTGCTGGCGGTCGCGGCCGGGCTGGGTGCGCTGGAGGTCTTCGCGCTGCGGGCGAACGCGTTCACCGGGGTCAAGATCGGCCTCATCGTGCTGCCCGTGCTCTTCGTCCTGGTGAAGGCGGTGTTCACGCTCGACCGGCTGGGTGACGGGGAACGGGGTGGTGTCGTGGTGACGCCGGAGGCGCAGCCCCGGCTGTGGGGGCTCGTCCGGCGCCTCGCGGCGGACGTCGGCACCGCGCCGCCGGACGAGATCCGGCTCGTGCCCGCCGTCAACGCCGGGGTGAGCGAGGACGCGCGGCTCGCCGGGCTGCGCGTCACGAAGCGCCGGATGATCATCGGCGCGCCGCTGCTCGCCGGGCTGAGCGAGGCGCAGCTGACCGCGGTGCTCGCCCACGAACTGGCCCACTACAGCAACCGCGACACGCGCTTCGCCGCCGCGACCTACCGCGGTTTCGTCCGGATGGCCCGAACCTTGGGACAGCTGTCCCGACCGGGCTGGTTCGACCAGGTCGTCGCCGCGTTCTTCGCCGCCTACGCGAGGTTCTACCTGCGCCTGTCCTCGACCCTGAGCCGGCGGCAGGAGCTCGCGGCCGACGCACTAGCGGCCACCATCGCGGGCCCGCACGCGGCGGCGAGCGCCCTGCGTGAGGTCGAAGCGCTCGCGTTCGCCTGGCACCGGTTCCTGAGCCGGTACGCGGGGCTCGGCTGGTCCGCCGGCTACCTGCCGCGGCACATCTTCGGCGGGTTCACGGCGGTGCTCACCGATCCGGGCAACCGCGCCGAGCTCGACGCCGTCCGGGCGCAGCCGGGCACGGACGCGACCCCGTACGACTCGCACCCGCCCACCGCCGAACGCGTCGCGCTGCTCGAAACGCTGCCCGGTCCCGCCGTCACCGCCGACCGGCCCGCGCGGGACCTGCTGGAGAACCCGGACGCGACGTTCGAGGCCGTCATGGCGGGGGCGCTGCGCGAGGGCGCGGACGCGAAGTTCCGGCTGGACTGGCCGTTGCTGGTGCACGTCAGCATCCGGCACGATGCCGGGCGCGCGGTGGAGCCGTTGTTCCGCTCGGCGGGCTACACGATGCAGCAGCAGCCGGCGACGCTCGCCACCGTGCTGGACGCCTTCGAGACGGGGCGGCTGGCCGGGCACCGGGAGCTGCGGCAGGAGATGGAGCTGCTGGTGACGGTCGCGCTGGCCGACGCCGGGCTCGCGCGCTGGGAGCTGTCGTGGTCCGCCCCGGCGCAGCTGACCTACGAGGCCGGCTACGGCGAGCGGCTCACCGCGGTCCTCGACGCCGGGGACGCGGCAGGCCTGCGCAAGCTGGTTGCCGACGCGGGCCTGCCGCTGGACTGGCGCCCCTCGGCGAGCGTCAGCTACCCCCACCCGGAGGCGGTGCGGAGCTGACGCTCACCGGCCCGGCCGGAACGAGTCGATCAGCTTGCGCGTGGGAGAGCCCAAACCGGTCGTGGTGTTGTACCCGGGACCGAATTCCAGGTCGCTCTTGTCCATCTGCCCCGGGGTGACGAGGTCGACCTCCCCGTGGTCGACGACCGCGAAGCTGACCGTCTCCGTCGTCCCCGCCGGGTTGCCGAGGATCTCGTGGAAACGGCCGTCACCGTGCCGCGCGTACAGCGCGGGGTTGGCGAACCCGAGCGGGCCCCGTTCCTGCACGAGAAGGGCCGCGATGCCGGCGAACAAGGGCGAGGACAGGCTCGTGCCCCCGCCATTGCTGACGGCATACGCCAGGTTGCCTTGCAGGTCGTACTCGGTCTCCCCGACGAGCAGACCCATCTCGTAGTCGGCGAGCGCGGACACGTCCGGCACGGTGCGCATCGGCGGGCTGCCCGCGAACCTCGGCGCCACGACGCCACGCTGGTAGGACGGCTGCGGGAACACCGTGCTGGTGCCTCCCCCGGAGGCCTTCGACTGGTAGCCGGGCGGTTCCGCGACCCACCGCGTGCCGTCCTCGGACAACGGCGTCGTGTAGCTGGCCCAGCCGATTTCCCACAGGTATTCGTTGCCCCGGCCCAGCGCGAGCGTCGTGCCGCCCACGCCGGTGACCCAGGGACTGGACGGCGGGTACTCCACGGTGCGCACGCCGTCGATGACCCCGCCACCGGAATCGCCGCTGGCGAAGGTGAAGGTGATGCCTTCGACCGCGGCCTCCTGGAACAGGCGCTCGTACGCGGCGATCGCGTCCGGGGCAGCGCCGGGGGTGTAACCGGTGATGACCGAACCCGACACGACGTCCGCCAGGTGCCTGTCCACGACCTGCGCGATCGCGTCCAGCAAGCGGTCTCCCAGGCGGGCACGCGAACCCACGACGTAGGCGATGTTCGCGTCGGGGGCCATCGCGTGCGCGGCCTGGACGTCCATGGTGAACTCGCCGCCGGCCTGGGACTGCGGCGCGTCGGACGGGAGGTACGTGGTGAACTGCCCCGGCGCGAAGGCCGGTTCGCCGTGTTCGGTGGCGATGCGGTTCGAGTCGGACAGCACGTTGACCTCGTAGTCCAGGGCGAGGATGCCGATCGTCACGCCCTTGCCGGTGAGCCCGGTTCCGGTGATCCCGTAGGCGTCACGCACCTGTTGGGGCGTGTAGCCGCACGGGGCCCACTGGGTGACCTGGCCGTAGGCGGGAGGGAGGTCGGTGGCCGGGGCGGCACCGAAGTAGGCGGGACAGGGGTTGGCCGGCGTCCCGGCCGCCTTCCGCGCGGCGTCGGTGGTGGGGATCGTCGGTTTTCCGGTCGTGGTCGAAACGGTCAGCCCGGTGATGGTGAGGACGTCGGGAGCGACGGCGGCGGGCACGGTGACCGGGTCCACCGCCGCGCGGTAGGGGGAGCCCAGGAAGGTGTAGTTGTCGAACCGCGTGCCGAACGCGGTGGTCGCCTGCGCGAGGGTGCCGTGCACGACGACGGCACGCGGGCCGGCGTCGTCGATCGACAGCCCGGCCCCGCGCAGCCAGGCGGTGACCGCGTCGATCCGCTGCGGGGTGGGGCCGAAGCGGGCGCGGGTCTGCTCGGGTGTCAGGTAGTGGCCGTAGAGCGGGTCGGCGGGATCGGACACCGCGCGGGCGTAGTCGGCGAGGCCACGGGCGTCGCCCGCGAGGAACACCTGGGCGGTGAACGTGCTGGACGGGTCGGCCGGACCGGTGTCCGTACCCTCGCGGGCCACCCGGTCGGCCCACGTGTCCGCCAGGTGGGCCACCGGCACCCTGGGCGGCTCGTCCGCCTGGGCGGTCACCCCGCCGAGGACAACGGCCGTGGCGACGAGGTACCCCGTCACGGCCAGGAGATGGCGCTTCTTCCGCATGATTCTCCTTTGTGCGAGAACGCTGCCTCCCTCCAGACGCCGCGTTCTCCGGAGCTGGTTGCGGGGCCGCCCGGGGTGGCCGGGGATGCGGCCCGATCGGGCGCATGATCGACCGCTGGGCTAGGTGTGATGTCCAGGGACGTTGTCCCGGGTTGAGGTGACTGGTGACGGCCTGTCGTGCAGACAGGTGAAGGCCTCCGGATGTGAAGTGGAGCTGTCGGGGAACCGCTTCACCGACTGGAGGCCTTCGTGTCCCACCCTAACGCCACTCTGACCCCACGCACCCGGCTCCGACTCGCCCAGCTGATTGTCGAACAGGGCTGGACCT
>NZ_BAABIB010000052.1:0-15130 GCF_039542405.1 Amycolatopsis dongchuanensis
GGTCTGCCCATCCGACGCCTACCAGCGAGGTGGTCGTCGATCTTGACGTAGAGTGCGGCGAGAAGGGTGTTCAGGTCGGTCGTCACAAACTGATCTTGAACACCCTTCGCCCGTCTTCAACTACCGCCTCGACTTACGCATTAATCGTCTAGGGGTTCTTCGCCCGCAGCGATGTCCATGGCGTCGTCGAGGCCCGCTTCGTATCCTTCGATGCTGTTCGACCCCTGGATGGCGCGGGCCAGCGACACCCGGCGCAACGAACCCACCCAGCGGCGCGGTTCGGCCAGCTGGTGCCGCAGGTTCGTCTTCAGCTCCTCGACCTGGTCGAGAACGTCCAGTTCCCGTCGGTCGAGGTCAGGGGCCACGAACAGCATGTCGGATATATTACCGACATCGTGTCGGTTTGTATTCGAATTACCGACACTCAGCCCAGCAGGGCGTCCACGAAGGCTCCGGGTTCGAAGGGGGCCAGGTCGTCGGGGCCTTCGCCCAGGCCGACGAGCTTCACGGGCACTCCGAGCTCCCGCTGGACCTGGAACACGATCCCGCCCTTGGCGGTCCCGTCGAGCTTCGTCAGGACGATGCCCGTCACGTCGATGACCTCGCGGAACACCCGCGCCTGCGCCAGCCCGTTCTGCCCGGTCGTCGCGTCGAGGACGAGCAGCACCTCGTCCACCTTCGCCTGCTTCTCGACCACGCGCTTGACCTTGCCCAGCTCGTCCATCAGGCCGGTCTTGGTGTGCAGCCGCCCCGCGGTGTCGATCAGCACGGCGTCGACCCCGGCCTCCGTCCCGCGCTTGACGGCGTCGAACGCCACGGCCGCCGGGTCGGCGCCCTCCTTGCCGCGCACGACCTCGGCGCCCACGCGCTCCGCCCACGTCTGCAGCTGGTCGGCCGCCGCCGCGCGGAACGTGTCCGCCGCGCCCAGCACGACCCTGCTGTCCTGCGCCACGAGCACCCGCGCGAGCTTGCCCGTCGTCGTGGTCTTGCCCGTGCCGTTCACGCCCGCGACCAGCACGACCGCAGGCTGCTTCTGCCCGTCCACGGTGTGCGGCAGCGCCCGCACCGCCCGCGGCGCCTCCGTCTGCAACGCCTCCGTCAGCACCTCGTGCAGCAGCGTGCGCGCCTGCTCCGGCGTCCGCACCCCGCGCGTGATGATCTCCGCCCGCAGCTTCTCGACGATCTCCGTCGTGGTCGCCGCGCCGAGGTCCGCGACCAGCAGCGTGTCCTCGACGTCCTGCCACGAGTCCTCGTCCAGGTCACCCGCGCCGAGCAGGCCCAGGAGGCTCTGCCCGAACATCGACCGCGACTTCGACAGCCGCCCGCGGAGCCGCTCCATCCGGCCCGTGGCCGGGGCGATCTCCTCCTTGACCGCAGGCTCGGGCTCGGCGACGACCTCCGGCTCCGGCGGCAGCTTCACGTCCACGATGCCGCGCCGCGGCGCGTCCCTCGGGACGGAGGCGTCGTCGCCGACGCCCGGCTGGCCGTCCACCTCGGTGCGCTCCCCCGCCGGGTGCGGCGGCGCCTCCTCGCCACCGGGCGCGAGCGCGATGCCGCCGCCCGCCTGGTAGCCCCCGCCTCTCGGCTTGGTCTCCCTCTCGACGCGCGCGGCCTCGCGCATGCTGATCCGCCGCCGCCGCGCCACGGTCAGGCCGGTGACCAGCGTGATCGCCAGCAGCACGACGACTACCAGGATGATCCAGAACCAGAGGTTGCTCGACACGCCGCCATCCTCGCATCCATCGGGCACCGACCGGGAACGCCCCGGGTTTCCCCACGTCCAACCAGGCGGAAACTCGGTTCGGACAAGAAGTCACGACATGTCTTGCAATCCGGTGAGAAATGGACTAGACCACTCCTCCATGGGTGAACGCGTGGCCGGCCTGCTGTCCGGCACGTCGGTGGACGCGATCGACGTGGCGGTGGCCGACCTGCGCCTGGACGGCGACGAGGTGGTGCTGACCCCGCTCGGCGCGCGCGAGCTCGCCTACCCCGGCGATCTCCGGGAAGACCTGCTCGCCGCCCTGCCGCCCGCGACCACCACCGCCGAAGCGCTGACCAGGCTCGACACCCGCGTCGGCCAGGCTTTCGCCGACGCCGCACAGTCGGCGCTCGACCGGTTCGGCCCCGCGGACCTCATCGCCTCGCTGGGTCAGACCGTGTTCCACTGGGTCGAGGACGGCCACGCGCTGGGCACGCTCCAGCTCGGCCAGCCCGCGTGGATCGCCGAACGCACCGGGCTGCCCGTCGTCGCCGACCTGCGCGTGCGCGACATCGCCGCGGGCGGGCACGGCGCCCCGCTCGCCAGCACCCTCGACCGGCTGTGGCTGCGAGACCTCGCCGAGTCCTCCGGGAAACCCGCCGTGGCGCTGAACATCGGCGGCATCGCGAACATCACCGTCGTCCGGCCGGACGGCGAGACGACGGCCTACGACACCGGTCCCGGAAACGCGTTGCTCGACCTCGCCGCCGCCCGCACCACCGGGAAGCCCTGCGACGAGAACGGTGCGCTCGCCGCGAAGGGTCGTGTCGACGAAGACCTCCTGCGCCGTCTGCTGGCCGAGCCGTACTACGCCGCCCCGCCGCCGAAGTCCACCGGCAAGGAGCTGTTCCACAGCGCCTACCTCGACGAGTTCCTCCCGCACGCCGAGCCCGAGGACCTGCTGGCCACCCTCACCGAGCTGACGGCCCGCACGGTCGCCGACGCCTGCCGCGGCGCGGGCACCGTCGTCGCGTCCGGTGGCGGGGTCGAGAACCCGGCGCTGATGCGTGCCCTCGCCGCGAACCTCGACGCCCGTCTCGTCACCAGCGACGAGCTGAGCCTGCCGCGCGCCGCGAAGGAGGCGTACCTGACCGCGCTGCTGGGCTGGCTCACCTGGCACGGCGTGCCCGCGAACGTGCCGAGCGCGACCGGCGCCCGCGCGCCACGCCTGCTCGGCAGCATCACGCCCGGCGCCGGACCGCTCGCGCTGCCCGCGCCACACCCCGTGGCGGTCACTCGTCTGCGGGTAGCGGCGCCCCGCCGGGAAGAGTAGGAGAGACCAATGCATCCCGTGGACCTGGCGATCATCGTCGTCTACCTGGCCGCGATGCCGCTGCTGGGTGTCCTGGTCGGGCGCCGCCAGCGGTCGGCCGCGGACTACTTCATCGGCGAGCGCAGCCTGCCGTGGTGGGCCGTGTGCTTCTCGATCGTCGCCACCGAGACCTCGACGCTGACGGTGATCAGCACGCCGGGCCTGATCTGGGCGGCGTCGGGCAGCTACAACGGCCTGACCTACCTGCAGCTGCCGTTCGGCTACATCATCGGCCGCACGCTGGTGTCGTTCGTGCTGCTGCCGCGCTACTTCAAGGGCAGGCAGTCCACGGCGTACCAGTTCCTCGGCGAGCGGTTCGGCTCGGCCATGCAGGGCGTGTCGTCGGTGGCGTTCATCGTGACGCGTCTGCTGGCCGAGGGCGTGCGGCTGTTCGCGGGCGCGATCCCGATCCAGGTGATCCTGTCGCACTACGGGCTGCACACGCAGTACTGGCAGATCGTGGTGGTGCTGACCGCGCTGACCGTGGTCTACGCGCTGGTCGGCGGCATCAAGGCGGTCGTGTGGGTGGACGTCATCCAGCTGACCGTCTACGTCGGCGCGGCGATCGTGGCGATGATCGTGCTGGCGGGGAAGCTGCCGTCCGGCTGGGCGTCGCGCGCCTCCGACGCGGGCATCTTCCGCGTCTTCGACTTCAACTTCGACGGGCTGCACCTGCTCACGAGCCAGTACGCCTTCCTCACCGCCGTCGTCGGCGGCGCGATCTTCACGATGGCCTCGCACGGCAGTGACCAGCTGATCGTGCAGCGGTTCCTGGCCTGCCGCAGCATCGCCGACGGCCGCAAGGCGCTGATCGGCAGCGGTGTCGCGGTGACCATCCAGTTCGCGTTGTTCCTGCTGATCGGCGCGATGCTGTGGGCGCACAACGGGTTCCGCAACCTCAAGGAGCTGGGCGTCAAGAGCAGCGACGACATCTTCACCGGGTTCATCACCAGCGAGCTGCCGGTCGGCGTCGCGGGGCTGCTGATCGCCGCGATCCTCGCGTCCACGATGGGCGCGCTCGCGTCGGCGCTCAACGCGCTGTCCAACTCGACCGTGGCCGACCTGTACCAGCGGTTCACCAAGCGCCGCCCGGAGGACTCGAAACTGCTGCGGCACGGGCGGATCTGGACGCTGGTGTGGGCGGTGGTGTTCGCGGTGTTCGGCTCGCTGTTCTCCAGCCGCAACAACCCGGTGATCGAGCAGGGCCTGTCGATCACGGGCTACACGTACGGCGCGATGCTCGGCGCGTTCTTCCTGGGGCTGTGGGTCAAGCGGGCGCGGCAGCTGGACGCGGTGATCGCGTTCGTGGTGACCGTCGCCGTGATGGCCGTGGTGGTGCTCGCGGTGAAGATCCCGCCCGCGCCCGGCGCGAAACCCGTGGTGCTGGCGTTCCCGTGGTACACGCTGCTCGGGGTGCTGATCACGCTCGTGGTCGGCGGTGGGCTGTCGCTGCGCCACCGCACCGCCGACCCGAACGCGACCGAGACCCGCGAGCCGGAGCCCGCGGGCTCGTGAACCGCCGTCATCCCACCGCGTAGGCACCCGCGGCGAGGTCCTCGAGCAGCGTGGGGCCGGTGGGCGTCCAGCCGAGGAGCTCACGCGTCGCGGCGCTGGTCGCCGCGAGGTCCGTGCCGAAGAACGTGCCGAGCCAACCGAAGTGCTCCTGGACGTCGGCCGGGTCGATCGACGTCACGGGGAGGCCGAACGCGCGCCCGATCCCCTCGGCGATCTCGCGGGTCGGCACGCCTTCCTCGGCGACAGCGTGCAGGCGCACGCCCGCCGGGGCCTTTTCCAGGCCCAGTGCGACCAGCCGTGCGGCGTCACGCACGTGCACCGCGGCCCACCGGTGCGTGCCGTCACCGACGTAGCCGGAGACGCCCTTCTGCCGGGCGATCGCGGCGAGGGCCGCGATGAACCCGTGGTCGCCGGCGCCGTGCACGGTCGGCGCGAAGCGCAGGCTCGCGGACCGCACACCGCGGTCCGCGAACCCCAGCGTGAGGTTCTCGCTGCCACCACGGGGTGCATCCGGGCCGTGGAACGGGGAGGGGTCGTCCTCGGTGGCGGGCCTGCCCTGGACCACGCCCGCGAAGCCCGCGGCGACCAGGAACGGCCGCCCGCTGTCCGCGAGCGTGTCGCCGATCGTCTGCACCGCGGCCCGTTCGGCGGCGTTGGTGCCGGCGAGGTCGGACCAGTCGTGCTTGTTCGCGAGGTGGATCACGGCCTCGGACTCCCGTGCCCCGAGCCGGATGCGGTCGAGGTCGTCGAGGTCTCCGCGCAGGACGCGGGCCCCCTTCGCCTCGACAGCGGCGGCCGAGGCGTCGGACCTGGCCAGCCCGGTGACCTCGTGACCGGTGGCGAGCAGCTCCTCGACCACCGCGGAGCCGATCCACCCGGACGCTCCGGTGACGAAAACGCGCATGAGCCTGTTCTCCTCAGGGCTCGAAGTTCAGTGATGTCTGCGACTGACGTCAGCCACAGACATCACTGTACGCCGCGAAGTCAGTGACTGCCATCACTACACTCGGAGGCATGGCGCGTTGGGAGCCCGGAGCGGCGGAACGGCTGCAGCAGGCAGCACTCGAACTGTTCGCCACCCGCGGGTTCGAGCAGACGACCGCGACGGAGATCGCGCGGTCGGTCGGCCTGACCGAACGCACGTTCTTCCGTCACTTCAGCGACAAACGCGAGGTCCTCTTCCACGGGCAGCAGGACTTCGCCCGTGCGTTCCTCGACGGTGTGACCGGCGCACCACCGGACGCGTCACCGATGGAGGTCGTCGCGGCCGGTCTGCGGTCCGCGTCCTCGTTCTTCCCCGACGAACGCCGGCCGTACTCACGGCTCCGGCAGTCGGTGATCGATCAGAACCCCGCGTTGCGGGAGCGCGAACGGCACAAGCTGGCGAGCGTCGCCAAGGACGTCGCGGCGGCGCTGCGCGAGCGCGGCGTCGACGAAACCGCGGCCACGCTGGCCGCGGAGTCGGGCGCGACGGTGTTCGGGATCGCGTTCACGCAGTGGATCCGCGAGGACGAGCAGCGCTCGCTCGCCGACATCGCGGCCGAGGTGCTGGGGGAACTGCTGGCGCTGGCCCGTCAGTCGGCCGGCGCCGAGAAGGGCGCGTCGAGGTCCTGCTCGCGGACGGGCGCCGGGTAGACCACCGGCTCGTCGTCCGTGCGGTGGCTGAACAGGGGCTGGTCGGCCGGATCGGGTGCGGTCAAAGCGGAACTCCTCGGAAAAGCGCAGGGCGGCCCGGGAGGAACCCGGCGAGCCGCGAAAGGGATCGGACGGTACTCCACACCGTGATCCGGTGGTCCGTCCTCCCCCACCGTACGCGCAAGCAGGGCGGCGGCGCGAGCATCCCCCTAAAGTGAGAGCCATGGACCACACCGACGCCACCCACGAGCTCGGTCAGGGCCTCGCCGGGTACGTCGAGTCGATCGCCGCCGCGCTCGACCTGCCCGAGCAGGGCACCAGCTTCGAGATCAGCGACACCGCCACCGCCTACGTGGCGCTCCGGCGGACGCCGCAGCGGCCCGGCGAGGACCTGATGCTGGTCTGGAGCGAAGGCAGCGGGTGGGCGGTGGCCGTGGAGACCGACCCGGGCGCCCAGCCCAGGGTGCTGGCCTACCTCGGCGGCGAAAACCCGGTCCCCGCACCGGAAGTGGTGGCCGCGTTCGTGCGGGACGTCCTCAGTGGACGCCGCGGCCCCGGGACCCGGCCGGTGTTCAGCACCGACGGCAACCGGCCGGATCTCGCGGAGCGGCTCACCCGCGATCAGTCGGCGGGCGGCGTGAGCGTGTGGGAGAACACCGAGTAGCGCGCGCCCGACCACGCCGGCGCGCCCACGACCGGTTCGAGGCGCACCTCCACCGAGGAGCGGCCCGCCGTGAGCGCCGGTGGCAGGTCGAAGGAGTCCTCCAGCCAGCGCGAGTACGTGTTGCCCAGCGGCTGGTACCACTCCCCCGCCGGCTGCCCGTCCACGAAGACCGCCGCGTGCTGGAAGGCCTTCGACTGGTCGGACAGGCGCCGCAGCCGCACCCCCTGGTTGCCCTGGTCCACGCGGGCGGTGAAGGTGACCGTGCCCGTGGTCGTCGCGACCGTGCCGTCGACCGGCGCACGGTCCGCCTTGCCCTCGAAGGTCGAGGTCAGGGCCGTCCGCGTCTCGCCGGGGGCCGAGTAGCCGTGGTCGAGGCGGGACCCGTCGTCGGCGAGGTCGATCACGTCGGACCGCTTCAGCGACGGCTGCGCCTGCCCGTACCAGTACGCCGTGGAGCTGTAGTCCGCCGGCATCTGCGACCGGTTACCGTGCTCGATGTCGAACTCGACCCCGGCGCCGAACGGCACCGCGTCCCCGATCATGAGCCGGTACGCGTTGAGGCACACGTACTGGCAGCCGTCCGTCCCGTTCTCGTGGCTGACGAGCCCCGCCTGCGGCATCGCGTAGGGCACGCCCTCCACACCGCCGTCCCGCGCGTCCTGGAAGTACCAGCCGGACTCGTAGAAGTCCTCCGAGCCCGTGCCGTATTCGATGGGGCTCGCCGTGCCGTCCGGATAGACGCGCTCGTCGCCTTCGAGGAAGTTCATCTGGTGCACGGGACCCGGTGGGATGTGCCCGCGCATGCTCGTCGTCACACCGTAGAACAGGCCTCGCCCCTGCGTGTTCAGGAAGTTCCAGTCCTGCCCCGTCACGGTGTCCCCGCGGTGCTGCGTGGCGTGGAAGTACCCCAGTTCGCCACGCGTCAGGCCGTTCGAGACGGACCCGTCGGGCGCCGCCGTGACGGCGAGGTCGCCCGCGCCGACCGGCACCTGCGAGGTGTTGACCAGCTCGACGACCGCCCGCTGCCGGTAGGGCATCGGCCACCACGACGTGAAAGCGCCGTCCTCGGTGGTGTCGATCGAGTGCAGGAGCGTCCGCGACGCGTACTTCCCGAGCCCGGAACCGAAGAACTCACCGACGGGAGCGTCCACAGTGGTCTGCCCGTCGAAGGTGATCCGCAACCGCAGCCCGTCCAGCACCGCGTCGGAGGCCGCGACCTGCCCGGCGTCGGTGGCGTAGCGGAAGTTCTGCAGCCCGGCCCACGTCTGGCCGGTGATCCGGTAGCCGTGCACCGCCTCGTCGCTCGGGTGGTTCGGCCCGACGTCCATGATGTCGGTGCGCACCCACTCGCCGCCGATCTTGCTGTGGATCTCGTACCGGAACTCGTTGACGTCCAGAGCCGAGGACACGAAGGTGCTCGCGATCCGCACCGAGGAGCGGTGGGCGGTGAACGCGGCGGGAACGTCGATCGTCTGCTCGGCCCAGCTCCCGCCGGGGGCGGCCGCGCCGCTGTCCCACTCCCCCGCCTGCCGGCCGTCGACGGTCACGCTCGCCCGCTGCTGCGCGATTCCGGCGTCGTAGCGGCGGGTGATCCGCACCCCCTCGTTGGCGGGGGAAATGCTCGCGGCGAAGGAACTCCCGCCTTGCGCGAACGCCCGACCGTCGTCGTACACCGCGGGCGCGGCGACCACCTGCGGCAGGCGCAGCGCGAGCTGGTCGATCCGGCCAGGGCCGTTCACCGGGAGCGTGACCGCGGCGCCGGGCGCGAGCGCCACCGCCGTGTGCTGCGTCCGCGCACCGGGCGCGGCGGGCTTCGGGTCGCGCACGCCGTAACCCCGCAGCCGCTGCAGGACGTCGGTCGCCTTGTCGGTCGGGTCGAACGTGCGCACCCCCGTCGCGTCGGCGAACTGCCGGTAGGCGACGTGGTAGAAGTGCGGGTTGTGCTCGGTGGTGACCCGCATCGAGTGCGTGTAGGGCATGGGCACCTTGATCACCGCGCCGCCCATCGTGTCGGCGCTGTTGCCGACGAGCGGCCACACGAAGGGCGCGCCGCGCTTGCCGTCCACGATGTCCTGCAGTGAGCCGGAAAGCACCGTGCGCCCGTCGAGCTCGACCGTGATCCGGCCGATCGGGGCGACGGAGTTCGAGGCGTAGGTGAACCAGATCGACGAGATTTCCCCGGGCGCGAGCGATTCCGCGATCACGCACCCGTCGTCGTCCTGGCGCAGGCAGGAATAGGTCCCGTTGAAACCGTCGTCGTTGTTCCCGGTCCGGTCGAAACTCGAAAACTGTTTCAGTTGGGCACCCGGCCGCAGCTGCGCCAGCGCGGACATCGTGCGGTAGGTGTCCCAGCCGACGGGGCCCTTCGGCAGCGCGGGCGGCGGCGCCGCGGAGGCGTGGCCCGGCACGAGCAGTGCGAGCACCAGAACAGCAATGGCGACCAGGGTTTTCCTGTGCACGACAGTGGGCACGGCGGGGGCTCCTGCGCGGCGGGGACGGGGCGGGAAAACGTTTTCCGACGGTAGGGCTCGGCCGACGACAGCGTCTAGAGCCACCCGGGTGGTTTGAACCAGCACGCAGCGTGAGTACCCGTGAAAGATTTTTCACGCCGCCCCGATCGGGCGTATTCCGTCAGGAAGCGGTTTCGACCTTTTCCTCACGCAGCCGCTGCGAAATGACCTTGGTGATCCCGTCGCCCTGCATGCTCACGCCGTACAGCGCGTCCGCGATTTCCATCGTCGGTTTCTGGTGCGTGATGATGATCAGCTGCGACGAATCGCGCAGCTGCTCCAGCAGGCCGATCAGGCGGCGCATGTTCGTGTCGTCCAGCGCGGCCTCGACCTCGTCCATGACGTAGAAGGGCGAGGGGCGGGCGCGGAAGATCGCGACCAGCATGCCGACCGCGACGAGCGACTTCTCGCCACCCGACAGCAGCGACAGCCGCTTGACCTTCTTGCCGGGCGGGCGGGCTTCGACGTCCACGCCGGTGGCGAGCATGTCGTCCGGCTCCGTGAGCACCATGCGGCCCTCGCCACCGGGGAACAACACGGAGAACACGGTCTCGAACTCGCGCGCGACGTCGTGGTAGGCGGACGTGAAGACCTCCAGGATCTTGTCGTCCACCTCCTTGATCACCGTCAGCAGGTCCTTGCGGGTGGCCTTGAGGTCCTCCAGCTGCGTGGACAGGAACTTGTAGCGCTCCTCCAGCGCGGCGAACTCCTCCAGCGCCAGCGGGTTGACCTTGCCCAGCGTGGCCAGGTCCCGCTCCGCCCGCTTCGCGCGGCGCTCCTGGGTGGCCCGGTCGTACGGGATCGGCGGCGGCGCCGTCACGGACTCGCCGCGCTCGCGGGCCTCCTCGTACTCGGCCATCTCGGCGGCGCCGGGCGGCACCGGCACGTCGGGGCCGTACTCGGCGACCAGGTCCTCCAGGCCGATGCCGAAGTCCTCGGCGATCTTGGTCTCCAGCTGCTCCAGGCGCAGCCGCTGCTCCGCCCGCAGCACCTCGTCGCGGTGCACCGCGTCGGTCAGCTTCTCCAGCTCGCCGGTCAGCTCGCGGACCCGGCTGCGCACCTGCGCCAGCGCGGTTTCCCGGCCCTGGCGCGCGGCCTGCACCTCGTCCCGCTCGGCCGCGGCGCGCTGCACCGACTGCTCGATGCGCTCCAGCGCCAGCTCACCGGCGTCGACCACCGCGGCCGCGATCGCCGCACCCTTCGCCCGCTGCGCGCGAGCGCGTTCGGCGCGTTCCCGTGCCTGCTGCTCGGCGTGCGCGGCGCGGCGCAGGGACTCGGCCCGGCCCGCGATCCCGCGTGCCCGCTCCTCGGCCGTGCGCAGCGCGAGGCGCGCCTCGACCTCCTCCTGGCGGACGACGGCCAGCTCCTCGGCCATCTGGTCGCGCTCGGTGGTGTCCGGGTCCTCGTCCACCGCCTCCTCGGCGACGGCGGACAGCCGCTCCTCCAGCTCGGCGAGCTTCTCGACCGCTTCCTGCCTGCTGCTCTCGACCTTCGCGCGCTGCTGGTGCAGGCGCGTCACCTCGGCCTCGGCCGAGCGCGCGGCCTGCTGCAGCCGGTTCAGCCGCTCCGACGAGCGGGCCTTGCGGACCTTGGCCTCGTTGAGCGCTTCCTTGACCTGGCCGACTTCCTCGCGGCGGGCCTGCTGCTCGGCGCGGGCGCCCTCCAGCTCGGCGGCCGTGCGCTCCAGCAGGCGCTCGGCGGCGAGCAGGCGGTCCTGCGCCTCGTCGACCGCGGCCTGCACCTCGATGACGCTCTCGCTGCGCGACGAGCCACCGACCGCCCAGTGCGCGCCGAACACGTCGCCCTCTTCGGTCACCGTGCTGACCTCGGGGTGCACGGCGACGAGCCGGCGCGCGGTGTCCAAATCGGACACCACCGCGATGCGGTCCAGCGCGCGCTCCACCGCGGGACGCAACGTTTCCGGCGCCGTGACGACCTCGCGGGCCCAGCGCGCACCCTCCGGCAGCGACGGCCACGACGAGGTGTCCACTGTGTACTCCTGGCCGCCGAGCAGCACGCCTGCACGGCCGGAGTCGTTGTCCTTCAAGTACTTCAGCGCGGCGAGCGCGTCCTCACCGCCCTGCACGGCGACGGCGTCGGCGACCGGGCCGAGTGCCGCGGCGAGCGCGACCTCGTACCCGGGCTCGACGGTGAGCAGCGCGGCGACCGAGCCCAGCAGGCCCGGCAGCTGGTCGGACGCGCCGAGCAGCGCGCCCGCGCCGTCCTTGCGGCGCAACCCCATCGACAGGGCGTCCACGCGGGCCTTCTCCGACGCGATCTCGCGCTCGGCGGACCGCTCGGCCTTCACCAGCTCCTCGACGCGGGCCTTGGCGGCGTTGTTCGCCTCGACCGCGCGGTCGTGGCGGGCCTGGAGCTCGGCGTCGTCGGACTCCTCGACGCCGCCCTCGGCCTTCGCCTCCTCCAGCTCCTCGACGGCGATCTCGGCGCGGGCCGCGGCCTCGTCGATCGCGGCGGTGAGGCGCTCGATCTCGTCGGCGGTGGCGCCGTTCTTGCTGCGCAGCGCCTCGACCTGGCCGGTCAGCTTCGCCAGCCCCTCGCGGCGGTCGGCGATCGCGCGGACCGCCGCCATGTGGGCGCGCTCGGCCGCCTGCACCGCGTGCTCCAGCTGCTCACGGCGCTGCACGGTCTCCGACAGCATCGCCCGCGCCTGCGCGACGGCCTCGTTCAGCTCCTCCTCGCGCATCGCGACCTGCTCGGCCTCGGCGAGCAGCTCCTCCGGGTCACGCCCGGTCTGCTGCGTCTCCACGTCGGACGACAGGTGCCGCTGGCGCTCGACGGCGAGCCGGACGGTGCCCCGCAGGCGCTCGGCCAGCGCGGACAGCTTGTACCAGGTGTCCTGCGTCTGGGCCAGGCGCGGCGCGTCCTCGGCCAGGAGCGCTTCGAGCTGGTTCTCCTCGGCGCTGACCAGCTCCAATGCCTGCTCGACCTCGGCGCGGCGGGCGCGGGCGGTGGCCTCGTCGGCCTCCTCCTTGGCGATCGCGGCGCGCTGCGTCACCAGGTCGTCGGCGAGCAGGCGCAGGCGCGCGTCACGCAGCTCGGCCTGCACGGACTGCGCCTTGCGGGCGATCTCGGCCTGCTTGCCCAGCGGCTTGAGCTGGCGGCGCAGCTCGGCGGTCAGGTCGCCGAGGCGGTCGAGGTTGCCCTGCATCGCGGTGAGCTTGCGCAGCGCCTTTTCCTTGCGCTTGCGGTGCTTGAGCACACCGGCGGCCTCCTCGATGAAGGCGCGGCGCTCCTCGGGCTTGGATTCGAGGATCTGGGACAGCTGCCCCTGGCCGACGATGACGTGCATCTCGCGGCCGATACCGGAGTCGGACAGCAGTTCCTGGATGTCCAGCAGGCGGCACGAGCTGCCGTTGATCTCGTACTCGCTGGCCCCGTCGCGGAACATGCGGCGCGTGATGGAGACCTCGGAGTACTCGATGGGCAGCGCGCCGTCGGCGTTGTCGATGGTCAGCGTCACCTCGGCGCGGCCGAGCGGGGCGCGGCCCGCGGTGCCGGCGAAGATGACGTCCTCCATCTTGCCGCCACGCAGGTCCTTGGCACCCTGCGTGCCCATCACCCAGCGCAGCGCGTCGAGCACGTTCGACTTGCCCGAGCCGTTCGGCCCGACGACGCAGGTGATGCCGGGTTCGAACCGCAGGGTGGTCGCCGAGGCGAAGGACTTGAAGCCCTTCAGCGTCAGACTCTTGAGATGCACGTTGGCGGGGACCCCTCCGGTGCTGCGAACCTCTGCCGGTCGGTTGAGTCTACCGAGGCGCGGGCGGCGGCTGCGGGAGGCGCGGCGTCACTTCTCCACGAAGCCGGTCAGGCCCCCTCGGGCGGGCGACCAGTGCTCGACCACCTGATCCACACTTCCGGGTGAGGATGACGAACGGAGCGCGACGACAAGCTGCTCACAGTGATCCTTGGGCCCCTCCGCGACGACCTCGACGCGTCCGTCCGGCAGGTTCGCCGCGCTGCCCACCAAGCCCAGTTCGAGCGCGCGGCACCGGGTCCACCAGCGAAAACCGACACCCTGCACCCGGCCGCTGACCCACGCGGTGAGCCGCACCGCTTCCTGTTCCGCAGTCACGGCTCCCATCGTGCCGCACCGAAATGACTGCGGACAGTTAACGGTGAGCGCCGCGCAGCTCGCACTCCGTTAACCGTCGGTGCTAACCTGCCCGTCGCGTCCACCCGCCTGGGCTACTCCGCCCGGGCAGGACAAGCCGAGATCTCTCAGCAAGGAGCCACCATGACCCAGTCCGGGTCACGTTCGGGTCAGCGCGCCGAAGTGGCGCCCCCACGCGATTCCGCGTCTCGGACCAAGCGCAGCGGATACGTCCTGCTGGCGGTCAGCGGGGTCGTGCTCGCCACGGCTTTCGGCGGCATCGCGGAGCTGTCGTCACCGTCGATCGTCGCCGGCGGTGATCTGAAGGCCGGCAACGCGAACTCGTCGTCCGGCCCGCAGCTGATCCCGGGCAACCCAGTGCCGGGCACACTGACGGTCGCCGGTTCCGCCCAGCCCGACCCGGCGACGTCCCCGACGGCGGTCGTCACGGTCGGCCCGGACGGCAAGCCCGTCGTGACGATCCTCCCGGCCCCCGGCTCCGGTGCGAACCCCGTCGTCCTGCCGCCCGGCACCCCGATCCCACCCGGCACGTACATCCCGCCGGGCACGCAGATCCCCCCGACGAACCCGATCACCCCGACGGACCCGACGAGCCCCCCGCGTGACGACACGTCGACCAAGCCGCCGACGAGCGGGCCGTCCAGCAGCTCGCCGACGAGCAGTTCCAGCAGCCCCACGCACTCCACGACGCCGAGCAGCAGCTCGTCCGAGCCGCCCGCGAGCAGCTCGACCAGCACGACGACGAGCACCCCGGACAGCTCCTCGTCCAGTGGCGGTTCGGAGACTTCCGGGCAGGGGTGAGGGCCGTAGGCCCGAGCACAGCCACCCCGAGAGTTGGCTGATCATCCCGTCGCCTGATACCGGTGGATCACTTTGAGCCAGGGCCGCAACATGCGCCGGGACCGGCGGCCGAAAGACCAAAGCTTGCGGCTCTGGGTCAAAGTGATATGCACAAACCGCAGGCGACGGGATGATCACTCAACTCGCCCACCCACCCAAAGGTGAGATCCCTTTGGGCCCCCAACATCCTGGAGCCTGCCCGCCGGCCAATACCGCTAAGTTAGTACGTTTTACCTGGTCAGGGCGTTACCGGAGGCTCTGTTCAGTCGTTCCCGCCGGTTAGGCGGTTCTCCACTTGAGACAGTCGCCGTTGCGGTTGAGGGGAATCTTCAATTGAGGCAACTGTTCTGTCGGGGTGTGACCGCTCTGTGGGCGACGCCTCCAAACGCCTCTGAGCTGCGGAAACTCGCCTAAACTTAGCGGTATTGCCCGCCGGCGAGGCGTTTCTTTTTTCCCTGGTCGCCTGAGAGCCCAGGCACCGGGGTCCACCGGGCGTGGCCGCCCTGCTCGAGCGGCCCCTCCCCCGCCCCATCCCCTTGATTGTTCAGCAGCTGGGGATCGAGGCGGGGGAGGAGCGGGGCGTGGGGCCGCTCGCGTTCGCGTCGCCGGGTGCGGTGTGTGGGTGGTGCGGCGCGGTTTCTTAGTTTTCGAATCTGTAGCCCATGCCCGGTTCTGTGAGCAGGTGTTTGGGGCTGTCGCGCGTCAGACTTTGTGGCTCAGGGGTTATGTAGGTTCCTGAGCAGGAGGTATGACGATGAGC
>NZ_BAABIB010000053.1:0-4551 GCF_039542405.1 Amycolatopsis dongchuanensis
ACCACGCATCCGACTCCTCACCCAAACCGCCTAACTTAGCGGTATTGCCCGCCGGCGAGGCATTCTTTTGATCTTTTGATCTTTTGGTCCTGTTCGCCGCTGGGCGCGTGAGTGGCGGGGTCTCCCGGGCGTGACCGCCCTGCCTGAGCGGCCCCACCCCCGCCCCGATCTTTGAGTGTTCACGGCCGATCCGTCGCGTCAAGAGCGCCTTCGGCGTCCCTTCGGGATGGGCTTCGCCCACTCTTGACCCGGCGGATCGGCCGTAAGTGCGGCTGGGGATCGGGGCGGGGGTGGGTGTGGGCGGTGTGGCCGCTCGCGTTCGCGTTGCACGGTGGCGGTGTGTGGGCTGGTTACCCGTAGTTCTTGCTGCAGGGGCTGGAGCCTTGTAGGTATCCGGTGCGCATCGCTTCGACTCTGGTGAAGCCCGCGTCCACGCGCTTGCCGTTGACGTCCGCCGCTACGAGGCTGTCGGGGCGGAGCAGGTCCGAGATGGCCTCGTCCAGGTCTCCTGCGGACAGGCGCAGTGCGGTGTCGGCCAGTTTGTTCGTCGCTGCGGCCCAGGCGCCTACCAGGCATGCCGTCCGGAGGCCCGCGTTCGCGTTGTCCAGTGATGCGCCGACGCCCTTTTGGATCGCCAGTGCGTAGCGGGACGCGATTTCCGAGAACGCCGCGAAGTCACCGTGCCCGCCTGTGGTCGCGCCCTGCCACTCGGCGTCCTGGTCGACCGGTTTGCCCAGTTCGGCCAGTGCGGGCAGGTCGATGTTGACCGTGTTGTCCGCGGGGCAGTACGACGCGGGCGGGGTCGCCGGGCCACTGCCGCACGTACCGCCGCCCTTCACGATCCGCGGCTTCGGGGCGTTGGCGCCGGAGAACGCCGCGTCGAGGCTCTGCTTCAGGTAGTCGACGGTCGTGTCGTTGATCGGCAGTGTGCCCTCGTTGCGGTCGGCCTGGTCGAACGGGCGCTCGGTCAGCCGGGGTTGCAGGGTCGCCATGTCGATTTTCGCGCAGTCCTGCGGCCCGTGCTCGAAACCCAGCTGGAACGCGAAGATCCGGTCGAACGCCGTGCCGTGCGCCTGGTTGTCCGTCGCCGCCGTGCCCGCGCTGTCCCGCACCAGGAACAGCGACGACAGCGCCGCGTTCAGCCCCTCCGCCGTCGACACCCGGAAGTACTCGCTCTTGCCCTCGGCCACCCACCGGTAGTAGCTGCCCGCGAAGCAGTCGGCCTGCTGCTCCTTGACGATCGTCGGCGTGCTGCGGTTGATCCCGGCCTTGTCCTGGAGCCGGTACTGCACGGCGTGCCCGAACTCGTGGGCCAGCACCGTCACCACCGACAGCGGCCCGAACTGCCGGATCATCGTCGGCAGCAGCACCCCGCGGTCCCACGCGATCGAGTCGTCCTGCCCGCAGTAGAAGGCGTTGACGTTCCTCTTCGTGTTGCCGCACCCGTTGGACCGGTTCTCGCCGTTCGACTCGTACGACAGCAGCGACTTCACCGGCTCGAACTTGATCCCGAAGTCGTCGGGCAGCCTGCCGCTCCAGTACTCCTCGACGTCGGCGATCGTCGCCGTGGCGAGCCGGTCGGCTTCGTCGTCGCTGACGTTCTCCACGTCCAGGCTCGGTTTGGGGGCGTCCGTGCGCAGCCCGCTCTCGAAGTGGGTGACCGGCAGCCCGGCGACGGAGTTCGCCCCCGTGCCCCCGCTTTCACCGCCGCAGGCCGTGAGGCTCATCACCAGCAACCCCGCGACGGCGAAGATCAGACCCCCTGCGCGCATGCCACCCGCTCCCTGATCGGCTTCGGAGACGCGAGGCTAACCGATATCGTCAGTCGTCATGAAAGCAATCCGTCGGTTCACCGTGCGCGCGAGCCTGCCGGAACCGCTGGCGGGCCTGCGGGCGCTGGCGACCAACCTGCGCTGGACCTGGCACCCACCGACCCGCGACCTGTTCGCGTCGATGGACGACGAGCTGTTCCGCCGCGTCCGCGACCCGCTGCGGATGCTGCTGGCCGTCCCGTCCGCGCGCCTGGAGGAGCTCGCCGCCGACGAGGACTTCCTGGCCAGGGCACGCGCCGCCACGGAGGACCTGGAGCGCTACCTCACCGAGGAGCGCTGGTACCAGGAGCAGCACGGCGCCGACGGAGCGCCCAGGGCCATCGCCTACTTCTGCATGGAGTTCGGCGTGCACGAGGCCCTGCCCAACTACTCGGGCGGCCTCGGCGTGCTCGCCGGTGACCACCTCAAGGCCGCGTCCGACCTGGGCGTGCCGATGATCGGCGTCGGCCCGCTGTACCGGGCGGGCTACTTCCGGCAGGGCCTGTCGCTGGACGGCTGGCAGCTGGAGCACTACCCGGTCATCGACCCGAACGCGCTGCCGCTGGAACTGCTCACCGACGAGGACGACAAGCCGGTGCTGGTGCACGTCGCCATGCCCGGCGGGCGTGACCTGTACGCGCAGGTGTGGCAGGCCAACGTCGGCCGCGTGCCGCTGTTGCTGCTGGACACCGACGTCGACGAGAACGACGAGGACCTGCGCCGCGTCACCGACCGCCTCTACGGCGGCGACGCCGACCACCGCATCCGCCAGGAGATCCTCGCCGGGATCGGCGGCATGCGCGCCGTGCGGCGGTACTGCGAGCTGACCGGGCACCCGCAGCCGGAGGTGTTCCACACCAACGAGGGGCACGCGGGCTTCCTCGGCCTGGAACGGGCGCGCGAGCTGATCTCCGAGCACGGCCTCGGGTTCGACGAGGTGCTCTCCGCGGTGCGCGCGGGCACGGTGTTCACCACGCACACGCCCGTCCCGGCCGGCATCGACCGGTTCCCGGTGGACCTCGTGCAGCACTACTTCGGTGACGGCCGGCTGCTGCCGGGCATCGAGACGCGGCGCGTGCTGGCGCTCGGGGCCGAGGACAACCCGGGCATGTTCAACATGGCGCACATGGGCCTGCGGCTGGCGCAGCGCGCGAACGGCGTGTCACAGCTGCACGGCCGGGTGTCCCGCGCGATGTTCTCCCGGCTGTGGAACGGTTTCGACGAGGACGAGGTGCCGATCACGTCCGTCACGAACGGCGTGCACGGCCCGACGTGGGTCGCCCGTGAGCTGACCGCGCTGCTCGGCGGCAAGCACAAGGAATGGGGACACCGCGGGCAGTTGCCGAGCCAGCAGGGCGTCAGCGACGAGGAACTGTGGGCCCTGCGGCGGGATCTGCGGCAGAAGCTGGTGACCGAGGTGCGGCGGCGCGTCCGCGAGTCGTGGTTGCAGCGGGGTGCTTCGGCGCTGGAGCTGGGCTGGATCAACACGGTGTTCGACCCGGACGTGCTGACGGTCGGCTTCGCCCGCCGCGTACCGACGTACAAGCGGCTGACGTTGATGCTGCGTGATCCCGAGCGTCTGAAAGCCTTGCTGCTGGACGAAGACCGGCCGATCCAGATCGTCGTGGCCGGGAAGTCGCACCCGGCGGACGAGGGTGGCAAGCAGCTGATCCAGCAGATCGTGCGCTTCGTGGACGATCCGGATGTGCGGCGCCGCATGGTGTTCCTGCCGGACTACGACATGTCGATGGCGCGCTACCTCTACCGCGGCTGCGACGTGTGGCTGAACAACCCGACGCGCCCGCTGGAGGCGTGTGGCACTTCGGGCATGAAGTCGGCGCTCAACGGCGGTCTCAACCTGTCCATTCGCGACGGTTGGTGGGACGAGTGCTACGACGGCAGCAACGGCTGGGCGATCCCGACGGCGGACGGCATCCGCGACCCGCTGCGCCGGGACGAGCTGGAGTCCGCCGCGTTGTACGACCTGCTGGGGCAGCAGGTGGCGCCGTTGTTCTACGACCGCAACGGTGACGGCGTGCCGCAGGGCTGGATGTCGATGGTGTGGCACACGCTCGACACGCTCGGCCCGCGCGTGCAGGCGTCGCGGATGGTGCGCGAATACGTGGAAACGTGTTACCGCCCCGCGGCCGCCACGGTAGCCGCGGCTGCCCGCAACAACTACGAGGGCGCCCGGTCGCTGTCGGAGTACCGCAAGCGGATCGACCTGCTGTGGCCGCAGGTGAAGATCTTCGACACGGACCTGACGGCCGAGGAACTGGTGGTGGGCAGGGAAGTCCGCGTGCAGGCGCGGATCGACCTCGCAGGCCTGGAACTGTTCGAAGTGGACGTGCAGGCAGTGGTGGGCACAGTCGGCGATTCGGACGAACTGACGGACCCGATGACGGTTCCGATGGCGCAGGAAGGGATCGGCCTCTTCGCGGCCACCCTGCGCCTACCCCACGCGGGATCGCTCGGCTACACGGTCAGGGTCGTGCCTAAACACGAACTACTGGCCACACCGGCGGAACTGGGAAAGGTGGTCCTGGCCTGAGAAGGAACCCGGCAACGCGAAGCGAGCAGGGGCCCACCGCCCGCACCCCTACCCCCGGCGATCCCCAGCTGCCTTAGCGGTTGGCTCGCCGGGTCAAGGGTGGGCGGAGCCCATCGCGAAGCGACGCCGAAGGAAGCTTCTATGTCAAGTGGTGGTGGTCGGTGTGGAGTGCGTGGTAGAGGACGTCGG
>NZ_BAABIB010000054.1:0-207078 GCF_039542405.1 Amycolatopsis dongchuanensis
GTCGAGTTGAGTGATCATCCCGTCGCCTGCGGTTTGTGCATATCACTTTGACCCAGAGCCGCAAGCCTGGCATGACAACCGCCGGTCTCGAAAAAGGTTGCGGCCCTGGCTCAAAGTGATCCACCGGTATCAGGCGACGGGATGATCACCCAACTCTCTGGGGCTTCAAAAAGCCCCTCAGATCTTCACCGGGTAGACCGGTTCCGGGATCTCCGGCTTGATGCGGTGCTCGATGAAGATCCCGTGCCACAGCATGAACACGATCAGCGCCCAGATGCGGCGGCTGTGGTCCAGCGTGCCCGCGCGGTGTTCCTCCAGCATCCGCAGCACCGCGGGCTTGTCCAGCAAGGCATCCGTCTTCGAATCGTTCACGATGCCGCGGGCCCAGTCGTACATCTCCGCGCGCAGCCAGTGCTTGATGGGCACCGGGAAGCCCAGTTTGCGCCGGTTGAGCACGTGCGCGGGGACGATGCCGTCGAGCGCGCGGCGCAGGGCGTACTTCGTGGTCTCCTTCGTCACCTTCTGGTCGAGCGGGATGCTCGCGGCGACCTTGAACACCTCGGAGTCGAGGAACGGGACCCGCAGTTCCAGCGAGTTCGCCATCGTCATCTTGTCCGCCTTGACCAGGATGTCCCCGCGCAGCCACGTGAACAGGTCCACGTGCTGCATGCGCGCGACCGGGTCCCAGCCCGCCGAGGTGCGGTAGTGCTCCGCGGTGACGTCCCGGTGCCCGACACCGTCCACATAGGTCCGCAGCACCCGCCGCAACTGGTCATCGCGGAAGATGCGGGCGTTTCCGTAATAACGCTCCTCCATCGTGAGCGCCCCGCGCCGCAGCAGGTCCTTGCCGCGTGTGCCCTCCGGGATGCGCTCCGACACCTTGCCCAGCAGCTTGCGCACCCCGCCCGGCACCTTCTCGAACGGCGCCAGCGAGATGGGCTCCTTGTAGATCGTGTAGCCGCCGAACAGCTCGTCCGAGCCCTCGCCGGACAGCACCGCCTTCACGTGCTTGCGCGCCTCGCGGGCGATGAACCACAGCGGCACGAGTGCCGGGTCGGCCACCGGGTCGTCCAGGTACCAGACGATGAGCGGCAGCACGTCCATCATCTCGTCCGCCGTGACCGTGCGGACGACGTGCTTCACCCCGATCGCCGCCGCGGACTCGGCCGCCACGTCCACCTCGGAGTAGCCCTCGCGCTCGAACCCCGTCGTGAACGCGATCAGGTTCGGGTTCTGCTCCTTCGCCAGCGCCGCGATCGCCGTCGAGTCGATGCCGCCCGACAGGAACGCGCCGACCGTGATGTCGGGGTCGGCGATCATGTGCTTGCGGACCGAGTCGCGCATCACATCGGCGATGCGCTGGTGCAGCTCCTTCGCCTCGCCGTCCGTGTGCACGGGACGCGCCGCGAACTCCGGGAAGAAGTAGCGCTCCTGCTTGAGCTCCCCACCGGGGGAGATGGTGAACGAGGTGCCCGACTCGATGCGCCGGATGCCCGTGTGCAGCGACTCGGGCTCTGGCACGTACTGCAGCGTCAGGTAGTGCTGCAGCGCCTTGGTGTCGAGTTCCTCACCCACCCCGAGCACGTCGGTCAGCTCCAGCAGGCTCTTCTTCTCACTGGAGAACGCCACGCCACCGGGCCCGGCCGAGTAGTACAGCGGCTTGATGCCGAACGGGTCGCGGGCGCCGTGCAGCACCTTCTCCTGCGCGTCCCACAGCAGGAAAGCGAACATCCCGCGCAAGCGGCTCACCGCGCCACGGCCCCAGTAGTGGATGGCGGCGACGATCGCCTCGCCGTCGCCTTCTGTGGCGAACTTCGCACCGTGCTCCGCGACCAGCTGTTCGCGCAGCTCGCGGTAGTTGTAGATCTCGCCGTTGAAGTTCAGCGTGTAGCGCTCCGGCGCCTCCGGCGGCCCCCACACCAGCGGCTGGTGGGCGTGCTCGACGTCGATGAACGCGAGCCGGTTGAACCCGTAGACGACCTCGGCGTCCGCCCAGGTGTCGGTCTCGTCCGGGCCGCGGTGCCGTTGGCAGCGCAGGGCCGCCCCGACCGCGTCGCGGGCCTTCGCCGCTTCGTTCTCACTGGGACAGACCAGTCCGAGCAGGCCGCACACGTCTACTCACACACCTTTTGGTCGACATCGAGGACTAGGAGACGCCAAGTATGCCGCGTGGACCGGCCACGAACGGTTACCCCTTGCCAAGCGGAACCTGGCAACTCAGCTAGGCTCCGGCTGTCGGGTGAGAACTTGAGGAGGCCTGGGTTGAAGAGGGTCGGTAAGGTCGCCGCACTGGCCGGGCTCGTGGCCCTGCTGGCGACCGGGTGCTCCGGTGACGAGGTGTTGCGCTTCGGCTGGCCGGTGGGGGTCACGGAGCAGGCCGACAAGATGCGCTGGCTGTGGACCTGGTCCGTGCTCGCCGCGCTCGTCGTCGGCGTCATCGTGTGGGGTCTGATCTTCTGGTCGTCTGCGTTCCACCGCAAGAAGAAGAACCAGGACCCGACCGAGCTGCCGCGCCAGTTCCAGTACAACGTGCCGCTGGAGCTCTTCTGCGTCATCACGCCGCTGGTGATGGTCTGCGTGCTGTTCTTCTTCACCGCCACCACCGAGAGCAACGTGCTCGACAAGAAGCCGGACCCGGACGTGACCGTCAACGTCACGGCCTTCCAGTGGAACTGGGAGTTCGACTACCCGAACGAGGCCAAGGACGCCAACGGGCAGGTCATCCGCACGGTCGGCAGCTCGAGCGAGATCCCGCTGCTGGTGCTGCCCGTCGGCAAGACCATCCAGTACAACCTGCGCTCGACCGACGTCATCCACTCGTTCTGGGTGCCGGAGTTCCACTTCAAGCGCGACGTCTTCCCGTACCCGGAGAAGAACAACCAGGACTCGTCGTTCCAGAACACGATCGACCGGCCCGGTTCGTTCGTGGGCCGTTGCGCCGAGCTGTGCGGCACCTACCACGCGATGATGAACTTCGAGGTCCGCGCGCTGCCGGACAACCTGTACCGGCAGTACATCCAGCTGCGGACGCAGGTCAACCCCGCGACCGGTGCGCCCAACACCGCGGCCGAGGCCCTTGGCGCGATGAACTGCGGCGAGCTGTGCTCCCCGCAGGCGGTGAGCACCAAGCCGTTCAACACCGACCGCACCATCCGCTGACGCGCCGGACACCAGGAGTGAGGACAGCTTCATGAGGGTCGAAGCCAGGATTTTCGATCTCGTCACGGCGTTCGCCTTCTTCATCGCGATCGTCTACGGCGTGACCACGTACTACTGGAGCGGGTTCGGCGTCGAGCCGGTCGGGCTGGTCGCCCTGATCCTGACCGGTGGCCTGTCGTTCATCGCCGGCAGCTACCTGCGGTTCGTGGCGCGCCGCATCGAGGCGCGCCCCGAGGACCGCGAGGACGCCGAGATCAGCGACGGCGCCGGTGAGCTGGGCTTCTTCAGCCCGGGCAGCTACTGGCCGATCGCGCTGGCCGGTTCCGCCGCCACGGCGGGCCTGGCGCTGGCGTTCTTCCACATCTGGCTGCTGGTCATCGCGGTCGTGCTGCTGCTGATCACGGTCGGCGGCCTGGTGTTCGAGTACCACACGGGCCCCAACCACGAATAAGTCCTGCCGACGCGAAAAGGGCGCCTCCCCAACGGGGAAGCGCCCTTTTCTCGTGTCCGGGGGCTTCAGCGGAAGGCGGCCCAGCGCGTCAGCAGGTCGGCGGCCGCACCGGAGTCGACGGCCTCGGCGGCCCTGGTCAGCGCGGCCCGCAGGTCGTCCACCAGCGAGCCGGAGAACCCCGCGTGCGCGGCGAGCGCGCCCGCCGCGTTGAGCAGCACCGCGTCCCGCACCGGGCCCGTCTTGCCCGCCACCAGTTCGCGCACGACTTCAGCGTTCGCCGCCGCGTCACCGCCGCGCAGGTCCTCGGCCGTGGCACGCGGAACGCCCAGCGACTCCGGGTCGAAGCGCTCCTCGTGCACCTGGCCCTCGCGCACCACCCACACCGTGCTCGTGGTGGTGGTCGTGATCTCGTCCAGCCCGTCGTCACCCCGCACGACCAGCACCGACGCGCCGCGCCGCGCGAACACGCGGGCCAGCAGCTCACTGCGGTCGGCGTAGGCGCAGCCGATCAGGCCCGCGCCCGGCTGCGCGGGGTTGGTCAGCGGGCCGAGCAGGTTGAACGTCGTGGGCACGCCCAGCTGGCTGCGCGCCGGGCCCGCGTGCCGGAACGCCGGGTGGAACACGGGCGCGAAGCAGAACCCGATGCCCAGCTCGGCGACGCAGCGCTGCACGCCCTCCGGCGGCAGGTCGATCGCCACGCCGAGCGCCTCCAGCACGTCGGCCGCGCCGGACTTCGAGGACGCCGCGCGGTTGCCGTGCTTCACCACCGGCACGCCGGCGGCGGCCACGACCAGCGCGGCCATCGTGGAGATGTTCACCGAACCCGAGCGGTCGCCACCCGTGCCGACGATGTCGACGGCCCTGGCCTCGACGTGCACCCGCCGGGCGTGCGCGAGCATCGCGCTCGCCATGCCGGAGATCTCCTCGGGCGTCTCGCCCTTCGCGCGCAGCGCCACGGCGAAACCGCCGATCTGCGCGAGCGTGGCCTCGCCGGACATCACCTGGTCCATCGCCCAGGCGGTGTCCTCCTCGGACAGGTCCGCCCGGTCGATGAGCCGGGTGAGCAGCGCGGGCCAGGAGTGCTGCTGAACGGTCATCTGGCGATCACGCGCGCACGGCCGGGACCCGCTGGGCCCGCAGCACGTCCGCGACGGTCTCCGCGGCGGTGAGGGGGTCGAGCGGGTGCACGAGGACGGCGTCGGCCTGCGACCACGTCGCCAGCCACCGGTCGTCCTTGCGGCGCACCGCGACCACGATCGGCGGGCAGTCGGGGATCTCGTTCTTCAGCTGGCGGCACAGCCCGATGCCACCGGTCGGCTGGGCCTCGCCGTCCAGGATCGCCAGGTCGACCGCGCCCTCGTCCATCTCGGCCAGCACGTCGGCGATCCCGGCCGCCTCGACGTAGTCCACGCGGCCCAGGTCCGTGGCCGGCCTGCGGCCGACGGCGGTGATGATCGACTCGCGGACTTCCGCCCGGTGGCTGAACACCAGGATCCTCATCGGCTGCTCGGTCACGTTCAAGCCTCCGGCCTCGTCGCAGTGGTGATGAACGGAATCGTAGTCCCCGCGGGCGCGCTCACCCAGCCCCTGGCCGCTGCAGCGCGTCCCAGCCCAGCGCGTCGCCGCCCAGCCGGGCGGCCAGCCCCGCCATGCGGGAGCGCTCCTGCGCGCAGTGCAGCGCGTCGAGGTGCTGGACCCGCAGCGCGTGCAGCGTGGCGACACCGTCCGATTCGGACACGGTGCGTAATTCCCACCCATCCTGGGCGAGGACCCGTTCCGCCTCCGCGACCCGGCCCGCCGGCAACGTCAGGTGATGCCGCAGCACGGCCGGTTTTCCCTCGTCCCAAAGGTGTGATCTCGCCAGCACCGCCGAATCCGCTTCGGCCGCGTCGAACGCCTCCACCACCACCGGCAGTCCGGGCTCGTCCGTGGTCAGCTGGGGTTCGGAGTTCCTTCTCAGCAGGTCACGCACCCGATCGAGCAAACTCACGTCTGATCCTCACCCTCCGCGTTCGTCGATGTGACCAACCCGCGTGGCGACCCGACCGGGCAGGCCTCACCGCAGGAGGACATAATGCGACTCGTGACAACGGCAGCTCCCAACATCAGCCAGCGGGTGCACTCGCTGAACCGGCCGAACATGGTCAGCGTCGGCACCATCGTTTGGCTCTCCAGCGAGCTCATGTTCTTCGCCGGGCTGTTCGCGATGTTCTTCACGGTCAAGGCGCAGAACTCGAGCGGCCACTGGCCGCCGATCCTCGAGTCGACCGGCGAGCCCATCCACCTCGACATCCCGTACGCGCTGCCCTTCACCATCATCCTGGTGGCGTCGTCGTTCACCTGCCAGCTCGGCGTGTTCGCCGCCGAGCGCGGGGACGTCTACGGGCTGCGCCGCTGGTACGTGCTGACGTTGATCATGGGGGCGATCTTCATCGGCGGTCAGGCCGGCGAGTACATCAGCCTCGTGAACGAGGGCGTGACCATCCCGTCCGGCGCCTGGGGCACCGTCTTCTTCCTCGCCACCGGCTTCCACGGGCTGCACGTGATGGGCGGGCTCATCGCGTTCGTGTTCCTGCTCATCCGGACGAAGCTGAGCAAGTTCACGCCCGCGCAGGCCACCTCCGCGATCGTCGTGTCCTACTACTGGCACTTCGTCGACATCGTGTGGGTCGGCCTGTTCGCGGTTATCTACATCATCCCCTGACCGCACAGCCCGTCCCCGGACTTCGAACAGCAAGGGTTGCCGCAAGATGACCACCACGAAGAAATCCTCCGAGCGCCGCTTCCGCGCGCGCACCAAGCTGCGCAGGCGCATCGCCGGCCTGCTCGCGCTGGGTGTCGCGTTGATCGGGGCCGGCGCCGTCTACGCGGTCTTCGTGCCCAAGGCGCAGACCGCGCAGGCGCAGGAGGACCCGGCGCAGCTGCGGCTGGGCCAGCAGGTCTACAACAACACCTGCATCACCTGCCACGGCGCGAACCTGCAGGGTGTGCAGGACCGCGGCCCGAGCCTGATCGGCGTCGGCGACGCGGCGGTGTACTTCCAGACCTCCTCCGGCCGGATGCCGATGGTGCGCCAGGAGGCGCAGGCCGAGCGCAAGCCGCCGAAGCTGAGCCCCGAGGAGATCGACGCGGTCGGCGCCTACATCCAGGCCAACGGCGGCGGCCCGGAGCGGCCCGCCGAGACCGGCGCGGCCCTGCGCGGCCCCGACCCGGCGCGCGGCAGCGAGCTGTTCCGGCTCAACTGCGCGTCCTGCCACAACTTCACCGGTCGCGGCGGCGCCCTGTCGGCGGGCAAGTACGCGCCGAACCTGGACCCGGCGACCGAGGACCAGATCTACACGGCGATGCTGACCGGCCCGCAGAACATGCCGAAGTTCTCCGACCGGGAGCTCACGCCGGACGAGAAGAAGGACATCATCGCCTACGTCAAGTCGGTGTCGGACGGCCAGAACAGCCCCGGTGGTAACCCGCTGGGCGGGTTCGGCCCGGCCTCCGAAGCCGTGATCGCGTGGGTAGTGGGTATCGGCGCGCTGATCGGCGTCACCCTGTGGATTGGATCGAGGGCATGAGCAGCGAAGGACAGAACCTGCCTTCCGACGCGGAACTCGCCGAGATGGACCGCGACCAGCTGGTCAAGCTGGGCACGCGGCTGGACGGCGTCGAGCTGGTCGACTACCCCGAGCCGTGGCCGGTCAAGGGCACGCGCGCGGAGAAGCGCGCCGAGCGCATGGTCGCGCTGTGGTTCACCATCGCCGGCCTTGCCGGGCTCGGTTTCGTGGTCTCCCTGATCTGGTGGCCCTGGCAGTACAAGGCGCCGGGCGAGAGCGGCACGTTCCTCTACTCGCTCTACACGCCGATGCTGGGCATCACCCTCGGGCTGACGATCCTCGGCCTCGGGATCGGCGTGATCCTCTACACCAAGCGGTTCGTCCCGAACGAGCTCGCGGTGCAGGAGCGCAACGACGGCGCGGGCGAAGGCTCGGCGGAGATCGACAAGAAGACCATCGTCGCCCAGCTCGAGGACGCGGGCTCGCGCAGCACGATCGGCCGCCGGTCGCTCGTCAAGCGCACCGTGGGCCTCGCGGGCGGTGCCCTCGGTCTCGGTGTCGTCGCGCTGCCGGTGGCGTCGTTCATCAAGAGCCCGTGGAAGGGCAAGCCGGAGGACACGCTCTGGCACACCCCGTGGGCGCCGGAGTACCCGGGCGAGCCCGTGTACCTGCGCCGCTACACCGGTGACTCGCACACGATCGACCTGGTCCGCCCCGAGGACCTCGACGCGGGCGGCATGGAGACGGTGTTCCCGTTCCACGAGTCCGAGCGCAACGACCCGGAGCGGCTCGCCGAGACGTTCGTCCGGTCCGACACGCCGGTCATGCTCATCCGCCTCCGCCCGGAGGACGCGGCGCGCGTGATCAAGCGCAAGGGCCAGGAGGACTTCAACTTCGGCGAGTACTACGCCTACAGCAAGGTCTGCACGCACGTCGGCTGCCCGGCTTCGCTGTTCGAGCAGCGCACCAACCGCATCCTGTGCCCGTGCCACCAGTCGCAGTTCAACGCGCTCGAGTACGGCAAGCCCATCTTCGGGCCGGCCACGCGCGCGCTGCCGCAGCTGCCGATCACGGTGGACGCGCAGGGCTACCTGGTCGCCCGCAGCGACTTCATCGAGCCCATCGGTCCTGCTTTCTGGGAGCGCAAGTCATGAGTTCACTCACCACGCCCACGCGGGGCTCGAGCATGCTCCAGAAGCAGGCCAACGAGGCCGCGACGAACATGGACCAGCGGTACCACCTGGCCAAGGGGCTGCGGCACCAGCTCAACAAGGTGTTCCCGACGCACTGGTCGTTCCTGCTGGGTGAGCTGGCGCTGTACAGCTTCATCATCCTGATCGCGTCGGGCGTGTACCTGACGCTGTTCTTCGACCCGTCGATGGCGGAGACCACCTACCACGGCAGCTACCAGGGGCTGCAGGGCGTGGAGATGTCGCGGGCGTTCGCGACGACGCTGGACATCTCCTTCGACGTCCGCGGCGGGCTGTTCGTGCGGCAGCTGCACCACTGGGCCGCGCTGGTGTTCGTCGCCGCGATGATGGCGCACATGTTCCGGATCTTCTTCACCGGAGCGTTCCGCCGTCCCCGTGAGGCGAACTGGGTGATCGGCGCGCTGCTGCTGATCCTGGGCATGTTCGAGGGCTTCTTCGGCTACTCGCTGCCGGACGACCTGCTGTCCGGTACCGGTATCCGCGCGACCCTGTCGGGCATCGTGCTGTCGGTGCCGATCATGGGCACCTGGCTGCACTGGGCGCTGTTCGGCGGCGAGTTCCCCGGTGACGTGATCGTGCCGCGGATGTACTCGCTGCACATCCTGCTGCTGCCGGGCATCATGCTCGCGCTCGTCGGCGTCCACCTGGCACTGGTCTGGTACCAGAAGCACACGCAGTTCCCCGGGGTGCGGCGCAAGGAGACGAACGTCGTCGGCGTGCGCATCATGCCGGTGTTCGCCCTCAAGGGCGGCGCGTTCTTCGCGATGGTCACCGGTGTGCTCGCCCTGATGGCCGGGATCTTCCAGATCAACCCGATCTGGCAGATCGGCCCGTACAACGCCTCGCAGGTGTCGGCGGGCTCGCAGCCGGACTGGTACCTCGCCTGGGCGGACGGCATCCTGCGTGTCTACCCGGCGTGGGAGCTGTACCTGGGCAACTACACGGTGCCCGCGGTGTTCTTCGCGGGTGCGGTCGGCATGCCGATCCTGTTCGGCCTGCTCATCGCGTACCCGATGATCGAGCGCAAGCTCTCCGGCGACACCGCGCACCACAACCTGTTGCAGCGCCCGCGGGACGCACCGGTACGCACGAGCATCGGCATGATGGCGCTGAGCTTCTTCATGGTGCTGGAGCTGTCCGGCTTCAACGACATCATCGCCTACCAGTTCAACATCTCGCTCAACGCGACCACGTGGGCCGGCCGCATCGGGCTGCTGGTGGTGCCACCGCTGGCGTACTTCATCACCTACCGGATCTGCCTGGGCCTGCAGCGGGCCGACCGCGAGGTGCTGGAGCACGGCATCGAGACGGGCATCATCAAGCGCCTGCCGCACGGTGAGTTCATCGAGATCCACCAGCCGCTGGGCGGGGTGGACGACCACGGCCACGCGATCCCGCTGGAGTACCAGGGCGCGCCGGTGCCGAAGAAGATGAACAAGCTCGGTGCCGCGGGCCGTCCGGTGCCCGGCACGCTGCTCGCCCCGGACCCGGCCGACGAGGTCGCGGCGCTGGAGCGGGCGAAGGCGAACGCGCACGGCAACGGTCACGGCGGCAACGGGGTGCCCTCCGAGGAGGAGGTCCCGGCGGGCTGGAAGACGCCGGACCAGTAAGAACACGGCGAAGGGCCGGTTTCCCGGAAGGGGAACCGGCCCTTCGGTGTTTTCAGTCGTCGGCGCCGAGGGCGAACGCGGACTCGGTGTCGGCGGTGGAGTAGGAGCGGAACGCGATGTGCGTGTCGGTGTCCACGACGCCGGGCACGCGGCCGATCTTCGCGGGGATCAGGTCGGCCAGCTCCTCGTGCGTGTGCACCCGCACCATCGCGATCAGGTCGACGTCGCCCGCGCACGAGTACACCTCGGACACGCCGTCGATGTCCGCGATCGCCTGCGCGGTCTCGGGAATGCTGTCCGCCACGGCGTGAATGAGCACGATCGCGGTGATCACGTCAGTCCTCCTCAGGGGTTCGGTCCGCCGCGATCGTAGCCCCGCCGCTCAGCTCGCCGCTTGCTCCAGTGCCGTCGCCGTCGAGGCGCGGGCCAGCCACTCCTCCCAGCCTCCCGCGCCGTGGGCTGGTTCGGCCCAGGGGACCGCTGTGCGCACCAGACGGACGCCGGGGCGGGTGAGCCAGCGCAGCAGGAGACCGACCTCTTCGGCCGGTGCGCCGGACAGCGGCCCCGGCCCGGGGGTGACCGTCTCCGCGGCGGCGACCAGCGCGTCCACCACGGGCATCGGCGGCACCCCGCGCCGGGCGACGCCCGCGGACGCGAGGCGGCCGTACCGGATCACCGCGAACTCCCAGCCGTAGTTGCCATCGGGCGCGGCGGCGACGAGCTCGGGGATGGCGGCCAGCGCCGACAGCCGGTGCGCCCGCGCGACGGCCCGGACCAGCACCGCCAGCTCGTCCCGGCGGCGGGCCGCCTGCTCGTAGTGCTGCGCCGTGGACAGCTCGTCGAGCTGGCGCCGCGCGGAGTGCAGCGGAGCGGCGTCCTCACCGCCGATCAGCCGGGTGACGGCCCGGACCGAGGGGAGGTAGTCCACGGTGCTCTGACGGCCCGCACAGGGCGCTCCGCAGCGGCCCAGCTCGGCGAGCGCGCACGGCCTGCCGGACGGGGAGACCGCCGAGATGCGCTGGGTGCAGGTGCGCAGCCCCGTGGCGCTCGCGAGGACGTCGGCGGCCAGCTTCGCCGTCTGCTGCGAGTTGAACGGGCCCAGCGCGCCGTCCTTGGGCAGGCGCACCACCGACAACCGGGGGAACGCCTCGTCCGTCAGCGTCACCCACCACGACTTGCGCGGGTTCTTCGAGCGGCGGTTGTACGCCGGGCGGTGCGCCGCCAGCAGCCGCAGCTCCCGCACCTGCGCCTCCAGTGCGTGCGAGCACTCGATGCCGTCCACCCGCTGCGCCAGCGCGACCATCTCGCGGATGCGCCCCCGGCTCTCGGAGCCCGTGAAGTACGTGCGCACGCGGCGCCGCAGGTTGCCCGCCGTGCCGACGTAGAGCACCTCCTCGTTCGGGCCGCGGAACAGGTACACGCCGGGCCGCTCGGGCAGGTGCGCGGCCATACCGCGTTTGCGCCGCTGCTGCGGCGTCACCTCGGGGAGGTAGTCGAGCAGCTCCTCCAGCGAGTGCACCCCCACCGAGCCGACGCGTTCGAGCAGCGCGTGCAGCACGTCCACGGTGGCGCGGGCGTCCTCCAGCGCGCGGTGGTTGGGCGTGACCCGCGAACCGAACAACGCGGCGAGCGCGGAGAGCCGGAAGCTGGGGGTGTCCTGGCGGGTCAGCACGCGGCGCGCGAGCCGGACCGTGCACACCACCGCGGGCTTCGGCCACGCGTAGCCGTGCCCCGCGCACGCGGCACGCAGGAAACCGGTGTCGAAGGGCGCGTTGTGCGCGACGAGCACCGCCCCGGCGGCGAACTCCAGGAACGCCGGCAGCACGCGTTCGATCGGGGGCGCGTCGTAGACCATCGCGCCCGTGATGCCCGTCAGGGCGACGATCTGGGGCGGGATGGGCATGCCCGGGTTGACCAGCGTGGCGAACTCACCGAGCACCTCGCCGCCCCGCACCTTGACCGCGCCGATCTCGGTGATCCCGTTCGGGCCGGGCTTGGTGCCCGTGGTTTCGAGGTCGAACACGACGAACGTGGTGTCCCTCAGCGGGGTGCCCAGCTCGTCGAAGGTCAGCTGGTCGGTGGCGGCAGGCATGATCGGCACCCTAGGTAACGGCACCGACAATTCCGGGCGACCGCACCTCCCACGACGAGAGATCTTCGTGTGGGAGCGACTACCCTGGACGGATGCCGCCCTCAGTGCACGCCGAAGAGCCCGAAGACCCCGGTCTTCGCGCCTCCGTCGCTGACCAGCGGCCGGAGGCGGAACCGGCACCGCCTTTCGCCTGGCGCGAGCTGCCGGAACCCGTCCGCGCCAGACTCGCCGAGCTCGCCGCCGAAGCCCTCGGGAAGATGCCCAGGGTCGACGTGCCGCAGCAGCTGCGGCCGGTCGCGAAGTTCGCCCCCGCCAAGCGCGCCAAGCTGGGCGCGACGGCGTTGCTGAGCACGCTGCAGGATTCGACCGCCTTCCGCACCGCCGTGCTGGAGTGGGTGCGGGAGCACCGCCAGGACGCGCTGAACCCCAACGACGAGGACTCCGTGGTCGCCGCGACGGCGGCCATCCTGCTCGGCGAGTCGAGCGCGACTTCCCGCGTGCGGCTCGTCGCGAAGAACGCGGCCGAAACGGCGTTGCGCGCGGAGCGAGATGCCGCGGTGGCACGCGGTCAGAAGCTGGAGGCCGAGCTTGCCCGCACCCGGGAGGAGCTGGCGCAGGCGCTGGAAGCCGTCGAGGCGGCGCGGCGCGAGCGTGAGGACGAGCTGAACCGGTTGCGCGGGCGGCTGCGGGAGCAGGGCGTGCTGCTGCGGCAGGCCAGGGACGCGGCCGAGGCGGCGCAGGCCGGGGTAGCGGAGGACGGCAAGCGCAAGGACGCCGAGATCGCCGCGTTGACCGCGCAGCTCGAACGGGAGCGGCAGCGGGTCGCGACCGAACGGGCGCGGGCCGAGCGGGCCGTCGCCGACGCCGAGATCGCGCGGCAGTCGGCGCGGGAGGCGAGGGACGCCGACGAGGTCCGGCTGGCGCTGCTGGTCGACACCATCGAGGGCGCGGTTTCCGGGCTGCGGCGGGAGCTGTCGCTCGGCTCGAGCACGCGCCGCCCCGCCGACCTGGTGCGCGGGGCGTCCTCGTCGCCCGGGAACGGAGCCCAGGTGCGTGATCCCGGGGTGCTCGACCGGTTGCTGGCGCTGCCGAGCGTGCACCTGATCGTGGACGGCTACAACGTCACCAAGACCGGCTATCCGGAGCTGCCCCTTGCCGACCAGCGCAACCGGCTGGTCCAGCAGCTCGGCGCGCTCGCGTCCCGGACCGGGGCCGAGGTGACGGTCGTGTTCGACGGGGCGGGCGTGCTGTCCGTGCCGGCCACCACGACCAGGGGCGTCCGGGTGCTGTTCTCCGATCCCGGGGTGCTGGCCGACGACGTCATCCGCGCGCTGGTCACCGCCGAGCCGTCCGGGCGGCCGCTGGTGGTCGCGACATCCGATCGCGCGGTCGCCGATTCGACCAGGCGTTCGGGTGCGCATCCGGTCGCCTCGGCGGTGTTGCTCACGCGATTGGGCCGCGTCTGACTTTCCGCGCGCGCCGAAAATTGTCGGTGGGTGTCCCTACCGTGTTTCCCGACAGACCGGAACAGGTCGCGAGGAGGCACGAACATGCAGGACAACACCGTGATCATCGACTGTGGCCGCTGCGTCGTGCGGGGCGTGGGCTGCGCGGACTGCGCGGTCAGCGTGCTGTTGAACGCACCTCCCACCGTGGAATGGGACGAGGAGGAATTGCGGGCCATCGACGCGCTCGCCGAGGGCGGGCTGATTCCCCGGCTGCGGCACGTGCCGATGGCCGGCCGGTCCCAGGAGCGTGCGGCCTGAGTTCCCCGCATCGCTCGGAAGCGACAAACGGTCGATTCCGACGGTGAACGGTCAGTAGTCGTTTCGGCAGCGATTGTTACCTTGGTCACACTCGACGAGTCAGCGCTGGTCCGAACGGGATTCGGGTGCGCTACGGAGAGTTTTTACCCGGCACCTGCTGGACGGCGGCCCGGCTCTTTCGTAACCTGACCGAGATCTCGCGGCAGGCAGCCGTTGCACCCCCGCGACAGCACCGCGAGATTGCCGCCGAAACAGCTTTGTCGGGGAGCTGTGCCGGAACCACCGCGCTGGCAGGACCCAGGTGGGGACACCCCTGTGCCTGGACGCCCGCCGTCGCGATGGGTATGCCGTTCGCCGGAAGCGTGACTCCGCCCGCTCCGGTGAGCAGAGGGCCCCCGACCTCTGCGTGCGGTGACCGGTAGGCGGCCGAGCGCAAAGGAGACACGCGCGGCGTGCAGTCGCAACCGATCAAGCGCGTGGTCGCAGGAGCACTCGCGGCCGCGGCGGTGATCACCGTCGTCAGCGTGGGAACCCCCGCAGGCGCGATCACCCTCCCCGCCCCCCAGAATCCCCCCACCAATTCCGCCGACGCGCTGGCCCAGTACCGGGCTGCGGCGCAGGAGGCCGAAAAGCTCAACGAGGACAAGCTCAAGGCCCAGGACGACTACAACGCCAAGCAGGCCGACCTCGCCAAGGCGAACGGCGACCTCGCCGCCGCCAACCAGCGGCTGCAGGCCGCGCAGGCCGAGGCGGCGAAGTTCCAGGTCGTCGTGGACCAGTTCGCCGACGCCTCGTTCGTCAGCGGTGCGCAGATGAGCCGGATGTCGGCGCTGCTGACCGGCACCTCGGCGCAGGACTTCCTCGACCGCTCCTCCGCGCTGGCCGTGCTGGCCGAGGACAAGAACCGGGCGATGCAGAGCTACCTGGACGCGGTGAACGCGGCCGCGGCCGCCTCCGCGCAGGCGACGGACGCGCGCAACCGCGCTCAGGCCGCCACCGACCAGTCGGCGCAGCTGCTCAACGACCTCAACGCCCGGGCCGCCGCGCTCCAGGCGCAGCTGGACCAGCTGCGCCAGCTGAGCAGCCGGCTCACGGCCGCCGACAAGGCCGCGCAGAGCGACACCGGTGGTGCCGCCCCCGGCCTGCCCGCGCCGACGTCGGCCGCGCAGACGGCGGTCAACGTGGCGCTCGGCAAGCGCGGCAGCGCCTACGTGTGGGGCGCGACCGGTCCGTCCACGTTCGACTGCTCCGGGCTGACGCAGTACGCGTACGGCAAGGCCGGCATTTCGCTGCCGAGGACCAGCTCCGCGCAGTCGACCTTCGGCAAGGCCGTGCCGCGGTCCGAGCTGCAGGTCGGTGACCTGGTGTTCTTCGGATCGCCGGTGCACCACGTCGGCATCTACATCGGTGACGGCAAGATGGTGCACGCGCCCGACACCGGTGACGTCGTGAAGATCTCGCCGCTGCAGAACGACTATTCGGGAGCGCGCCGGGTCGCCTACTGATCCAGGCCATTCCCCAGGGGGCGGTACCGTGCGCGCGGTGCCGCCCCCACTGCTTTCGGTACGCTGCTTGCCGTGCCCCGGACCCTGTTGGTGACCAACGACTTCCCGCCGCGGCCCGGGGGGATCCAGAACTACCTCGATTCGCTGGCCCGGCGGTTGCCACCCGAGGACCTCGTCGTCTACGCGCCTTCTTGGCACGGGTCGTCCGGTTCGCACCCGGAGTGGGACGCGGCCGCACCGTTCGAAGTGGTCCGGCACCCGACGTCGCTGATGCTGCCCACCCCCGATGTCCTGCGGCGCGCCAAGGAAATCCTGCGCAGCCGGGAGTGCGAGTCGGTGTGGTTCGGTGCCGCCGCGCCCCTGGCCCTGCTGTCGAGTGCGCTGCGTTCGGCCGGTGCCCGGCGGATCGTGGCGAGCACGCACGGGCACGAGGTCGGCTGGTCGATGCTCCCCGGGGCCCGGCAAGCGCTGCGGCGCATCGGCGACACGACGGACGTCGTCACGTATGTCAGCAAGTACACGCGCAGCCGTTTCGCGTCGGCGTTCGGGCCGTTGGCGGGGCTGGAGCACCTGCCGTCCGGTGTGGACGTCGAGCTGTTCCGCCCCGACGAGGGTGCGCGGCAGGAGATCCGCGCCCGGCACGGACTCGGCGACCGGCCGACGGTCGTGTGCGTGTCGAGGCTCGTGCCGCGCAAGGGGCAGGACACACTGGTGCGGACCATGCCGGAGCTGCGCAGGCGCGTCCCGGACGTGGCACTGTTGATCGTCGGCGGTGGTCCGTACCGCAAGCAGCTCGAGCGGATGGCACGGGAACTGGACGTCGCCGAGGACGTGGTCTTCACCGGTTCGGTACCGTGGCCGGAACTCCCCGCGCACTACGCGGCGGGCGACGTGTTCGCGATGCCGGCGAGGACGCGTGGCAAAGGTCTGGACGTCGAAGGCCTGGGGATCGTGTACCTGGAGGCGTCGGCGACGGGTCTGCCGGTGATCGCGGGCCGTTCGGGCGGTGCGCCGGAAACGGTGCTGGACGAGGTGACGGGCCACGTCGTCGACGGCCGGGACGTGCTGCAGCTGGCCGAAACCCTCGCCTCGCTCCTCGGAGATCCCACGCGCGCAAGGAAAATGGGCCAGGCGGGCCGCGAGTGGGTCAGCGAGAACTGGAAGTGGGAAGACCTGGCGACAAGGCTGAAGGGGCTTCTGGCGGGGGCGTAAGCCCCAGCACAACCCGAGAGTTGGGTGATCATCCCGTCGCCTGAAACCGGTCGATCACTTTGAGGGGCAGCCGCAACCTTTTTCGAGACTCGCGCTTGCCTTGCCAAGCTTGCGGCCCTGGGTCAAAGTGATATGCACAAACCGCAGGCGACGGGATGATCACTCAACTCGACCACCCACCCAAAGGTGAGATCCCTTTGGGCCCCATCATCCTGGAGCCTGCCCGCCGGCCAATACCGCTAAGTTAGTACGTTTTACCTGGTCAGGGCGTTACCGGAGGCTCTGTTCAGTCGTTCCCGCCGGTTAGGCGGTTCTCCACTTGAGACAGTCGCCGTTGCGGTTGAGGGGAATCTTCAATTGAGGCAACTGTTCTGTCGGGGTGTGACCGCTCTGTGGGCGACGCCTCCAAACGCCTCTGAGCTGCGGAAACTCGCCTAAACTTAGCGGTATTGCCCGCCGGCGAGGCATTCTTTTGATCTTTGGACCGGCTTCCTCGCTGGTCAAGTCGGGCACGGGGTCTCCCGGGCGCTGCGCGCCCTGCTTGAGCGGCCCCACCCCCGCCCCGATCTTTGAGTGTTCACGGCCGATCCGTCGCGTCAAGAGCGCCTTCGGCGTCCCTTCGGGATGGGCTTCGCCCACTCTTGACCCGGCGGATCGGCCGTAAGTGCGGCTGGGGATCGGGGCGGGGGTGGGTGTGGGCGGTGTGGCCGCTCGCGTTCGCGTTGCCGGGTGGCGGTTGTGTGTGGCCGCTTCCGTTCCGCTGCTTCCTCACGCCGCTACGGCTGGGTGCTTCGGATCATCCGCCCGCACCACGACATCGGCGACCGTTGCCGGGTCGACCTCCTCCTCGTAGCGGGCGAAGGCCGGGAGGGCCCATTGCTCCTCCTCCGGCAACCGCCGTCGCAGGGCGCTGGGTGAGATGGACAGGTGGACGGCCAGCTCGAAGGGCAGCCCCCGCCCCAGCAACAACTCCCCGTCGACGATGACCACGCCGCCCGGTGGCAACTCGACCCGGTCCAGGCGTGTTGCCCTGTCCCGCTCCGCGTCCCACAACGCGGGCAGCACCATTCCGCTTCCCCCTGGCGAGAGCGGGTTGAGGACCTCGCGCCGCAACGCGCCCTCGTCGAGCCAGTCGAAGTAACGGGCTTCCGCGTCCTGTTTGCCCTTCTCGAACCGCAGCGACGCCGGGCGCAGGAAGTCCACTGTGGACACTCGTAGCACCGGCCTGCCGCTGACGCGCAAGGGATCCACGAGCGCGTCGGCCAGCAGGGGAGTGTCCAGCGCGCCGTCGACCGCCACCCGCACCCACGGGGTGCCCGGCAGCGCGAGGATCCGTTCGGCCAGTTCGGTGGCGAGCCGGTCGAAGGAGATCGGGCGGTACCTCATGATCTCCGATTCTCCTCCAAGCCCGGAACTGTCGTACCCCACCGCCAGAATGAACCCATGACCAGCGAAGTGGGCAGGACGGCGGACGCCGGCTGGCAGGTACGGCGATCTGGCTCGGCCCCGGCGTCACGCTGCCGACCGAACGCGGCGCGCGCTACCGCACCGGGACGGGCATCGCCGGAGAGGTGCGCAGCTACCACAGCCTCGACCGCATCAGGCTGACGTGGCGGCCGCCGGACTGGGAGCACGACTCGACCGTCCAGGTCACCGTGCGCACCACGGGCGGGAAAACCACCCTGCGCTTCCACCAGGAGCGGTTGGCGGACGTCGGGGAACGCGCGCGCCAACGGGCGTACTGGACGGACGTCGTGGAGCGCATCGGTGAAACGCTCGGAAAAACCTGAGACCGGGCACCTTCGAGCACCGTTGCTCGTTGTCCCGTCGTCACGGCACCGAGTGGGAAGGCGACAGAAGGTATGCGCGTGCTCGACGAACCGATCCGGCTCGACACGGACTTCACGCGGGACCCCCACGCGCTCTACGAGCAGCTGAGGTCCGAGGCGCCGGTCCGCCCGGTGATCATGCGCCGCGGGCTCAACGCGTGGCTGGTCACGAGCTACGCCGACGCGAAGGCGGTCCTCGCCGACCCGCGGCTGAGCAAGGACAACACGCGCATGCGACGGCTCTTCGAGGCGGCCTCCGGCGCGGAGAGCACCTTCACGTCCTCGCTTGCGGCGCACATGCTCAACATGGACCCGCCCGACCACACGCGCCTGCGCAAGCTCGTGAACAAGGCGTTCACCGCCCGCACGGTGTCCCGGCTGCGCCCGCGCATCGAGGAGATCGCCGACGAACTGCTCGCCGCCATCCCCGCGCCGGGCAGCGTCGACCTGCTGGAGGCCTACGCCTTCCCGCTGCCGATCACGGTGATCTGCGAGCTGCTGGGCGTCCCCACCACGGACCGCGACGACTTCCGCGCCTGGTCCAACACGGTCGTCTCCGCCTCCGAACCCGCGCAGCTGCAGCAGCACTCGGCCGCGCTCGCGAAGTACCTGACGGAGCTCATCGCCGCCAAGCGCGCGAACCCGACCGAGGACCTGCTGTCCGACCTGGTGCACGTGTCCGAAGCCGGTGACCAGCTGTCCGAGGTCGAACTCGTGTCGATGGCGTTCCTGCTGCTCGTCGCCGGGCACGAGACCACCGTGAACCTCATCGGCAACGGGGTGCGGGCCCTGCTCGACCGGCCCGATCAGCTCTCGCTGCTGCGTGAGGACCCGTCGCTGCTGCCCAACGCCGTCGAGGAGTTCCTGCGGTTCGAGGGGCCGGTCAACATCGCGACCCTGCGCGTCACGACCGAGCCGGTGCAGGTGGGTGACGTCCTGATCCCGGCGGACCAGTTCGTCATGGTCTCGCTGCTGGCGGCCAACCGCGACGGCGAGAGGTTCGCCGACGCCGACAGCCTCGACGTGACGCGCCCGGCGGGCGGGCACCTGGCCTTCGGGCACGGCATCCACTACTGCCTCGGCGCCCCGCTGGCCCGCATCGAGGCCGAGATCGCGCTCCGCGAGCTGCTGTCCCGCTTCGGCACGATCGAGCTGGACGGGCAGCCGGAGCAGCTGCGCTGGCGGGACAGCACGCTGATGCGCGGGCTGGAGACGCTCCCGGTGCGGCTGGCCTGAAGCTAGGGTGCGGGGCATGGACCCCGCGGAGCTGCTCGCCCTCGACGCCCGGCACGTGTGGCACCCGTACGGCCCGATGCCGGGCCGCGTCGCGCCACTGCTCGTGACCGGGGCGTCGGGGGTGCGGCTGCGGCTCGCCGACGGGCGCGAGCTGATCGACGGCATGTCGTCGTGGTGGGCGGCGATCCACGGCTACCGGCACCCGGTGCTGGACGCCGCGCTCGCCGAACAGGCCGGGCGGATGAGCCACGTCATGTTCGGCGGGCTGACCCACGAGCCCGCGATCCGGCTCGCCACGAAGCTGGCCGAGCTGACCCCGCCGGGGCTGGAGCACGTCTTCCTGTGCGACTCCGGTTCGGTGTCCGTCGAGGTCGCGGTCAAGATGTGCCTGCAGTACTGGCGTTCGCTGGGGCGCGGGGAGAAGCGCCGGATGCTCACGTGGCGCGGCGGCTACCACGGCGACACCTTCCACCCGATGAGCGTGTGCGACCCCGACGGCGGCATGCACTCGCTGTGGCGCGGGGTCCTGCCGGAGCAGGTGTTCGTGCCGGAGCCGCCCGCCGGTTTCGGCGCGCCGCTCAATCCGTCCTATGTGGACACTCTCGCGCAGGCGATCGAGGAGCACGCGGACGAGCTGGCGTGCGTCATCGTCGAGCCCGTCGTGCAGGGCGCGGGCGGGATGCGGTTCCACGCGCCCGGCTACCTGCGCGTGCTGCGCGAGCTGACCGAACGCCACGACGTGCTGCTGGTCTTCGACGAGATCGCGACGGGTTTCGGCCGCACCGGCCGGTTGTTCGCGGCCGAACACGCCGAGGTCACGCCGGACGTGCTGTGCCTCGGCAAGGCGCTCACCGGCGGCTACCTCAGCATGGCGGCCGCCCTGTGCACGCCCCGCGTGGCCGACGGGATCTCGCGCGGCGAGGTGCCGGTGCTCGCGCACGGCCCGACGTTCATGGGCAACCCGCTCACCTCCGCGGTCGCGAACGCCTCGATCGACCTGCTGCTGAGCCAGGACTGGCGGGGTTCGGTGCGGCGGATCGAATCCGCGTTGCGCGACGGCCTGGCGGCCGCGCGCGAGGTGCCGGGCGTGGCCGACGTGCGCGTGCTCGGGGCGATCGGGGTCGTGCAGCTGGACCACGAGGTGGACATGGCGGCGGCCACGAAAGTGGCGACCGACTGCGGAGTGTGGCTGCGCCCGTTCCGCGACCTCGTCTACGCCATGCCGCCGTTCGTCTGCACGGACGCCGAGGTCCGGACCATCGCCGAAGCCATGACGGCGGTCGCGGCCGCCGCCTGACCGACGGTACGGGGAAAGTTCACTAGAACGGGTGTGACGGCGCGCACCGACTCGCGGCTGATCACGCAGCGTGCGAACAACTGCCCGTTCGCACGCTCCTGAGTGAGCGGGCGCGCACCCATGGCTTGTTTCGGCGAGGTTAGCCAGTCACCACCCGCTGTGAACAAAACGTGAGAGTTTCTTTGCATATCGGACAAACCGGCCGGATTTCGGTATCTGTGGATCACCGGCGGTCACTGGGGACGGTCCGGTATCTCCCGCCACCTCACCCCCGAACCCACTACGGAGGGCCAACATGATCACTGCGGCACGGGAACGCGAGCACGCTCCGCCTGGCGACGGCGCGCGCGGACAACGGATCCTGGAGAACCTGCGACACGACGTCCCGGCGTCGCTCGTGGTGTTCCTCGTGGCGGTCCCGCTTTCGCTCGGTATCGCGCTCGCCTCGGGTGCGCCGATCGTCGCCGGGCTCATCGCCGCGATCGTCGGCGGCGTCGTGGCCGGGGCGCTCGGCGGCTCGGTGCTGCAGGTCAGCGGGCCCGCCGCCGGGCTCACGGTGATCATGGCCGAGACGATCGCCGAGTTCGGCTGGGCCACGACGTGCGCGATCACCGTGCTCGCGGGCGCGCTGCAGGTCCTGCTGGGCCTCAGCCGCATCGCGCGCGCCGCGCTCGCCATCTCACCCGCCGTCGTGCACGGCATGCTCGCCGGTATCGGCGTCACCATCGTGCTGGCGCAGCTGCACGTCGTGCTGGGCGGCAGCGCCCAGAGCTCGCCGGTGCAGAACCTGCTCCAGCTGCCCCGGCAGCTGCTCGACGCCCACGGCGCGGCGACGCTCGTCGGCGTGCTGACCATCGCGATCCTGCTCGGCTGGGGCAGGCTGCCCGCCGCGGTGCGGAAGGTGCCAGGCCCGCTCGCGGCGATCGTCGCGGTCACCGTGCTGTCCGTCGTCACGGGCATGACCGTGCCGCGCGTGGACGTGCCTGCCAACGTGCTCGACATCCGGTTCGTGCCGCTGTTCCCCGACGGCGGCTGGTTCGACTTCGGGCTCGCGGTGGTGACGATCGCGCTCGTCGCCAGCGTCGAGAGCCTGCTTTCCGCCGTGGCCGTGGACAAGATGCACTCGGGCCCGCGTGCCGACCTCAACCGCGAGCTGATCGGGCAGGGCGCGGCGAACATGGCCTCCGGCGCGATCGGCGGGCTGCCCGTCACCGGCGTGATCGTCCGCAGCTCGACCAACGTGCAGTCCGGCGCGCGCACCCGTGCCTCGGCGATCCTGCACGGGCTGTGGATCCTGCTGTTCGTCGCCGTGCTGGCGGGGCTGCTGCGCAACATCCCGCTCGCGGCGCTGGCCGGGCTGCTCGTGCACGTCGGCGCCCGGCTGGTGAACTTCGCCCACATCAAGGACGTGCTGCGGCACGGGGACCTGCCGGTGTACCTGGTGACGGTCCTCGGCGTGGTCACGATCGACCTGCTCACCGGCGTGCTGATCGGCATCGGCGTCGCCGCGCTGCTCATGCTGCGGCGCCTGCTGTGGTCGGGTATCCACGCCGAGCGCGACGAGGACGGCTGGCACGTCGTCGTGGAGGGCGCGCTCTCGGCGTTGTCGATACCCCGGCTGTCCGCGGTGCTGAACGGAATCCCGCGGGGCAGCCGCGTGACGCTCGAACTCGTCGTGGACTACCTCGACCACGCGGCGTTCGACCTGCTGTCGGCGTGGCAGCAGTCGCACGAGAAGGCCGGCGGCACGGTGGTCGTCGACGAGGTCGGCCACCCGTGGTTCGAACGCGGCAAGGCGGGCGAGCCGACGGTGCACAAGAGGCGGGCGCGGCAGGTCGCGCCGCGATGGTTCGCGCCGTGGTCGGAGTGGCAGCGGGCGCAGGGGACGGCCCTGCCCGCCGTGCCCGCACAGCGCACGCGGGAGAGCTCGATGCGGCGCGGGGTGGCCGAGTTCGAACGGCGCACGGCGGACCTCGTGCGGCCGTACCTCGACGCCGACCGGCACGAGCCGCAGACGCTGTTCATCACGTGCGGGGACGCGCGGATCGTGCCCAACGTGCTCACCAGCAGCGGGCCGGGTGACCTGTTCACCATGCGCAACATCGGCAACCTCGTCCCGGCGCACGCCACCTGCGCCGAAGGGGCGGAGTCGTCGCTGGGCGCGTCGCTGGAGTTCGCGGTCGACGTGCTCAAGGTGCGTGAGGTGGTGGTGTGCGGGCACTCGTCGTGCGGAGCGATGAAGGCGCTGCTGTCCGGCACGCCGGATGACGCACCGGCGCTGCGGTCGTGGCTGCGGCACGCGGAGCCGGGCCTGGAGCGGTACCGCACCAGGCCGCCGTTGCAGGTCGAGGGCGAGACGCCGGCCGGTGCCGACCAGCTGGCCCTGCACAACGTGCTGGCGCAGCTGGCCAGGCTGCGGGAGTACCCGTCGATCGCGCGTGCCGAGGCACGCGGGGACATCGAGCTGCTGGGCATGTACTTCGACCTCGGCTCGGCGCGGGTGCACCTGTACGACCCGGAGACCGGCGTCTTCCGTTCGGCGGGCAGCAGGATCACGGGCCGGCGGCTGACTTCCGGCGACGGGGGCAGGTCGACAGAGGCACCTGTCCCCGTCGAACCGGTAGTTCCGCCTGGCGGCTGATGATCTCGCCTCCGCCACGTGTGGGTGGGCGTCGCTTGCGGACGGTGCTCCCTGCTGAATCGTGACGTCGACCGGCGTCGTTATCGAACGATGCGGTGCCGCGTCGCCCGATGCCGGTACTACGGTGGAATCCCGTGAGCATCCTCGTGGTGACCGGAACGGGTACCGGCGTCGGCAAAACGGCCGTCACCGCCGCGATCGCGGCGCTCGCCCGCGCTGGCGGGCGCCGGGTCGCGGTGCTCAAGCCCGCGCAGACCGGTGTCGCGCCGGACGAGCCGGGGGACCTGGCCGAGGTGGTCCGCCTCGCCGGGGACGTGACCACCCGGGAGCTGCAGCGCTACCCCGATCCGCTGTCCCCGGAGGCGGCGGCGCGGCGCAGCGGGCTGCCGGTGCTGAACCCGCCGGAGATCGCGGCGGCGGCAACGGAGCTGGACGAGTTCCACGACCTGGTCCTGGTCGAGGGCGCGGGCGGGCTGCTGGTGCGGTTCGGCCCGGACGGCAGCACGCTCGCCGACGTGGCGTGGGCGCTGGGCGCGCTCGTGCTCGTCGTCGCGGAGGCGGGGCTCGGCACGCTCAACGTCACGGCGTTGACGGCCGAGGTCGCCACCGCACGCGGTCTGCACGTGGCCGGGGTCGTGATCGGGTCGTGGCCCGCGGAGCCGGACCTGGCGATGTTGTCCAACGTCGCCGATCTGCCCGTCGCCGCCGGGGCGCCGCTGCTGGGCGCACTGGCCGCCGGTGCCGGGAGGCTCGACCGCGAGACCTTCCTGGAGGAGGCGCGCGCGGGGCTGTCGCCGTGGTTCGGCGGCGAGTTCGACTCCGAGCGCTTCCAGAAGGCGGCCGCTGCCCGGACGTGACGTGAGTCGCACGGGTTCTCCGCCCGCGTGCGGCAGCATGACATCCGTCCGCGCCCACGCTCGAAGGAGAGACCCGTGACCGCCGCGCCCGAACAGACCGACGTCCTCGCCGTCGCCAGGGAGCAGGTGCTCGACAGGGGCGTCGGCCTCGGTGAACAGCAGGTGCTCGACGTGCTGAGCCTGGGCGACGACCGCCTGCCCGAGCTGCTGGCGCTCGCCCACGAGGTGCGGATGCGCTGGTGCGGGCCGGAAGTCGAGGTCGAGGGCATCGTGAGCCTCAAGACCGGCGGCTGCCCCGAGGACTGCCACTTCTGCTCGCAGTCGGGCCGGTTCCCCAGCCCCGTGCGCTCGGCGTGGCTCGACATCCCCGGTCTGGTCAAGGCCGCTCGCCAGACGGCCGAGACGAGCGCGACGGAGTTCTGCATCGTGGCGGCCGTGCGCGGCCCCGACCGGCGGCTGCTTTCCCAGGTGCGCGAGGGCATCGAGGCGATCCGCGCCGACGGCAACGACATCCAGATCGCGTGCTCGCTCGGCATGCTCACCCAGGAGCAGGTCGACGAGCTGGTCGCGATGGGCGTGCACCGCTACAACCACAACCTCGAAACCGCCCGTTCGCACTTCCCGAACGTCGTCACCACGCACTCCTGGGAGGAGCGCTGGGACACGCTCCGCATGGTCCGGGACGCGGGCATGGAGGTGTGCTGCGGCGGCATCATCGGCATGGGGGAGACGCCGGCGCAGCGGGCCGAGTTCGCGGTGCAGCTGGCCGAGCTGGAGCCCGACGAGGTGCCCGTGAACTTCCTGATCCCGCAGCCGGGCACGCCGTACGAGGAGTACGAGGTCGTCGAGGGCAGGGACGCGCTGCGCGTCGTCGCCGCGTTCCGGCTCGCGATGCCCCGCACCATGCTGCGGTTCGCGGGCGGGCGCGAGCTGACGCTGGGTGACCTTGGTGCGGAGCAGGGCATGCTGGGCGGGATCAACGCGATCATCGTCGGCAACTACCTGACCAACCTCGGCCGCCCCGCGAGCCAGGACCTCGCGATGCTCGAGGAGCTGAAGATGCCGGTCAAGGCGCTGAGCGAGACGCTGTGAGCGCAGCGGGCACGTACTGCGTGCACTGCGGGGAGCCCAGGGACACCGGGGAGCACGCCCGCTGCCGCTCGCCGCGGGCGGCGCTGGAACCGCCGCGGTTCTGCGCCGAGTGCGCGCGGCGGCTGGTCGTGCAGGTGACGCCCACCGGGTGGGAAGCGCGATGCAGCCGACACGGTGCGTGCACGAGCGGGGCCACCGGCTAGTCTCGCTGTGCCAGCGGTGCGGCGAAGGGGAGTTCAGCAGTGGCACAGGGATCGGTCGGCGCGGACAGCAGGTCGAACGAGCCCGGGCTGTCGCGCCTGGTGTTCTCGATGCCCCGGCCCCGGCCGCGCGTGATCGTGAAGGCGGATCTCCTGCCGTCGGTGAGCGTGCTGTCCTTGATCGGGCTCGTCGGCATCCCGCTGGGCTGGATCTGGTCCCGGCTCGCGCCGCCGCAGCACGTCCGGGTGTACGACGGCGGCCAGCTCGTGCCGCTGCAGCTGGAGAGCTGGCACCGCTTCGACGACCTCGGGGTGTACCTGCTGCTCGCGTTCGCGATGGGGATCGTGGTGGGCGCGGCGGTCTGGCTGCTGCGGGAACGGCGTGGTCCGGTGATCCTGCTGGCGGCCGTGCTCGGCGGGCTGCTCGCGGGCTGGCTGGGCACGTCGATGGGTGCGGCGTTCGCCAACGGGCACTACGCCGTCACCGGGACCCCGCACGTCGGGGACGTGCTGGCGAAGGCGCCGCAGTTGGAGTCGATGTGGGTGCTGGTGGCGCAGCCACTGGCCACGGCGCTCGTCTACGGCCTGCTGGCAGGCTGGAACGGCCGCGACGACCTGAGCCGCCGCCTGGGCTGACCGGTCGGCCCGGAGGATGCGACCTCGGTCGCCGCCTTTGGGTTGAGCGGCTTGCCTGCCCCGGCGGAGGGGATCGGCCGCGCCTCGGTCGCCGTTCGGCTGCGCGGCTCGCCTGCTCGCGACAAGCGGCGAAGCTTGGGCTGCGCGACCTGCCGCCGCGGTGGTTGGGATCGGCCGCGACGATCTTGGCTGCCACTTGGGCTGACCGGCTTGCCACTGCGGCGGCTGAGGATCGGCCGGGACCTTGGTCGCTGCTTGGGCTGCGCGGCCTGCTGCTGCAGCGGCTGAGGATCAGCCGCGACCTCGGTTGTCGCTTGGGCTGTGCGGCCTGCGCCGCGGCGGTTGGGATTGGCCGCGCCGTCGGGTCGCCGCTTGGGCTGCGCGGCCTGCCACTGCGGCGGCTGAGGATTGGCCGCGACCTCGGGTCGCCGCTTGGGCTGCGCGGCTTGCCGCTGCGGCGGCTGAGGATCGGCCACGCCCTCGGTTGTCGCTTGGGCTGACCGGCCTGCTGCTGCGGTGGTTGGGATCGGCCGCGCCCTCGGGTCGCCGCCTGGGCTACGCGGCCTGCTGCTGCGGCGGCTGGGATCGGCCGCGCCCTTGGTCGTCGCCTGGGCTGTGCGACCTGCCGCCACAAAGCGGACCGGTCAACCGCGCGGAGCACCCGGCAAGCACGCTTCCCCGAACCGAGCGCTCAGTTCAACACCGCGCGCGTCATCAGGTGCGGCAGCTGCGCGGGGGGCGCGGGCACCGCGTGCAGCTTCGCCAGGAACGCCGCCTCCCGGGTCAGCAGGCGGTGGATCAGCCGCAGCCGCCGCAGCGGGTGCCGTTCCTCCAGCAGTTCCTGCCGGTCCGCCAGCGGGAGCAGGCAGTCCGCGGCCAGCAGGTACGCGAGATCGGCCGGGTGCGTCGCCGGGGCGGGGGGCTCGATGCGGTCGGGATCCAGTGCGGACTCGCGGTACCGCCGGTGCGCGGACCGCGCCGCGCCCGCCAGCCGGGCCGTCGCCTCCGCAGCCGCGGGCGGCAGGCGTTCGTCGTCGAGCCACTCCACTGTGCCCACCAGGTACGGCGCGCGCGTCACGTCGAGGTCGAGCAGCCGGAACCGGCGTTCCCCCTTGGTGAGGATGTCGAACCGGCCGTCGGGCAGGCGCTCGCTCTCCAGCAGCAGCGCCGTGCAGCCGATCTCGTGCACGTGCTCCAGCTTCTCGACCTCCGCGTTGCCCGCACTGCGGAGGGCCACGATCCCGAACCGCCGGTCCGGCACCGCGCCGGTGAGCAGGTCCACGGCGAGCTGCCGGTAACGCGGTTCGAACAGGTGCAGCGGCAGCGCCGCACCCGGCAGGAGCACTGTCTGCAACGGGAACAGCGGGACGGTCACCTGCTTGCTTTCCGGCCGTTCCGCATCGTTCACGGTCTACACGGTACTTCGAAAACCGGTGCGTCGCTCACCGTCGCTTCGGCGGCGGGCGGAACACCGCGAACGGATCCGTCACCTGAATTCCCTCACCGGCGAAGGAGAACAGCGCGGCGGGCCGCCCGCCGCTGCGGCCGGGCGGCGCGGTGTGCCCGGTCGGCACGAGCAGTCCGCGGCGGGACAGCACGCGTTGCAGGTTCGTCGCGGAAACCTTGTACCCCAAGGCCGCGGAGTAGATCTCGCGCAGCGCCGAGATGGTGAACTCGTGTGGTGCCAAGGCGAAGCCGATGTTGGTGTAGCTCAGTTTGGACCGCAACCGGTCCCGGGCACGCAGGATGATCTCGCGGTGGTCGAAGGCCGTGCGCGGCAACGCGTCGACCTCGTGCCACCGCGTGTCCTCGGGCACCTCGGGATCGACGTCGGACGGCACCAGCCCCAGGAACGCCGTCGCGACGACGCGCGGGCCCGGCACCCGGTCGGGGGCGCTGAACACGGCGAGCTGCTCGACGTGCTGCAGCTGCCGGACGTCCACCTTCTCCGCGAGCTGCCGCCGGATGGACGTCTCCACGTCCTCGTCGGGCCGCAACCGCCCGCCCGGCAGCGACCAGCGCCCGACGTGCGGATCGAGGGCGCGCCGCCACAGCAGCACCCGCAGTGTGGCGTAACGCACCTGCACTACGGCCGCCAAAACCTCGTGTGCCAGTGGGGCGCTGCTGTTAATATGGCTTCGCACGGTTTTCGATTATAAGGCGAAAACCCGCAACACGGTCCAGGAGGGCCACATGACTTCGACTCTGCAGGAGCTGACGCCGTACACCGGGATCGAGCCCGACGAGGCGTGGGCGGAGGAGGTGCGCAGGCTGGCCCGCGAACGCGACGCGGTGCTGCTGGCGCACAACTACCAGTCCCCGGCGATCCAGGACATCGCGGACCACACGGGCGACTCGCTCGCGCTGTCCCGCATCGCGGCCGCCAGCGACGCGTCGACCATCGTCTTCTGCGGCGTGCACTTCATGGCCGAGACCGCGAAGATCCTCTCGCCGGACAAGACGGTCCTGATCCCCGACGCCCGCGCCGGCTGCTCGCTCGCCGACTCCATCACCGGCGCGCAGCTGCGGGCGTGGAAGGCCGAACACCCCGGCGCGGTCGTGGTCTCCTACGTCAACACCACCGCCGAGGTCAAGGCCGAGACCGATATCTGCTGCACGTCGTCGAACGCGGTGGACGTGGTGGCCTCGATCCCCGAGGACCGCGAGGTGCTGTTCTGCCCCGACCAGTTCCTCGGCGCGCACGTCAAGCGCGAGACCGGGCGCGACAACATCCACGTGTGGGCGGGCGAATGCCACGTGCACGCCGGGATCAACGGACCCGAGCTGGCCGAGCGCGCCGCCGCGAACCCGGACGCCGACCTGTTCATCCACCCCGAGTGCGGCTGCGCCACCTCGGCGCTCTACCTCGCGGGCGAGGGCACCGTGCCGCGCGAGAAGGTCAAGATCCTCTCCACCGGCGACATGGTGCACGCGGCGCGGGACACGAAGGCGCGCAGCGTGCTGGTCGCCACCGAGATCGGCATGCTGCACCAGCTGCGCAAGGCCGCCCCGGAGATCGACTTCCAGGCGGTGAACGACCGCGCGTCGTGCCGGTTCATGAAGATGATCACCCCGGCCGCCCTGCTCCGCTCGCTGCGCGAGGGCGCAGACGAGGTCCACGTGGACTCCGAGACCGCGGCCAGGGCGCGTGCCTCGGTGCAGCGGATGATCGAGATCGGCCAGCCCGGCGGCGGCGAGTGATGAGACCGGTTGGCGACTTTCAGTCGAAAACCCCGGTGTGGGAAGCCCGTGCGGATCTCGTCGTGCTGGGCAGCGGGGTGGCGGGGCTGACCGCGGCGCTGCGCGCGCAGGAGCTCGGGCTGCGCGTGCTCGTGGTGACCAAGGCGGCCGTCGAGGACGGCAACACGCGCTGGGCGCAGGGCGGCGTCGCGGTCGTGCTGGAGGACCAGCACGACGAGGGCGACTCGGTGGAACGGCACGTCGAGGACACGTTGATCGCGGGCGCGGGGCTGTGTGAACCCGATGCCGTGCGGGCGATCCTGCACGCCGGGCCGCGTGCGGTGTCCTGGTTGCGTGCCACCGGTGCCCGGTTCGACCCGGGAGACGCCGGGCTGCTCGCCCGCACGCGCGAAGGCGGGCACAGCGCCTTCCGCGTGATCCACGCCGGCGGCGACGCGACGGGCGCGGAGGTCGAGCGCACGCTCGTCGCCGAGGCGACGGGGCGGCGGCTGCCGGTGCTGGAGCGGCACATCGCCGTCGACGCCCTGCTCACCCCGTTGGGGGCGGTCGCGGGCGTGACGGTGCTGGACCCGGACGGTGTGCCGGGTGTGCTGCGGGCGCCCGCCGTGCTGCTCGCCACCGGTGGTCTGGGCCAGCTGTACCAGGCGACGTCGAACCCCGAGATCGCGACGGGTGACGGGCTCGCGCTCGCCTTGCGGGCGGGGGCGCAGGCCGCGGACCTCGAGTTCGTGCAGTTCCACCCGACGGTGCTGTACACGCCCGGCGCGCGCGGCCGGTGCCCGCTGGTCACCGAGGCCGTGCGGGGCGAGGGCGCGGTGCTCCTCGACGGCGCGGGGAAGTCGGTGATGCAGGGCGTGCACCCGCTGGGCGACCTCGCGCCGCGCGACGTCGTCTCCGCCGCCATCACCCGGCGCATGATCGAGGCGCCCGGCGGCGTCGACGACCACGTTTTCCTCGACGCCACGGGGGTTTCCTCGTTCGCGGAACGGTTCCCGACAGTCTTCGCGGCGTGCCGGGCGATCGGGGTGGACCCCGCGCATGACCTCATCCCCGTGACACCGGCCGCGCACTTCGCGTGCGGTGGGGTGGTCGCGGGCACGGACGGCCGTACGGGTGTCCCGGGTCTGTACGCGGCGGGGGAGGTCGCGCGGACGGGGTTGCACGGCGCGAACCGGCTCGCGTCGAACAGCCTGCTGGAAGGCCTCGTCGCCGGCGCGGGGACGGCCGAGGCGGTCGCGGCGGATCTGGCCGCCGGGCTGCTCGCGGATCCGCGGCAGGGCGTCGTGCGGCGACCAGGCCCGGTGCCCGTCGCCGAGCGCGACGCGTTGCAGCGCGTGATGAGCCGCTACGCCGCGATCGGCCGTGACGCCGAAGGGCTCGCGGTGGTGGGCTCGGTGCTCGACCTGTCCATTGAGGACCGTCCACTGCGGACGCATCGGGACGTGGAGGACGCGGCGCTCACCCTTGTGGCGCAGGCGCTGGTCGCCGCGGCCGAGCGGCGCACGGAGTCGCGCGGCAGCCACGTCCGCGCCGACTTCCCGCACCGGGACGACGGAACGTGGCAGCGCAGCCAGCTGATCCGGCTCAGCCCGTCGGGGCAGCCGGTGCTGGCGGACCCGGTGGCGGCGAGAGGAGCGGCATGAGCGACCTGGACCTTCAGGACGTCCGGCGAGTGGTGGAACTCGCGCTCGGCGAGGACCTGCGGTACGGCCCGGACGCGACGACGAACGCGACCGTGCCCGAGAGCGCCACGGCGCTGGCGGAGATCACCCCGCGCGTGCCCGGCACGCTCGCGGGGGCGCCGGTCGCGCTCGCGGTGTTCGAGCAGGTGCTCGGCGAGGGGTACGAGGTGCTCTCCACGCTGGAGGACGGCAGCAAGCTCGTGCCCGGTGAACCCGCGCTGGTGCTGCGCGGGCCGGTGCGTGGCCTGCTGACCGCCGAGCGCACGGCGCTGAACCTGCTGTGCCACCTGTCCGGCATCGCCACCGCGACCGCCGCCTGGGTGTCCGAAGTGGACGGAACAGGGTGCCGGGTCCGTGACTCCCGCAAGACGTTGCCCGGCCTGCGGCTGCTGCAGAAGTACGCGGTGCGCTGCGGGGGCGGCGTGAACCACCGGATGGGCCTCGGCGACGCGGTGCTCATCAAGGACAACCACGTCGTCGCGGCCGGTTCGGTGACGGCGGCGCTGGCCGCGGCGCGGGCGCACGCGGCGGACCTGCCGTGCGAGGTCGAGGTGGACACGCTGGAGCAGCTGGACGAGGCGTTGCGCGCCGGGGCCGACGAGGTGCTGTTGGACAACTTCACGCCCGAGGACTGCGCGCGCGGCGTGCGGCTGCGGGACGAGCTGTCGCCGGAGACGCGGCTGGAGGCGTCGGGCGGGCTGAAGCTGCACAACGCGCGCGAGTACGCGGAGACGGGCGTGGACTTCCTCGCCGTCGGCGCGCTCACGCACTCCTCACCGGCGCTGGATCTGGGTCTCGATCTTCGCTGAGCACCCGGCTAGGGTGGGTTTCCTGAGCGGCGGAGCCGGCGCGGGTTCTGAGGGCCGCCTTGACTCGGCTCAGCCGCGGGGAGCGCGCCCGTTCTGGGACGGGTGGGGCCGGTACTCGCACCGTCGCGCAAGCCGCTTCTGAACAGTCCCCAGGGTGGCGCCGGGGGGAGAGGGAGCACGACGACCTTGACCCGTGGCTCGAAGTTCCTGCTGGCCTTGCTCCGGCGGGGCGCGCCGGTGCTGGCGTCGACCCCGCGGGAGCTGCCCGCCGAGGTCGGCGATCCGGAGCCGGTGCCCGCCCTGCGGCGGATGGGGGCGATGGCCGCGTCCGAGGCCTCCCCGCCGTCCGACCCGCTCATGATCCGCGCGACGCGGTACGCCGTGCTGCTGCCGCTGGCGTGCCGGCTCGTCGGGTTGCCGCTCACGTGGCTGTGGCTCGTCCTCGGCAGCGGCGTGCCGTGGTGGCTGACCGTGGTGGCGTGGGCCGGGACGGTGTTCACGGCGGGGAGCGCGGTGTGGGTGCTGCGGGTGCCGGACCTGCGTGGCCGGTGGACACGGCTGCTGCTGTGGGTGGACCTCGTGTTCGGGGTCGCCTTGGGCGTGTGGTGCGGGCTGTGGATCCCGTTGGTGTACCTCGCGGGGACGGTCGCGTTGTGGACGATGTGCCGCGGCGTGCTCACCGGGCTCGCGCTCGCGGCGCTGGGGTCGGTGCTGCTCGGGCTCGGCGCGGGGGATGTCGTCGGGATCGTCGGGTTGTTGCTGGTGGTGGTGACGGCGGCGGTCGGGTCACTGGTGCTGCTGGGGCTGGCGACGCGACTGGCGTTGGCGATCGGCATGCGGCTCGGGCAGGAGGCCGAGCGGGCACGCACCGAGCGGACGTTGCACGACACCGTGTTGCAGACGCTGGAGGCCATCGCGCTCACCGAGGGCGGGGAGGCGGAGCTGGCGCGCGTGCGGCAGGCGGCCCGCGTACAGGCGCACGAGCTGCGGCGGGCGCTGAACTCGTCCTCGGCGCCGGACGGGCTGGCCGCGGAACTGGCGACGCTGGCGACGGAGATGGCCCGTGAAGGCCTGCGCGCGGAGCTGGCGATCTCCGACATCGGGGACGATCAGCTGTCGGAGGCACGCCGCATCGCCGTGCGTGACGCGGCGCGGGAGGCGCTGCGCAACACGATGAAGCACGCGGGGACGCGGGACGTCGTGGTGCGGATGGAGGAGCGCGACGGCGGGGTCGTCGTGATCACCCGCGACCACGGCGTCGGCTACGACGAGGACGAGCGGCCACCGGGCTTCGGCATGAGCGAGTCGATGAAGGCGCGCCTGGCCGAGGTGGGCGGCTGGTGCCGGGTGGAAAGCCGCCCCGGCCGCGGCACCCGGGTGACGATGTGGGTGCCGCGGTAGGCGGCCGGGCCCCGTGGCGAGGAGGGGGCTGTGGTGGGCGGGACTGGGGCTGACCGCTGCCCCGCTGGACCGCCGCGCGCCACGTTGAACCGCCACCGCCACCGTCGCGCTGCCACCGCCGTGCTGCCACCGCGCTGAGCCACCACCGGCGCGCTGCCACTGCGCTGAGCCGCCCACGCCACCACCGTCGGGGCGCCAGCGCGCGGAGCTGCCGCACCGCCACCGCCGCCCCGCCCCCGCCCCGGAGCCGCCGCCCCCCGTCACCGCCGGGTGAGGCGGACCACGGGGTACTTCCGCTCCCGCTTCGCCTGGTACTTCGCGTAGCGCGGCTGCGCGGCGACGATGCGCTGCCAGGCCTGCTCCCGTTCCGCGCCTTCCAGTCGTCGCGGGGTGACCGGGACGCGGTCCTGCCCGTGCAGCTCGATCGCCGCGCGGTCGGGGTTCGCCATCAGGTTCGCGTACCAGTCCGGGTGCCTGTCGCCGCCACCCGACGCGACGAGCAGCCAGCCGTCACCATCGGCGAACCACGTCACCGGCGTCTCGCGCGCCTGTCCGCTCCGGCGGCCCACCGTGTGCAGGACCAGCATGTCCATCCCCATCATCCGGCCGCCCTTGCGCCGGATCTTCGCGGTGGTCCGCACGTTCATCCGCCGCTGGAACCGCAGCGACAACGACCGTAAGAGAGTGTCAGCCATGCGGGCAAAGCTAAGTGCCGCAACCCGCCCGGCGCTTCTTCGTTCCTGATCGATCGGCTCAGTCCACGCCCGGCAGGTGCCGGTTCGCCTGCCGCACGAGCGGTGCCAGCTCCGGGATCTCGACCACTTCACGCCCCGCGGCCCGCAGCAGCTCCGCCCCCTGCGCGTGCACGAACACGTCCGGCTCCCGCCACGCGAACACCACGCGCGGGATGCCGGCGTCCAGGATGTGCTGCGTGCAGGTGACCGGCCGGGACGCCCTTTCACTGCACGGCTCCAGCGAGCTGTAGATCGTCGCCTCCGCGAGGCGGGGGTCGCGGCCCAGCTTGGCCAGCGCCACCTCTTCCGCGTGGTCGTGCGGATCGGTCTCGCCCGAAAAACCCGTGGCCAGCACGTTGTCCGACGCGTCCGTGATCACCGCACCCACCCGGAACGTCGCCGACGGCGGGCAGCGTTCCGCCAGCTCGACCGCCTCCCGCAACCTCCGGTGATCCCGCCCCGCCAGGTACCGCAGCAGCACGACGTCCCCCAGCTGCCGCGTCTCGACGAGCATCAGCCTGCCCTGCGGGAAGCGCCCCGCGCCCACGAACCGGGGCGCTTCCCGCTGGCCGACGAAGAACGGCGCGACGACCAGGTGCAGCTCGTCGACGACGTCCTCGGTCAGGAACAGCGTGTGGACGGCACTACCGCCCTCCACCATCAGCCGCCCGATGCCCCGCTCGGCCAGGTCCGCGAGCACGCGGTGCACGTCGAGGGGATCTCCCGCGTCCACCACCGTCGCCGCGTCGCCGAGCGAAGCGCTCAGTTCCGGCACGGCGGGAGACGCGGCGTACACGAGCTTCGCCACGTCCCCCGTCGTGAAGAACTTCGCCGCCGGGTCCAGCTTCCCGCTCGTCGTGAGCGTGACCTTCACGGGGCTGGGCCCGGAGCGGGACAGCAAGCGGGGGTTGTCCGTCCGGATGGTGTTCGCGCCGACCAGGATCGCGTCCACGCCGGCCCGCACCTGGTCGACGCGGGCGAAGTCCTCCGGACTGGAGAGCAGCAACCGCTCCTGGCTGGTGTCGTCGAGAAAACCGTCGAGCGACATGGCGGCCGAGGCCAGGACGTACGGGCGCTTGCTCACCCCGTCACTTTCCCACAGCCCTGATCAGACCCCGGCGTTCGACCGGATCCACGACCGGCTGGCGGTCACCTTCGCGTAGTTCTGCGTGCCGTTGGTCTGGTAGCCGGTGTTGTTGCCGGTCGAGCAGACGCCGACCTGCTTGCCGTTGTAGACCTCGGGACCGCCCGAGTCGCCGTGCCACGACGAACCCGTCACGCCGCGGCTGGCGATCGCCGGGCCGCCGTAGGCGTCGCTGCTCGTGCCGGTCACGCGCACGTTGGCGGTCTTGAGGGTGCTCGACGGCGGGTTCGTGCCCTGCGTGCGGCCCCAGCCGTAGATCTGGTTGGTGGTGCCCGTGGCCGGGTCGCTGTCCGCGAGCTGCATGTACGTCGTGCTGACCGCGCGCGTCAGGTGCAGCAGCGCGATGTCGCCGTACGGGGACGCCAGCTGCCGGTCGACGTCGACGTCGGTGCCCTGCTGGAGGGTCACGCTGCCGACCTTGACGTGCATACCGGGGCTGTTGAGGCAGTGCTGCGCGGTGAGCACCCACTGCGAGGCGATGATCGTGCCGGAGCACTCGAACCCGCCGTAGCTGCTCACGTCGTCCCAGTAGATCTGCGCGCCCCACGGCGCCGAACTCACGGTCGTGCCACCGATGATGAGCGGGGTGGCGGCCTCTGCGGTCGCAGTGCCCGCACCGGCCATGAGGGCCGCCGCGGCGAGGATGGCGCCGGTCTTGCGCATCGAGACCTCCGAGGGGGAAGGGGAAGAGACCTGTCGAAAAGTATTTCGGTCAGAACTTCGCCTGGTACCTACGGAAGTCGGGAAACGCCGTCAGTGCGGCAACGCGAGCGGGAGGGTGCGCCGGACGGCCGCTTCGTGCCGTCCGTACAGCGGCACCACCGGGACCTCCAGCTCGTCCGCGCGGGGGACGCGGCTGCCCGCGACGCGGAACAGGACTTCTTCGTGCAGCCTGCCCTGCGACGTCCGGTGCAGCCGGTACGACGCCACCGTGAAGACGGCGCCCCGCGCGGAAGCGCGGAAAGCGCTTTCCAGCTCCGCCCTCGGCGAGAAGCAGGTCTGGACCAGTCCGGCGCCTGACCACGCCCGCCAGCCCTCGTCCACCGCCGTGCCGGGCAGCGGTTCCCCTTGCGCGCCAAGGCTCATACGCAGTTCCTCGGCTAGCTCGCCCGCTTCGAGCACCGTGGCGGGGTACCCGCGTTCGGCGAGCGCGCCGAGCACGTCCAGCGCCGCCCGGGTCAGCGCCCGGTGCTCGCCGAGCTCACCGGGACCGCGGGACAGCGCCGCGAGCGGGGCGTCGGCGGGGCGGAAGCGCAGGGCCAGCAGGTACGTCCGCTGCCCGCGGTGCGTGCGCACCAGCAGCTGGGCGCCGGAGAGCGGGATCTCGGGGGCCTCGCACGCCTGGCGCAGCACCGCCGTCAGTGCCGTCACGTCCGGCTCGACGCCCGGGTCCAGGCGCAGCACGGCGCTCCAGCCGTCCTCGACGCCGACGGCGCCGAACCGGTGACCGGCCCGGTCGTGGTGCTGGCGCAGCCGGAGGTCCGGCGCGAGCACGAGCAGCGGATCGGTGCCGAGCCTGCGGTCGGTGTGCCGCAGCAGCCGGAAGCGCACCCACGTCAGCGCCCACCCCGCGAGGTGCCGCCCGGCGACGCGGACCGAGGTGGTGCCGACCACGAGCGCCGCGAGCAGCGCGGGGCCCGCCGACGGCTCCAGCGCGCAGAAGACCAGCGCGAGCAGCCAGCAGGCCACCTGCGCGGGCCGGACCGGGAGCACGTGGGAAGCCAGGACCGCGCCGGGGCGGTGCGCCCCGGTGAGGGCGGGAATCCGTGCATCGGCGGTGGTCAAGTTCGACGCCTCTCTTCGATTCCTGGTACAGAATAAACGGCTGTGTCACGATTTCTGTCGGTAGAAATAGCCACAGCCGCCCGTGTGGGGGAGAATCCGCGGGCACGAGCGAGGAGGCGGGATGAACGAGCAGCCGCGGATCAGGGTCAGCGTGGTCGAGGATCATCCGCTCTACCGGTCCGCGGTGGCGCGGGTCCTGGCTGAGGCACCCGACGTGGAGCTGGGCGCGGTCGCCGATTCGGTGCCCCGCTTCGCCGCGGCGCGCGAGCCCGCCGGTTCCGTCGTCGTGCTCGATCTCAAACTGCGCGGGGTCACCGACGCCGCCGCCGTGCAGAAGGTCGTCGAAATGGGGCACAAGGTGCTCGTGGTTTCCGCGCACGCGGGGCAGGACGAGGTGCTCGGTGCCATTTCCGCCGGCGCGCGCGGCTACCTGTCGAAGGACGCCGACGGCGCCGACATCCTGCGCGCGGTGCGGGAGATCGCGGCGGGCGGCACGTACGTCTCACCCGCGCTGGCGTCGTTCCTGCTCAACTCGACGCGCGGGGTGAAGAGCCTGCTGTCCGACCGCGAGCGGCAGGTGTTGTCGCTGGTCGCGGCGGGTGAGCGGGACAGCGACATCGCGGAGGCCATGTCGATCAGCGTCCGGACGGTCCGCTCCTACCTGGAGCGCATCCGCGACAAGACGGGCCGCCGCCGTCGCCCGGAGCTGACCCGCCTCGCGATCGAAGAGGGGATCTCGTAGCCGGGCGGTGAGTTTTCCCGCCGGTGCCGGTCTGTCTGGATGTGGCAGATGACGAGACGCAGGTGCGGGCACTGATCCAGCGGTGGGCGGTCGCGGTCCACGAGGGCGACCTGGCGGGCGTGCTGGCCGACCACGCCGACGACATCGTGATGTTCGACGTGCCGCCGCCCTGCGAAGGGGTGCGCGGCATCGACGCGTACCGGGCGGTGTGGCCGCCCTTCTTCACCTGGCAGGCCCAGGGCGCGCTGTTCGACGTCGAATCCCTCGACGTGACCGCCGGTGCGGACGTCGCGTTCGCCCAGGCGCTCGTGCGGTGCGGGACGCCGGAGGAACTCGCGGAAAACCCCGCGTTGCGGCTGCGGCTGACCTTCGGCCTGCGCAAACAGCGGGGACGCTGGACCGTGACGCACGAGCACCACTCGTTCCCGGATCTCTCCGGCGAAGCCGCGAACCCGTGAGCCGCCTACGCCGCGACCGGCGCGCCCCAGCGCAGGGCGATGCCCTCGCCCCGCAGCACGCGGCGGAACCACAGCAGCGAAACGACGATCGCCGCGCCGACGACGCTCCACGAGCCCGCCGTGGACACCAGCAGGAAGTTCCCGACGCTCTCACGCGCGAGGATCCACAACGTCGTCACGCCGTTGGTGAGGAACACCAGCGCCCACAGCAGCGACAGCCGCCGGAACAGCTGCTCGATGCGCGGGTGCTTGCTGAACGCGGCGGGGAACGCGCAGAAGTCGTCGGCGAGCTTCGCGATGAACGGGCGGCCGAACGGCAGCGACGCGACCAGCACGAACGCGATGAGGAAGTTCTGCAGCGTCGGCTGCAGGAAGTAGAGGAACACGCTGCCGGTGACGAGCCCGAGCACGGTGCGCGCCACCAGCAGGCCGGTGGTCAGCAGCAGTACCGCCGGGATCGGCTCGCGGCGCACGACGCGGCGGACCACGGCGAGCAGCGACCACGACAGGGCCGCGATCAGGCCGCCGTCGAAGCCGACGAGCGTGAGCAGCAGGTAGAACAGCCCGAGCGGCACGACGGTGGACTCGAGCAGGTGTTTCGCGCCCTGGCGCAGGAGCGCGCCGAAAGCAGGGAGGTGGACGGTCAGGTGCGGGGGCATCGGACTCGCTGTCTTGTCTCGCGGGGGTGCGGGAGGCCGCCCACAGTACCCGGCGAACCTGTGAGATCAGGGTTGGGTCCGGGTAACGCTTCCGGGAAATTTCCGGATCCGGGAAGCCGCGGCCGGTGGTGTGATGTTCCGGTAGGAGGGAGGTGAGCCGATGGACGAGCAGTGGACCGACCTGCTGGTCGCGGTCCCCTCGGCGGTGGCGGGGGCCGCGCTGATGGGACTCGCCTCCGCGGTGCAGGCCAAGGCTTCCCACCAGGTCCGCACGAGCGCGACCCTGAACCCGCGCCTGCTGGTCGACCTCGTGCACCGGCCGCTGTGGCTCGTCGGCATCGCCGCGACCATCGGGGGGCTGCTGCTGCAGGTGCTGGCGCTCGGCTTCGGGCCGTTGCTGCTGGTGCAGCCGCTGCTGGTGACCGCGCTGCCGTTCGCGAGCGGGTTCGCCGCGTGGCTCGACCGGCGCAGGCCGGATCCGGTGGTGGTGTTCGGGACGCTGGTGTGCGTGGCGGGGCTGTCGGCGTTCCTCGCGCTGGCCCGGCCAACGGGCGGGTCGACCGAGATGGTCGCCAACGCCGGGCCGCTGGCCGTCGTGCTGACGCTGGTCGCGCTGGGCGGGATCGGGCTGTCGACGGTGCTGCGCGGACCGGGCCGGGTGCTGGGGCTCGCGCTGGCGACGGGGGTTTGCTACGGCGTGACCGCGGGGTTGCTGAAGGTCGTGGCGGGGCAGCTGCGTGAGGGTGCGGGGGTGCCGTTCACGCACTGGGCGCTGTACGTCGTCTGCGTCATCGGGCCGATCGGGTTCCTGTTGTCGCAGAACACGTTCCAGCAGGGGCGGATGATCGCGCCGGCGCTCGCGGTGATCACGACGAGCGACCCGCTGATCGGGGTCGCGATCGGGATCGGCTGGCTGGGCGAGTCCGCGGCGACGGGTGCGGGGGTGCTGGCGGGCGAGGTGCTCGCGGCGGGCGTCATCGTCGCCGGGATCGCGATCCTGTCGCACCGCAGCAGCCATCTGGTGGCGCCGCCGCGGACGGCGGGAGTCAGCCCAGGCGCCGGTTCGCGAGCGCACCCGTCGCAGCGCGTGCCTTCTCCGTGACCGCCGGGTCCACGTCGACGACGAGCAGCTCCGGCCCGGCGCCCGCCCTGGCGTGCACGTGGCCGAAGCCGTCGGACGCGGTGGAGTGGCCGATGCCCGTCGGGGCCTTCGGGTTGACCTGGGTGCCCGTCGCGGCCGGGTCGGCCTGACCGCAGCCCAGCACCCAGCAGCCGGTGTCGAGCGCGCGGGCGCGCACCAGCACGTCCCACTGCTCGACCTTGCCCTCGCCCGCGCCCCACGACGTCGGCACGACGATCGCGGACGCGCCCTGGTCCGCCAGCCGGCGGAACAGCTCGGGGAAGCGGATGTCGTAGCAGGTGGCGAACCCCAGCGTGACGCCGTCGACCGTGGTCGTGACGGCCTCGGTGCCCGGTGCGACGGTGTCGGACTCGCGGAAGCCGAACGCGTCGTAGAGGTGGATCTTGTCGTAGCCCAGGTGCTGCCCGAGCCCGGTGATGAGCAGGGTGTTGCGGACGCGCCCGTCGTCGCTGGGTGTGAACATGCCCGCGACCAGCAGCACGTCGTGCTCGTTCGCGATCGCGGCCACCGACTTCGCCCACGGCCCGTCGAGCGGTTCGGCCAGCGGCCCGAGCGGCACGCCGAACCGCACCATCGCGGCCTCGGGGAAGACGACCACGCGCGCGCCCTCGGCGGCGGCGCGGGCGGTTTCACGGCGGATGAGCTCCAGGTTCTCCGCCGGGTCCTCACTCGACGTGACCTGACTCAGCCCGATCCGGAGCACGGCTACCTCCCTGGTCGTGTACGGCTTCCCCCTCCGTACCCTAGACCCATGCTGAACCGCACCGACCTGCGTGGAAAGGTCCCGTCCGCCGCCGAGCTGCGTGCCACGCTGCCTCGCGCCGAGATCGACGTGGATGCCGCGCTGCATCAGGTGCGGCCGGTGGTCGAGGCGGTGCGTGACCGCGGTGTCGAAGCCGTGCTGGAGTACACGGAGAAGTTCGACCGCGTGCGTCCGTCGACCGTGCGCGTGCCCGCGGAGGCGCTGGCCAAGGCGCTCGAAGAGCTGGCCCCGGAGGTCCGCGCCGCGCTCGAGGAGTCCATCGCGCGGGCCCGCAAGGTGCACGCTGACCAGCGCCGCGAGGACGTCACGACGCAGGTGACCGAGGGCGGCACCGTCACCGAGCGGTGGGTGCCGGTCGAGCGCGTCGGGCTGTACGCGCCGGGCGGGCTGGCGGTGTACCCGTCGAGCGTGGTGATGAACGTCGTCCCGGCGCAGGAGGCGGGCGTCGGCTCGCTCGTGCTGTGCACGCCGCCGCAGGCGGAGTTCGGCGGCAGCCCGCACCCGACGACGCTCGCGGCCGCCGCGCTGCTCGGCGTGGACGAGGTGTGGGCGGTCGGCGGTGCGCAGGCGGTCGCGCTGCTGGCGTACGGCGGTACGGACACCGACGGCGGCGAGCTGGTGCCGGTGGACCTGGTCACGGGGCCGGGCAACATCTACCTGACCGCGGCCAAGCGCATGCTGCGCGGGTTGATCGGTATCGACTCCGAGGCGGGCCCGACCGAGATCGCGATCCTCGCCGACGAGACCGCCGACGCCGGGCACGTCGCCGCGGACCTGATCAGCCAGGCCGAGCACGACACCCTCGCCGCGAGCGTCCTCGTCACCACCTCGCCGGAGCTGGCGGACGCCGTCGACGTGGAGCTGGCGGCCCGCGTCAAGGCCACCAAGCACAGCGAGCGCGTGACGACCGCGTTGCAGGGCAAGCAGTCCGGCACCGTGCTGGTGTCCACTGTGGACGACGGGCTGCGCGTGGTGGACGCGTACGCGGCCGAGCACCTGGAGATCCAGACGGCGAACGCGCGCGAGGTCGCCGCGCGGGTGCGCAACGCGGGCGCCGTGTTCGTGGGCCCGTACGCGCCGGTTTCGCTGGGCGACTACTGCGCGGGCTCCAACCACGTGCTGCCCACGGGCGGGTTCGCGCGGCACTCGTCGGGGCTGTCGGTGCAGAGCTTCCTGCGCGGCATCCACGTCATCGACTACAGCGAGCAGGCGCTGCGCGAGGTCTCCGGCAAGGTGGTCGCGCTGGCCAACGCCGAGGACCTGCCCGCACACGGCGAGGCCGTGACGGCCCGGTTCGAGGGGGAGAAGTGAGCGCGGACGACGTGACGCTGGCGGACCTGCCGCTGCGCGAGGACCTGCGGGGCCGCTCCCCGTACGGTGCCCCGCAGCTGGACGTGCCGGTTCGGCTCAACACCAACGAAAACCCGTACCCGCCGCCGCAGGAGCTGGTGGACGACGTGACGGCGGCCGTGCGTGAGGTCGCCGCCGGGCTGCACCGCTACCCGGACCGCGACGCGATCGCGCTGCGGCAGGACCTGGCGGACTACCTGTCGGTGTCCACAGGTGTGCTGCTGTCGGAGCGGAACCTGTGGGCCGCCAACGGGTCCAACGAGGTGCTGCAGCAGATCCTGCAGGCGTTCGGCGGGCCGGGGCGCACGGCGCTGGGGTTCGAGCCGTCGTACTCGATGCACCCGATCATCGCGGCCGGCACGCGCACCGAGTGGGCGCCGACGCCACGCCGTGAGGACTTCACCCTCGACACCGCGGCAGCCGCCCGGATCGTCGCCGAACGCAAGCCGGACATCGTGTTCGTGACGAGCCCCAACAACCCGACCGGCGGGTCGATCCCGTTGGCGGAGCTGGAAGAGGTGCTGAAGGCGGCGCCGGGCATCGTCGTGGTGGACGAGGCGTATGCGGAGTTTTCGTCGCAGCCGAGCGCGGTTTCGCTGCTCGACGCGTACCCCGCGAAGCTGATCGTGTCGCGCACGATGAGCAAGGCGTTCGCGTTCGCCGGCGGGCGGCTGGGGTACCTGGCGGCCGCGCCCGCGGTGGTGGACGCGCTGCAGCTGGTGCGCCTGCCGTACCACCTGTCGCTGCTGACGCAGGCGGCCGCGCGGGCGGCGCTGCGGCACGCCGACGCCACGCTCGCGTCGGTCGCGAAGCTCGCGGCGGAGCGGGACAGGGTGGTGGAAGCCTTGCTGGGGCTGGGTTTCACGCCCGTGCCCAGTGACGCCAACTTCGTCCTCTTCGGACGCTTCGCCGACGCGAAGGCCAGCTGGCAGTCCTATGTGGACCAAGGGGTGCTGATCCGCGACGTCGGCATCGAGGGGCACCTGCGGGTGACCATCGGCACCCCGGAGGAGAACGACGCCTTCCTGGCGGCGAGCAAGGAGGTCCCCCGGTGACCCGGGTCGGCAAGGTTTCGCGCACCACCAAGGAATCCTCGATCGAGGTCGTGCTCGACCTCGACGGCACGGGCCAGGTGGAGATCTCGACGGGTGTGCCGTTCTACGACCACATGCTGACGGCGCTGGGCGTGCACGGTTCGCTGGACCTCAAGGTCGAGGCCACGGGTGACGTGCACATCGACGCGCACCACACGGTCGAGGACACCGCGATCGTGCTGGGGCAGGCGATCCGCCAGGCGCTCGGGGACAAGAAGGGCATCCGCCGCTTCGGCGACGCGTGGATCCCGATGGACGAAACACTCGCCCATGCGGCGATCGACGTCTCCGGGCGCCCGTACTGCGTGCACACCGGTGAGCCGGAGGAGTTCAACACCTTCACGATCGGCGGGAACTACCCGTTCGTGCTCACGCGGCACGTGTTCGACTCGCTGGCGTTCCACGCGCAGATCGCGTTGCACGTGCGGGTGCTCTACGGCCGCGACCCGCACCACATCGCGGAGGCGCAGTACAAGGCGCTCGCGCGGGCCCTGCGTGCCGCGACGGAGCCGGACCCGCGCGCGGGCGGCATCCCGTCGACCAAGGGCGTGCTGTGAGCAAGGAGATCGTCGGGGTCCTGCTGCTGGCGCTCGCCGGGTTCCTCGCGGGTGGCGTGTACAGCACGTGGAAGAACTCGCGGGCCCTGGCGGGGTTCCTGCTGGTCGCGACGCTGCTCGCCCTCGGCGGCGCCATCGCGTGGATCGTCGGCTGACCGCCTAGACCTCCACCGGTTCGCGCTCGTCCAGGCGCTTCGTCAGCGCTTCGCCCTCGACGTCGACGTTCGGGAGTGCCCGGTCGAGCCAGCGGGGCAGCCACCAGGCCTTCGCGCCGAGCAGCGCCATCACCGCGGGCACGATCGTCATCCGCACCACGAACGCGTCCACCAGCACGCCGAACGCCAGCGCGAACCCGATCGACTGGATCAGCGTCGTGTCCGCGAGCACGAACCCGGCGAACACGCTGATCATGATCAGCGCCGCCGCGACGACCACGCGTGAACCGTGCCGGAAGCCCTGCGCCACGGCCTCCCGCGCCTCGGTGCCGTGCACGTACTCCTCGCGCATGCGCGTCACCAGGAACACCTGGTAGTCCATCGCGAGCCCGAACAGCACACCGATCAGCAGGATCGGCAGCATGCTCATGATCGGCGCCGTCGACTTCACGCCGAGCAGGTCGTTCAGCCAGCCCCACTGGAACACCGCGACGACCGCGCCGAACGTCGCCACCACCGAGCCGAGGAAACCGAGCGTCGCCTTCAGCGGCACCACCAGCGACCGGAACACCAGCATCAGCAGCAGGAACGCGAGCCCCACGATCAACGCCAGGTACGGCAGCATCGCGTCCGCCAGCTTCTCCGACACGTCGATCTGCAGCGCCGTCTGACCCGTGACCGCCAGTTCCGTGCCGTCCGCCTGCGCCCGGATGTCGCTGACGAGCCGTTCGGTCTGCTCACTGCTCGGCCCGCTCTTCGGGATCACCGTGAACATCGCCGTGTCGTGCTGCGGGTTGAACTGCGGCGGCGTCACGGCGGCGACGTCCCCGAGCCGCGAGACGCGCTCGACGGCCGCCGTGGTGTTGGCGTCCGTGGCATCGGAGATCACCACGATCAGCGGGCCGTTCACGCCCGGCCCGAAGCCCGAGGACACGATGTCGTAAGCCTTGCGCTGCGTGGAATCCGGCGCCGCGGTCGCGTCGTTGGGCAGCCCGAGCTGCATGCTCAGCGCCGGCACCGCGACCACGAGCAGCCCGGCGACGGCGGCGATCAGCACCGGCACGCGGTGCCGCGACACGAACCGCGCCCAGCGCTCGCCGTGCGTCGCGCGGGTCCGCTGCTTGCGGGCGCGCTTGCCGAGCACCTTGCGCCCCGCGAAGCCGAGCACGGCGGGCAGCAACGTCAGCGCGATCAGCACGGCGACGGCGACGGTCGCCGCGGCCGCGACGCCCATCTGGCCGAGGAACGGGATGCCGACGACGGTGAGCCCCACCAGCGCGATGATCACCGTCAGCCCGGCGAACACCACGGCGGAACCGGCGGTGCCGACGCTGCGTGCCGCCGCCTGTTCGGGATCGTGTCCCTCGCTCAGCTCGTGGCGGTAGCGCGAAACGATGAACAACGCGTAGTCGATCCCGACGGCGAGGCCGAGCATCAGCGCCAGGATCGGGGTGTTGGAGTTCAGCTCGGTGAACCCGGAGACGGTCAGGATCCCCGTCATGCCGACGCCGACGCCGATCAGCGCCGTGAGCAGCGGCAGCCCGGCGGCGAGCAGGGAGCCGAACGTCACGGTCAGCACGATCGCCGCGACGACGACGCCGAGCCCTTCCGTGGCCCCGGTTTCCGGCATGCCCTCGATCGCGTCACCGCCGAACTCGACGGTCAGCCCGGCCTGGCGGGCGGGCCCGGCCGGCGCCATCACCGCCTCGCGGTCGCCCTCGGTCAGCTCGTACGCCTGCACGCCGTAGCTGATCTGCACGAGCGCCACCCGGCCGTCCGGCGAGACCATCTTCGACTGGAACGGATCGGTCACGGCCCGTGCCTTCGGCGCCGTTTTGAGGCGCTCGACGAGCCTTTCGACGGTCGCCTGGTTCACCGGATCGGTGAGCTTCTGCCCGGCGGGTGCCTCGACCGCGACACGTGCCGTCGCGCCGCCGACGCCGGCCTGCGGGAAGCGTTCCTTGAGGTGGTCGATCGCCCGCTGCGATTCGGTCCCCGGGATCGTCACGGAGTTCGTGAGCTGGCCGGACAGGGTCAGCGCGCCCAGTCCGAGGCAGGCCAGCAGCACGGCCCACACGGTGGCCACGAGCCAGCGCCGGCGGAAGGAGAAGCGGGCGAGTCGGTACAGCAGGGTGGCCACGAGCACGCCTCCGTTTTCAGTCCATCGGGTGAGGATTCACGCTAGCCGATCGGCAAGTGGTCGTCCAAGCCGATCGGCTAGGGGTGTGACTAGCCGCACGGCTAGCAGCTGTGTGGTTGCCGGAGGCGGGGAGGGCACGTACCCTCGGCCTGTTCACTGGGAGGGTGCGATGACAGCCGGGACGGCCCCCGCGACCGCGGGCGGTCAGGAGGACACGAGGACCCGCCTGCTCGCCACCGCATTACGCCTGTTCACCGAGCACGGCGTGGAAGCGACGTCGCTGCAGATGATCGCCGACGCGCTGGGCGTGACGAAGGCGGCGGTCTACTACCACTTCAAGACGAAGGACGAGATCGCCGGCGCGGTCGCCGAACCGGGGCTGCGCGAGCTGGAGGTCGTCCTCGAAGAGGCGTCGCGGCTGCGGCGGCGTGGCGCGCGGGTGGACCACCTGCTGTCCGGGTTCGTCGACGTCGTGGTGCGGCACCGGGCACTGATCGCGTTGTTCGCACGCGATCCCGGTGTCACGCGCGCGCTCGCGAACTCGTGGTCCGAGGTGCTCAGCATCCGCATGATGGAGCTGTTCGCCGGGCCGGAGGAGGACGAGAGCCGCGTGATCGCCGCACACGCCGCGATCGTGGGCATCGCGCTCACCGGCGGTGCGCCGCAGTTCGCGGAGATGGACGACGACACGTTGCGCGGGCACCTGCTGGAGGTCGGCCGCCGGTTGCTGGGGCGGCCGCGGCGGAGCGCCTGAGCCGTCATGACGCCTTACCGGACAGGACTCCGCACCGGCAAGCGGTTCCACGGCGCCGCGATCGGCGGGCGATCCCCGATTATGTCGTGGTCCCGGGCTCGCCGAGCGGCTCCGCGGCAAGCACCTCACCGCGGCGACCGCGCTCGTCGGCGGCGGCGGGCACGTGCACGGGAAGATCGTGATCAAGCTGTAGGCACTACGCCCCGCCCTCGACGGCGGGCTTGAGCCGCCGCGCGCCAGGGCCGAAGCGGGACATCTGGTCGTCCTGGTTGTACAGCCCGCACACGCGCAGCGAAAGGCAGCCGCAGCCCACGCAACCGGTCAGCCTGTCCCGCAGGCGCTGCAACGCGTCGATCCGCGCGTCGAGCTCCTCCTGCCAGTTCCGGGACAACCTCGCCCAGTCCGCCTTCGTCGGCGCGTGGTCCTTCGGCAGCGTGGCGAGCGCGGCGCTGATCTCCTCCAGGCTGAGCCCCACCCGCTGCGCCGCCCGGATGAACGCGATCCGCCGCAGCACCGACCTCGGGTACCGGCGCTGGTTGCCCGCGGACCGCTCGGACGAGATCAGCCCGCGGTCCTCGTAGAACCGCAACGCCGTGTGCGGTACGCCGCTGCGTTCGGCGACCTGCCCGATGCTGAGGTGGTCGGCAAGCTTGGTCACGGTGCCAGCCTAGCCTTGACCTCAACCTAAGTCGAGGTTGCACGGTGGCGGCATGACGACCACCACGCCGGACCCCACCGCACTGCTCACCCGCATGACGGGCGACGAGAAGCACCTCGCCGCCGCGACGTCCACTTTGGACGTCATCGCCGTGCTCTACGACCGCGTGCTGAACATCTCGCCCGGCACGGTCCGCGACCCCCGCCGCGACCGCTTCCTGCTGTCGAAGGGGCACGGGCCGATGGCCTACTACGCGGTGCTCGCAGCCAAGGGCTTCCTGGACCCGACGGAGCTGGACGACTGGGCCTCGGTCCGCTCGCGCCTGGGCATGCACCCGGACCGGACGCGGGTCCCCGGCGTCGAGATCTCCAGCGGCTCGCTGGGCCACGGCCTGCCCCTCGCCGTGGGCACCGCGCTGGGCCTGCGGGCGCAGGGGTTCACCGGCTCGAAGGTCGTCGTGCTCGTGGGGGACGCCGAACTCGACGAGGGCTCCAACGGCGAGGCGATCGTGCTCGCCGCCCGCTTCGGGCTCGACGCGCTCACCACCGTCGTGATCGACAACTCCTCCGCCACGTACGGCTGGCCCGGCGGCATCGACCGGCGTTTCGCCGTCGAGGGCTGGGCGACGCGCACCGTCGACGGGCACGACCGCGACGCCCTGTACGCCGCTTTCACCGAACCCCACCCAGGGCAGCCGCTGTGCGTGGTGGCCGTCGTCGAACCGAAGGAGAGCTGACCCGTGCGGGAAACCTTTCTGTCCACAATGGAGGAAGTGCTCGACGTCGATCCCCGTGTGGCACTCGTCCTCGCCGAGATCTCCGTCGCGCAGGTCGCCGGGGCGGCCCGGCGCCACCCCGACCGCGTGATCAACGTCGGCATCCGCGAACAGGCGCTCATCGGCGTCGCGGGCGGCCTCGCGCTGGCCGGGATGCGGCCCGTCGCGCACACCTTCCCGCCGTTCCTCGTCGAGCGCCCGTACGAACAGGTCAAGCTCGACCTGACCCACCAGGGCGTCGGCGCGGTGCTGGTCTCGTGGGGCGGGTCCTACGACATGTCCACGGCCGGGCGCACGCACCAGTCGCCGGGGGACGTCGCGCTGCTCGACAGCATCCCGGGCTGGACCGTGCACGTGCCGGGCCACGCCGAGGAAGCCCGGCGGTTGCTGCTGGAGTCCCTGCCCGGCGACGACAGCGTCTACTTGCGGCTCAGCGGTCAGACGAACGCCCGCCCGCACCTGGGCAGCGGATTCCAGGCGCTGCGGCGGGGCCGTTCGGGCGTGGTGCTGGCGGTGGGCCCGATGCTCGACCGCGTGCTCGCGGCGACGGAGGGGCTCGACGTGACCGTGCTGTACACGCACACCGTCCGGCCCTTCGACGCCACGACACTGCGTGCCGCGATCGGTTCCGCCGCCGACGTCGTCCTCGTGGAGCCCTACCTCGCGGGCACCTCCGCGCACCTCGTGACCGAAGCACTCGCCGACGTGCCGCACCGGTTGCGCTGCCTCGGCGTCCGGCGCGACGCCGAAGTCCGCGTCTACGGCACCCCGGAGGACCACGACGTGGCACACGGGCTCGATGTGCCTTCGCTCACCCACACGATTCGCGAGTTCTACGGGCACCTGTGAGCGCCCCCTAGACTGGACGCGTGAGTCGCGTCGTGATCCTGGATTACGGTTCCGGGAACCTCCGTTCCGCCGAACGCGCCGTCCGCCGGGTCGGCGCCGACGTCGAGGTGACCGCCGACCCGAAGGCGGCGCTCGAAGCCGACGGGCTGGTCGTGCCCGGCGTCGGTGCCTTCGCCGCCTGCATGGCGGGGCTGCTCTCGGTGGGCGGGGACAAGATCATCGGTACCCGGCTGGCCGGCGGGCGGCCTGTGCTCGGCATCTGCGTGGGCATGCAGATCCTGTTCGAGCGCGGGGTCGAGCACGGCGTCGAGTCGCAGGGCGCGGGTGAGTGGCCGGGCACGGTCGAGCGCCTGCACGCCGAGATCGTCCCGCACATGGGCTGGAACACCGTCCGCGCGCCGGAGGACTCGCAGCTGTTCGCGGGCCTCGACCCGGACACGCGGTTCTACTTCGTGCACTCCTACGCGGCGCGGAAGTGGGAGCTGGACTCCGGCCTGCCCGGGCAGCAGCCGAAGGTGACGTGGTCGCACCACGGCGAGAACTTCGTCGCGGCCGCGGAGAACGGCCCGCTGTGGGCCACCCAGTTCCACCCGGAGAAGTCCGGTGACGCGGGCGCGCACCTGCTGGAGAACTGGCTCCGGAGCCTTTGACGGCGCCTTTGAGCAGGTCAGCTATCGTGGCGGCGTGACTTTCACGCTCCTTCCCGCCGTTGACGTGGCCGATGGCCAGGCCGTCCGGCTCGTCCAGGGCGAAGCCGGCACCGAGACCTCCTACGGGGACCCGCTGGAGGCGGCCCTCGCGTGGCAGCGCGACGGGGCGGAGTGGATCCACCTCGTGGACCTCGACGCCGCGTTCGGCAAGGGCTCGAACCGGGAGCTGCTGGCGGACGTCGTCGCGCGGCTGGACGTGCAGGTCGAGCTGTCCGGCGGCATCCGCGACGACGAGTCGCTGAAGGCGGCGCTGGCCACCGGTGCCCGCCGCGTCAACCTCGGCACCGCCGCGCTGGAGGACCCGGAGTGGACCGCGAAGGCCGTCGCCGAGTACGGCGACCGCGTCGCGATCGGGCTGGACGTGCGCATCACCGAGGCGGGCCACCGGCTCGCCGCGCGCGGCTGGACGCAGGACGGCGGTGACCTGTGGGAGGTGCTGGAGCGCCTCGACCGCGACGGCGCCGCCCGTTACGTGGTCACGGACGTGAGCAAGGACGGCACGCTCAAGGGCCCGAACCTGGAGCTGCTGAGCGAGGTCGCCGCCCGCACCGACGCCCCCGTCATCGCCTCCGGCGGAGTGTCCAGTTTGGACGACCTGCGGGCGCTGGCCCGGCTGTCCGGCGACGGCGTCGAGGGCGCGATCGTCGGCAAGGCGCTGTACGCGGGCGCGTTCACCCTGCCCGAGGCGCTGGCCGCCGTCCGCTGAGGCGCGGGGACCGGTCAGGCCTCCGCGAGGCGGATCGCGACGCCGACGACGCGGTCCTTCGGGCCGCGCAGGCGGCTGAAGAACATCGACACCCGGCCCACGACGCCGTACTTCCGCGCGATGGCGTGCCGCACGTGCTCGGTGCCGGCCTCGTCCAGCACGCGGGCGTGCCCGGTGAACTCCGGCCCGTGCGTCCGCCGTCCACGCAGGTCGCACGCCTGCACGCGGACCGTGCCGTCGCGCCGGATGCGCTTGACCTTGCCGGACTTCCGCTCGGTCCACACCGCCAGCTCGCCGTGGTAGGGCGCGGCCCACACCGGCGTCGCGACGGGTGTGCCGTCCTTGCGGTAGGTCGTCACCAGCACGTACTTCTCGGCCATCAGCCGCTCGATCCCGGAAGCCATACCCGCCACTATGGACCGACTTCGCCGAACCGGGCCAGTGCGAGCGCCGCGGCGACCGCGGCCGCGAACCCGGCGACCGCGAGCCAGCCGAACCCCGGCCGCGTCGTGTCGCCCAGCGCGAGCACGCCGATGAGCGACGGCAGCACCGTCTCCCCGACGACCATCAGTGCCGTCGCCGTCGTCACGCTGCCCCGTTGCAGCGCCGAGGCGTAGAACAGCATCCCCAGCGCGCCCGCCACGCCCACCGCGTACAGCGCCGGGTCGGCGAAGAACGCGCCCACGCTGTTCGTCGAGATGGTCCGCCCGGCCAGCGCGACGAGGGCGAACTGCAGCCCGGCGACCAGCCCGAGTGTCCACGGCACGCGTCCCGCCGCGAACCCGAGCAGGCCCAGCACGGCCGTCGCCACGAGCAACGCCACGTGGAACCCCAGCCCGACGGGAGCGGACCCCTCGCTCTGCGCCGACGCGCCCAGCAGCGCCAGCCCCGCGCACACCGCCACGACGGCCGCCCACTCCCGCGCGTGCAGCCGGGCGCCGATCGCGATCGCCGCGACGGCCGTCACCGCCAGGCTCGCCGCGAGCGCGGCCTGCACGACGAACAGGGGCAGCACCCGCAACGCGACCAGCTGCGCGAGGAACCCGACCACGTCCAGCGCGGTGCCCACGACGTAACGCCACTGCCGGAACACCCGCACCAGCAGCCGCGGATCCACCCCGCCCTCGCCGACCGCGACCGACCGGGCCGCGACCGCCTGCAGCACCGAAGCCACCCCGTACGCCACCGCCGCCAGCACCGCGCACAGCAATCCCCACCACATCCCGGCAAGCCTACGGCGCGCCCTCGGAACCGCCCGGCGACAGGCACCGGTGCGCAGGGTTCGGGGTCTGCGGCGCTACGACGCCACCTGGGAGTTGCTGCACTGGAACCCGCTGTCCGCGGCCACGTTCGGCGATCCGGCGCTCCGCGGCCTGGAGGACCGGTGTCCTCGGGAAGGTCGGTCCCGTCGAGGAGTACACCGGACGGGCCGACGGGACGGTTCGCCGACCGAGCGGGCAGCCTCCCGTGGGGAACCCCTTAAGCTGGAGATATGTCCGTAGCCGTGAGGGTGATCCCCTGCCTGGACGTCGACGCAGGCCGGGTCGTGAAGGGCGTGAACTTCGCCGACCTGCGCGACGCGGGTGACCCGGTGGAGCTGGCCGCCCGGTACGACGCCGAGGGCGCCGACGAGCTCACCTTCCTCGACGTCACCGCCTCCTCGGGCAACCGGGAGACCACGTTCGACGTCGTGCGCCGCACCGCCGAGCAGGTGTTCATCCCGCTCACCGTCGGCGGTGGCGTGCGCACGTGCGAGGACGTCGACCGCCTGCTGCGCGCGGGCGCGGACAAGGTGAGCATCAACACGGCGGCCATCGCGCGGCCGGAGTTCCTGCGTGAGGCGTCGCACCGGTTCGGCGCGCAGTGCGTCGTGCTGTCCGTGGATGCGCGCCGCGTGCCCGAAGGCGGTGAGCCGACGCCGTCCGGTTTCGAGGTGACCACGCACGGCGGCCGTCGCGGCACCGGCATCGACGCGGTCGAGTGGGCCGCGCGCGGCGAGGAGCTGGGCGTCGGCGAGATCCTGCTCAACTCGATGGACGCCGACGGCACCAAGGACGGGTTCGACCTGGAGCTGATCGAGCGGACGCGGAAGGTGGTCCGCGTGCCCGTCATCGCGAGCGGTGGCGCGGGCGCGGTCGAGCACTTCCTGCCCGCGGTGCGCGCCGGGGCCGACGCCGTGCTCGCGGCCAGCGTGTTCCACTTCGGACAGTTGAAGATCGGCGACGTCAAGGAATCCCTGCGCGCCGGGGGAGTCGAGGTCCGGTGAAGCGCCTCGAAGTGAAGGTGACGGTCGGGCTGCTGCTCGGGCTGGGCCTGGCGTACCTGGTGCTGGGCATCGTCATCGTGACCACGTCCGAAGCCTCGCCGCGCACGCTGCTGCTGCCGGTCGCGAGCGTGGTGCTCGGCGGGCTCGTCGCGGGCGGGCTGGTGCTGCGCATGCCCTCCGCGCGGTTCTTCGGGTTCGCCGTCACCGCGCTGCTGGCGCTGCTGCACGCTTTCCTGCTGCTCGCGAGCGCGGTGCTGTGGTTCAAGGTGTTCTCCGGCCTGCTCGCGGCCGGGTACGTCTACGCGTGGGTCCTGCTGAACTCCGCCCCCGTGCGCCGCCACCTGCTCGGAGATGCCGCGTGAGCCTCGATCCCGCACTGTCCGCCCGGCTCAAGCGCAACGCGGACGGCCTGGTGTGCGCCGTCGTCGTGGACCACGCGACCTCCGACGTGCTGATGGTCGCCTGGATGAACGACGAGGCGCTGGAGAAAACGCTGACCACCCGCCGCGGGACGTACTACTCGCGCAGCCGTCAGGAGTTGTGGGTCAAGGGGGAGACCTCGGGGCACGTGCAGCACGTGCGCGAGGTGCGCCTCGACTGCGACGGTGACACGGTGCTCGTCCGCGTGGACCAGACCGGTCCCGCGTGCCACACGAACACCCGCACCTGCTTCGACACCGACGAACGGTTGCTCCTGGCCGACGACCGCGGTTGACCGCGGAAAGACGTTCGCCTCGATCTTCCGGGTGAACTTCCGATCTCGTTGTCTGATTCGTTGCCAAGCCCGCCCCTCTCCGGGGAATGTATGGGGGACCAAAAACGATCTCCCCGTTTCCGGAAAGGTGCGGTCATGAGCGATACGCAGTGCTATTACGGGCAAATGCGCGGCAGGGCGCGGCAGTTGGTGAGCAAGCTGGACGACGCGATGAACGACCTCGTGCTGGTCGAGGCCGCGGTGGAGGAGGTTCTCCGCGCGGACATGGACAACCCGGGTGAGCTGTCCACAACGGACGGTGCGGATCTGCGGCAGTTCCTGGATTCAGCGCAGCTCGCCGTCCGGGCGGCGGAGCGCATCGCGAACGAGCACGTGCGGGACGTGGAGCGCGCCATGCAGCGGCTGGGGCTGATGCCGGAGAAGGTGAGCGCGTGAGTCAATTCGAACGTGTGGAACCGAGGTCGCCGGTGAGGTAACGCTGCAGGGTCGGGGCGACGGCGGCCACCACCGTTTCCACGTCGGCCGAGGCGAGCGGTTCGAACCCGGCGACGTAGCGCACCATGCCGATGCCGATCAGCTGGGAGGCGCACAGCGTGGCGCGCAACTGGGGGTGGTCCGCCTCGATCCGGGCGACGATCCGGCTGAGGACGTTCTCGATGAGGAAGTCGCGCAGCCCGATCGTGGCCTGGTCGTGGCCGGCGAGGCTGCGGACGAGCGCGGGGAAGACGCCGCCGGCGGAGGAGTCCCACACGGAGACGAACCGCCGGACGATCCGTTCGCCGAGCGTGTCGAGGTCCCCCTCGACGAGGGTCGAGACGACCACCTGGGGGTCGAACGGGAACTGGAGCACGGCCTGGGCGAACAAGGCGTCCTTGCCGCCGAACCAGTGGTTGACCATGGCCGCGTCGACCCCGGCCCGCGCCGCGATCGCCCGGACGGTGGCGCCCTCGTAGCCGCTCTCGGAGAACACCGCCCGCGCGGCCTCGAGCAGCGCCGCGCGGGTGTCCTGCCCGCCGGGCCGCCGCCCGCGGCGCTTGCCGGTGTTCGGTTGCTCTGCCGTGCTCACCGCTCCATCATGCCCTGCGGCACAGGGGAATTCGACGTGGGATGAATTGTGCCCACGGGTCCGCCCGGGTCATCCGGCGCCCGGGCGCGGTAGCCCAGCGGGGGAAATACCGGTGCCGCGTGACGCCCGGCGGCCCGCACTGGTCCTCCCGCCAGGTGGTGCTGCCTCCCGAAGTGCCTCCCTGCGCGTGGTGCGCGGGCCGGTGAACCTCCGCGCCACCGCGACCAGAAGGGAACTCAGGTCATGCCATCTGTGCGGAAATACCTGAAACGGTGGGCGGGACTGGCCGTGACGGCCCTGCTCGCGGGCGGGGTGACAGCCGGGTTCGCGCTGGGCGCCGCCCAGACTGCGACGGCGGCCACCGGCTCGTGCGTGCTGTCCCCCGGTGCGGCGCCGAGCGTGTACGCGGGGGACTACACCCTGCTGACGTTCGCCGTCGGCGCCGGGACCAGTGACTGCGACGTCGCCCCCGGGGACACCGTGAACATCACCCTGCCCGCCGGGGTGCAGACCGTCGGCGGCGCTTACACCTCCAACTTCGACGACGGTCTGTGGAACTGCACGTTCTCGCCCCAGAACGAGCGGCAGACGGCCACGTGCACGCCGAGCGTCGCCCTCCACATGGCGCCGGGCCAGCTCGCCGGGGTCTTCCTGCCGGTACTCGTTCCGGCGAGCACCGCCGCCGGAACGTACGACACGACGGCGACCTCCTCCTTTGGCCAGACCGTGACCAACACGGTCACCGTCAAGATCTGTCCCGACAACGCCCAGGCGACGAGGGTGGACCTGAACGAGGTCCTGCGGAGCGCGGCCGCGAACGGCGGTGGCGGTACCGCGACGCTGACCCGCCAGGACGGTCCGGCCGTGCGGGCGGCCGGGTCCTGCGTGCTCGCGCCCGCCGCCGGCCCGACGGTGTACGCGGGCGACTACGCGCTCCTGGCGTTCCAGGTCTCCGCGGGGACGAGCAACTGCGTCGTCGATCCGGGTGACACCGTGACGATCACCTTGCCCGCCGGGGTGGAGAACGTTCCGGGTGCCTTCACCTCGAGCTTCGACGACGGCCTGTGGAAGTGCACGTTCTCGCCGCAGACCGACCGGCAGACCGCCACGTGCACGCCGACCACGTCCATCGACATGCCGGTCGGCGCCGTCGCGGGGATCTTCCTGCCCGTCTACATCCCGGCGAACACCCCGGTGGGCACGTACCCGGCCACGGCGACTTCGTCGTTCGGCCAGACGGCGACCGACCCGGTCACCGTCCGGACCTGCGCGCCGGCGCCGCAGGTGGACCTGGCGATCACCAAGGCGGTCGACAAGAGCCAGGCGGCCCCGGGCGACCGGCTGACCTACACCCTCAACGTGCACAACAACAGCACGACGGAGTCCTCCGGGTGGACGGTGACCGACCGGCTGCCTGACGGGGTCACCGGACCCTGGGTCGCCAGCGCGGGTTGCTCGGTCAACGACGCCGACCGCGTCCTCACCTGTCTCGGTGGCGCACTCGCCGCCGGCGCGGACACGGCGATCACCGTCACCGGCACGGTCGACGGCTCGGTGCAGATGGTCTACAACACCGCCGTCGTGCACGGCAACGAGCTCGACCCGGACACCGGCAACGACACCTCCAACGAGGTGCTGACGGAGGTCGTGCCGCTGCTGTCGGCCGGGTTGGCCGCGGCCGTGGCCGGGTTGGCCGGCGGCGGGTACCTGATCCGCCGTCGCCGCACCGCGCACCGGCACTGACCGGTCCGGCGGGCGGCGCCGGTGCTCTCGCCGGCGTCGCCCGCCGCGTCGCGCCCCCGCTTGCCTGCCTGCCGAGGGCGCGCTTCCCGTGGCTAGGCTTTCCGCATGGTCGCTGTCCACTCCGCGAATTCCGCATCCGGCGGGCTCGGTGCCGTGAGCCCCGCCCGGGACGAGTTCCGCGCGCTCGCCCAGGACCGCCGGGTCATCCCGGTCGTCCGGCGGCTGCTCGCCGACGGGGAGACCCCCGTCGGCGTGTACCGCAAGCTCGCCGCGGACCGCCCCGGGACGTTCCTGTTCGAGTCGGCGGAGAACGGGGAGTCCTGGTCGCGGTGGTCGTTCATCGGCGTGCGCAGCCCGGCCGCGCTCACCGTGCGCGACGGCGAGGCCGTGTGGGTGGGCACCCCGCCCGTCGGCCTGCCCACGGAGGGCAACCCGCTGCAGGTGCTGCGGGAAACCGTCGCCGCACTGCACACCGAACCACTGCCCGGCATGCCCCCGCTCACCGGCGGCATGGTCGGCTACATCGGCTACGACGCCGTCCGCTGGCTGGAGAAGCTGCCCGAGCTGGCCGAGAAGGACCTCGACATCCCCGAGCTGACCATGCTCCTGGCCACGGACCTGGCGGCGTTCGACCACCACGAGGGCACGGTCACGCTCATCGCGAACGCCGTGAACTGGGACAACTCGCCCGAGCGCGTGGACGCGGCCTACGACGACGCCGTGCGCCGCCTGCAGGAGATGACCGAGCAGCTGCGCGAACCCGCTCCCTCCACGACCGCCGTCTTCTCGCGGCCCGCGCCGGAGTTCCGGCGGCACCGCACCAAGGAGGACTACCACGCGGCGGTCGAGGCGGCGGTCGAGGCGATCAAGGCCGGGGAAGCGTTTCAAGTCGTGCCCTCGCAACGGTTTGAGATCCCCACACAGGCCGACGCGCTCGACATCTACCGCGTGCTCCGCACGTCCAACCCCAGCCCGTACATGTACCTCCTGCGGCTGGAGGGCTTCGACATCGTCGGCTCCAGCCCGGAATCCCTCGTCACCGTCCGCGACGGCCGCGCGACCACGCACCCCATCGCCGGCACGCGCTGGCGCGGGGTGGACCCCGAGGAGGACGCGCAGCTGGCGAAGGACCTGCTGGCCGACGAGAAGGAACGCGCCGAGCACCTGATGCTCGTCGACCTGGGCCGCAACGACCTCGGCAAGGTGTGCAAGCCCGGCACGGTCCGCGTGGTCGACTTCTTCACCATCGAGCGCTACAGCCACGTGATGCACATCGTGTCCACCGTCACCGGCGAGCTGCGGGACGACCGCACGGCCTTCGACGCCGTGACGGCCTGCTTCCCCGCGGGCACGCTCTCCGGCGCGCCGAAGGTGCGCGCGATGGAGCTGATCGAGGAGCTGGAGCCGGTCCGCCGCGGGCTCTACGGCGGCGTCGTCGGCTACCTCGACTTCGCCGGGGACGCCGACACGGCGATCGCGATCCGCACCGCGCTGGTGCGCGACAACGTGGCGTACGTGCAGGCAGGCGGCGGTGTCGTGGCCGACTCGGTGGCCGACTACGAGGACAACGAGTCGCTGAACAAGGCGCGCACCGTGCTCTCCGCGGTCGCCGCCGCGCAGACCATGGCCCCCGCCAGGGCGCTGGACCCGGCCGATGACGCAGCCAACGCCCAGTAAGCGTCCACTGTGGACACTCGCGGTGCTGCTCCTGCTCGGGGCGGCGGCGCTGTGGGGTGCTTCGCGCCTGGTCTGGTCGGCGGAGCAGCACGACCGCGGCGTCCGCGGCGTCGTGCTGGAAACCCACACCGGGGCGCAGGTCCAGGGCGCGCTGGTGCCGCTGGCCGTGCTCGCGGTCGCCGGGGTGGCGGGCGCGGTGGCGACCGGCGGCTGGCCCCGCCGGGTCCTCGGCGTCCTGCTCGCACTGGCCGGGCTGTGGGCCTGCTGGCTCGCCGTCGACGGGCTCTCGTTCGGCGGTTTCCCCGCCGGGACACCCGGATGGCAGATCTTCACCGGACGCGGACTCGCGTTGCTGGGGGGAATTCTCGTGCTCCTCGGCGGGTTGATCGCCACCAGGAAGGCGGGCTCCATGCCGCGACTGGGCGCACGCTACGCGGCACCCAGCGTGAAGAAGACCGCCCGTGACCCCGACACGGAACTGTGGGAGGCGCTCTCCGAAGGCGAAGACCCGACTGACCGTTGACCCGGAACCGGCCCGTGACTGTGCGCGGGTTAGCATCTTTTCTGCGGGAAGGGGAAGGTGTTTGTGAGCCAGCTTTCGAGTGAAAACCTGGATGCGCCTGGGAACGGGGGCACCCGGTGAGCGTTCTCGAAGAAATCATCGCCGGTGTCCGCGCCGATCTCGCCGAGCGCGAGAAGGCACTGCCGTTCGACGAGTTGAAGGTGCTCGCCGCCAAGGCCGCCCCGCCGCGGGACGCCGCCGGTGCGCTGCGCGAGTCGTCGATCGGCGTGATCGCGGAGGTCAAGCGCCGCAGCCCGTCCAAGGGTGAGCTGGCCCAGATCGCCGATCCGGCGGCACTCGCGAAGGACTACGAAGAGGCGGGCGCCCGCGTCATCAGCGTGCTCACCGAGCAGCGGCGGTTCGGCGGCTCCCTCGCCGACCTCGACGCGGTGCGCAAGGCCGTTGACGTTCCGGTGCTGCGCAAGGACTTCATCGTCAGCCCGTACCAGGTGCACGAGGCCCGCGCGCACGGCGCGGACATGGTGCTGCTGATCGTGGCGGCGCTGGAGCAGAACGCACTGGTCTCGCTGCTGGACCGCGTCGAGTCGCTCGGCATGGCCGCGCTCGTCGAGGTGCACAACGCCGAGGAGGCCGACCGCGCGCTGGAGGCCGGGGCGCAGGTCATCGGCATCAACGCCCGCAACCTGCACACCCTCGAGGTGGACCGCGACGTGTTCGGCAGGCTCGCGCCGGGGCTGCCGTTCGACGTGACGAAGGTCGCGGAGTCCGGCGTCCGCGGCCCCGGTGACCTGATGGCGTACGCGGGCCACGGCGCCGACGCCGTCCTGGTCGGCGAGGGGCTCGTCGCCTCGGGTGACCCGAAGGGCGCGCTGGTCAAGCTCGTCACCGCCGGTTCGCACCCGGCCTGCCCGAGGCCGAGCCGATGAGCGAGGCGCACAACGAGCACGACCCCGACGAGCGCGGCTACTACGGCCCGTACGGCGGGCGGTTCATGCCGGAGGCGCTGATCGGCGTCGTCGACGAGGTGGCCGCCGAGTACGACAAGGCCCGCACCGACCCCGACTTCGTCAACGAGTTCAACCGGCTCCTGCGGGACTACGCCGGCCGCCCGTCGCTGCTGACCGAGGCCCCGCGCTTCGGCGAGCACGCCGGCGGCGCGCGGATCTTCCTCAAGCGCGAGGACCTCAACCACACCGGCTCCCACAAGATCAACAACGTGCTGGGCCAGGCGCTGCTCACCAAGCGGATGGGCAAGAAGCGCGTCATCGCCGAGACCGGGGCCGGCCAGCACGGCGTCGCCACCGCGACCGCGTGCGCGCTGCTGGACCTCGAGTGCGTGGTCTACATGGGCGAGGTGGACACCGAGCGGCAGGCGCTGAACGTGGCGCGCATGCGGCTGCTCGGCGCCGAGGTCGTCCCGGTCAAGACGGGTTCGCGCACCCTGAAGGACGCGATCAACGAAGCGCTGCGTGACTGGGTCACCAACGCCGACACCACGCACTACCTGTTCGGCACCGCCGCCGGGCCGTACCCCTTCCCGACGATGGTCCGGAACTTCCACAAGGTCATCGGCGAGGAAGCCCGCGCGCAGATCCTGGAGCAGACCGGCAGGCTGCCCGACGCCGTCGCCGCGTGCGTCGGCGGTGGTTCCAACGCCATCGGCATCTTCCACGGCTTCATCGACGACCCGGACGTCCGGCTCGTCGGCCTGGAGCCGGGCGGGGAGGGCGTCGAGACCGGTCGCCACGGCGCGACGCTGACCAAGGGCACGCCCGGCAACCTGCACGGCGCGATGACGTACCTGCTGCAGGACGAGGACGGCCAGACGATGGAGTCGCACTCCATCTCGGCCGGGCTGGACTACCCGGGCGTCGGTCCCGAGCACTCGTGGCTCAAGGACACCGGGCGTGCCGAGTACCGCCCGATCACGGACGCGGAGGCGATGGAGGCGCTCCGGCTGCTGTCGCGGACGGAGGGCATCATCCCGGCGATCGAGTCGGCGCACGCGCTGGCGGGTGCCATGCAGCTGGGCAAGGAGCTGGGCCGCGAGGCGCTGATCCTGGTCAACCTGTCCGGGCGCGGTGACAAGGACATGGACACCGCCGCGAAGTGGTTTGGCTTAGTGGACACAGCGGCGCAGAGCGCCTCCGCTGGGGTGGCGGCGGGCGACGGGCGGGCGGACGGGAAATGACGCTCAAGGAGATGTTCGCCCAGACGCGGAGCGAGGGCAGGGCGGCGCTGGTCGGCTACCTGCCCGCCGGCTACCCGAGCGTCGAGGGCTCGAAGGACCTGCTCGCCGCGATGATCGACGGTGGTGCGGACCTCGTCGAGGTCGGCATGCCGTACTCGGACCCGGTGATGGACGGGCCGACGATCCAGCTCGCCGCGGACACCGCGCTCAAGCAGGGGTTCCGGCTCAAGCAGCTGTTCGAGGTCGTCGAGTCGGTGTCGGCGCGCGGCGGCCGGGCCGTCGTGATGACGTACTGGAACCCGGTGCACCGCTACGGCGTCGACCGCTTCGCGCGGGACCTGGCGTCCGCGGGCGGGCTGGGCATGATCACGCCGGACCTGATCCCGGACGAGGCCGCCGAGTGGATGGCCGCGTCGGAGGAGCACGGCCTGGACCGGATCTTCCTGGTCGCGCCTTCGTCCTCGGAGGAGCGGCTCGACCTGACCGCGCGGGCGGCCTCGGGCTTCCTGTACGCCACGGCCGTCATGGGCGTGACCGGGGCGCGGGACCAGGTCGGCGCGGGTGCCGCGGAGCTGGTGCGGCGCGCGCGGGCGCACACGGACCTGCCGATCGGCGTCGGCCTCGGCGTGCGGTCCCGTGAGCAGGCGGCGGAGGTCGCCGGGTTCGCGGACGCGGTGATCGTCGGCTCGGCGCTGGTGACGAAGGCCGCCGAGGGTGCCGAGGCCGTGCGGGCGCTGAGCGCCGAGCTGGCGGAGGGCGTGCGGCAGCCGGTCGCGGCCTGAAGAAAATCCGTGGCCGGGCGCGGGCCGTCGCGGGCAGAGTGATCGCATGGAACTCGCGCAGGTCAACATCGCCCGGCTCAAGGCCCCGCTGACCGATCCGCAGCTGGCCGACTTCGTCGCCGCGCTGGACCCGGTGAACGCGATCGCCGACGCCGCACCGGGTTTCGTGTGGCGGCTGCAGACCGAGGACGGCAACGCCACGGCGGTGCGCGCGTTCGAGGACGACGGGCCGGAGATCATCGTCAACATGTCCGTGTGGCGTTCGGTCGAGGACCTGGCCGCGTTCACGTACTCCGGGCAGCACCGCGAGCTGTTGCGGCGTCGGCGCGAGTGGTTCGAGCGGATGCGGGAGGCGTACACCGCGTTGTGGTGGGTGCCCGACGGGCACCGGCCGGGGACGGCGGAAGCCGAGGAGCGGATCCGGCACCTGCGGGAGCACGGCCCGACGCCGCATGCGTTCACGTTGAAGGTCACGTTCTCGCCGGAGTCCGACGCCCCGGCCCCCGGCTGGCGGTGTCCGGCGTGAGCCGCGTCGTCTCGGTGAACGTGTCGGGCGACGGCTCCGACACCGGTATCGACAAGCGCCCGGTGACGGAGCCGGTCCGGGTGTCCGCGCCGGGGCCGCTGGGCACCGGGGGCAGCGGGCTGGCGGGCGACGTGATCAAGGACCTGCGGTACCACGGCGGCGACGACCAGGCGGTGTACGCGTACGCGCGCGAGGATCTCGACGAGTGGGCCGCCCAGCTGGGGCGGACGCTGACGCCGGGGATGTTCGGGGAGAACCTGACCACGGCCGGTCTCGACGTGACGGGCGCGAAGATCGGCGAACGCTGGCGGATCGGCGACGACGTGGTGCTGGAGGTTTCCGCGCCGCGCACCGCCTGCCGCGTGTTCGCGAAGTGGCTGGGCGAGAAGCAGTGGGTCAAGCGGTTCACGCTGCACGGGAAGCCGGGCGCGTACCTCCGGGTGATCGAGCCGGGGGAGATCCGGGCGGGCGATCCGGTGACGGTCGTCTCGCGGCCCGCGCACGACGTGACGGTGGGGTTCGCGTTCCGCGCGCTGCTGCGGGAGCCGGAGTTGCTGCCGGAGCTGGTGGTCGCGGAGGCGTTGCCGGGGCCGGAGCTGCGCAGGGCGCGCAAGGCCGCCGGAGGCCGGCCGGGCGGGGCGTGAAAAGCTGGCGGCATGGCCAAACCGTCACCCCTCCAGTTGCGCAACCTGGTACTGGCCGTGCTGATGCTCCTGGCCGGCGGCTGGAACCTGTGGCGCGGCGGTCCGTGGTGGCTGACGGCCATCTTCGGGGTCGGGTGTGTCCTCGCGGTCGCGTCGGCGTTCCTCAACCGCCCTGCCGACTGACCGGACCGCCGGGCTTCACGCCGTTCTGTGACCCGGGCAGGCTACGGTGGCCCCGTGCACACGGTGTTCCTCGCGACGATCCCCAGCCCGGACCGGGGCGTCTGGTACCTCGGACCGATCCCGATCCGCGCCTACGCCCTGTTCATCATCCTGGGCATCATCCTCGCCATCTGGTGGGGTGAGCGCCGCTGGCAGGAGCGCGGCGGCACCAAGGGCACGGTCGTGGACATCGCGGTGTTCGCCGTGCCGTTCGGCATCATCGGCGGGCGGCTGTACCACGTCATCACCGACGCGGAGCTGTACTTCGGGCCCGGCAAGGACCCGGTGAAGGCGCTCTACATCTGGGACGGCGGCCTCGGCATCTGGGGCGCCATCGCACTGGGCGGTGTCGGGGCGTGGATCGCCTGCCGCCGCAGGGGGATCCCGCTCCCGGCGATGGCCGACGCGATCGCACCCGGGATCGTCACGGCGCAGGCCATCGGGCGCCTCGGCAACTACTTCAACCAGGAGCTGTACGGCGCGCACACGTCGCTGCCGTGGGGTCTGGAGATCTACCAGCGCTTCGACCCGGACAACCCGGCGATCCCCGACCAGGGTCCCGACGGGGTGGCCTTCGGGCACATCCCGCTGGCGGACAGCCCGGTGCAGCCGACGTTCCTCTACGAGCTGCTGTGGAACCTCGCGGTGGCCGCGCTCGTGGTGTGGCTGGACCGGCGGCTGAAGCTGGGGCACGGGCGGGCGTTCGCGCTGTACGTCGCGGGCTACACCCTCGGCCGGTTCTGGATCGAGCTGCTGCGCTCCGACCACGCGAACGAGATCCTCGGCCTGCGGGTGAACGTCTGGACGTCGGTACTGGTGTTCCTCGGCGCGATGATCTACTTCGTGGTCGCCCGCAAGCGCGGCCCGCGCGAGGACCCGGAACTCCTCGCCACGGTGAAGCCGGAGCCGGAGAAGGTGAACTAGCCGAACCACGCCGGGCACGACAGCCTGGAGCGGCGGAAACGGCCGTGCCCGCGGCGAACTGGACCACGCGCCCCGGCTCGTGGCGGGCACCAGTGTCAGCGTGACGACCGGCAGCAGGCAACCGCCGCCGTCGCAGACCGCGACGGTGAAGCCGGAGCCGGAGAAGGTCAACTAGCCGAACCACGTCTTCACGGCGGCGTCGAGCGCTTCGGAAACGGCTCGTGCCTGCGGCGAACTGGACCACGCGCTCCGGCTCGTGGCGGGCACCGGCGTCAGCGTGACGACCGGCAGCATCGGCAACGCCGCGGGCGTCCGCAGGATTCGCCGGTGCGGCAGCAGGCAACCGGCGCCGTCGCAGACCGCGACGGTGAAGCCGGAGCCGGAGAAGGTGAACTAGCCGAACCACGTCTTCACGGCGGCGTCGAGCGCTTCGCCGCCGGCCCAGGCGATGACGCCGTCGGGGCGCAGCAGCAGCGGGCCGGGGGTCGTCACGTCGAGTGCGTCCACCCGGTCTGTCACGGGAGCGGACGGCGTGAGCAGCAGGCCTCGGCCCGTCGTCATGTGCTCGTACAGATGTGACACAGCGCCGTCGACGCCGACGAGTTCGAGGTCGGCGCAGTGCTGTCCGACCGGCTCGGCCGCGGGGTAGGGGAACGGGTAACGCAGGTTCACCCCGGACAGCAGGTCGGCGAAGTACCGGTTCACCTCGGGGAGGTCTATCAGGTCCGCGACGATCTCGCGGAGCGCGTCGACGTGCGGGCCCGGCGCCAGCAGCGCCGACTGCGCCCGCGTGTTGCGCAGGACGGCTTCGCCCGCCGGATGCCGTTCCCGCGAGTAGGTGTCCAGCAGCGCCTCTGGGACGTCACCGCGGATCACGGCGGCCAGCTTCCAGCCGAGGTTCACCGCGTCCAGCAGCCCGAGGTTCAGCCCCTGCCCGCCGCTCGGTGAGTGCACGTGCGCCGCGTCGCCCGCCAGGAACACCCGGCCGCGGCGGTAGGTGTCGGCCTGGCGCGCCTGGTCCCCGAACCGGCGGCTCTCGGAAACCTCCTCGACGACCACGGACCGGCCTGTCACGCGCTCGATCGCTTCGGCCAGCTCGCCGGGCGTGACGGGGCCTTCCGGCTCGGAGTCCCGTGCGGGCTCCTGCACCCCGGCCATGCCGTGGCCGTGCAGGAAGGTGCCACGGGGATACCGGCCAGGCGCGGGGACTTCTCCGGCGAACCGCACCCGCCCCGCGATCATCCGGAGCAGCGCCGGGGTGCCGGGAAAACCGAACCCGGCCAGCTTGCGGACCGTGCTGCGCCCGCCGTCGCACCCGGCGAGCCACGGCGCACGCCACCGCCGGCCGCCCGCCACCACCGTCACCGAGTCCACAGTGGACTCGAGCGCGTCCACCTCGTGCCCGCGCAGGACCCGCACCCCGAGGCGTCCGGCGTGGTCGGCGAGCAGCCGTTCGAGCTGGGGTTGCCAGATGTAGGTGCCGCGCCTGCCGGGATCCGGCACGAGCTTGTGGATGTTCGCGAAGTGCCCGAGGTGGCTGCCGTGGTCGCGGGCGAAGTCCCGCACGCCGTCCTCGTGCGCCGCGTCGAGCTGGGGGCCGAGGCCCCGGCGCCGCAGCGCTTCGGTGGCGAGCACGCCGATGCCGCGTGCCTTCGGCTCCCCGCTGGGTTCGGGCAACCGCTCCAGCACGAGCGCCCGCACCCCGCCGAGGGCGAGTTCCGCGGCGAGGCAGAGGCCCACCGGCCCCGCCCCGACGACCAGCACGTCAGCGTCCACGAGGTCCTCCTTAACTTGTTAAATGCTACGCTGCCCTGAACTAGTTAAGGTGTCAAGGAGGCGTGGTGGCGGTCGACGTGCGGAAGGCGGTGCGCGTCGCACTGGACCTGCTGGAGGCGGAGGGGCTGGACAAGCTCACCGTGCGGCGGCTGGCCACGGCGCTCGGGGTCAAGGCGCCCGCGCTGTACTGGCATTTCGCGAGCAAGCGGGCGCTGCTCGATCACCTGGCGGACGCGATGGTGGCGCCGGTGGTCGACCGGCTGCCGCCGCCCGGCGGGCCCTGGCTCGAGTGGGTGGAAAACGCGGCCACGGCGCTGCGCGGCGCGCTGCTGAGCCATCGCGATGGCGCGCGCGTGGCGCTCGGTGCGGACCTGGTCGTCGCCCGTTCGCTCGGGGAGTTCGCCGAGCGAACGGTGGAAGTCCTGCACACAGCGGGGTTTTCGCTCGCCGACGCCACCCGCGTGGCCGGGGTGCTCGTGCAGTTCGTGCTCGGCCGGGCCGTCGAGGAGCAGGCGCGGCCGGACCCCGCGGGGGAGGCCGCTGTGCTGCCGTCGATCCCGTTCCCGTTGATGGTGCGGGGGATGCGTGAACGGCACGAGGCGGGTGCGACCGCGGAGGACGATTTCCGGTTCGCGCTGGGCATCCTGCTCGCGGGGCTGAGGTCCCTGCGTTAGAGGTCCGGCAGCCCGAGGTCGAGGTTCGGCGCCTGGAGCCCGCCGTCGACCTCCAGCACCTTGCCCGTGACGTACGCGCCCGCGGGTGAGGCGAGGAACAGGATCGCCGCGGCGACGTCCTCCGGGTCCCCGATGCGGCGCAACGGCGTAGCGGACTCCATCCGCTCGCGGATCTCCGGGTTGCCCGTCACGAGGTCGAGCGCGGACGTCGCCACCGAACCGACCGCGATGGCGTTCACGCGGATCTTCGGCGCGAGGTCGAACGCCGCCAGGCGCGTGTAGTGGGCGAGCGCCGCCTTCGCCGTGCCGTACGCCGCGAAGCCGCGTCCCGCGATGCGGCCCATGTTCGACGAGATGTTGACCACCGCACCGCCGCCGGCTTCGAGCATCGCGGGCGCGGCCGCCGTCGTCAGCGCGTGCGCGGTGGCGACGTTGAACCGGAACGCCTCCTCGAGGAACTCCGCCGTGGTTTCCAGCAACGGCCGCGGGTACGTGCCGCCGACGTTGTTCACCACGATGTCCAGCCGCCCGAACGCCTCTACGGCGGCGGTGGCGAGCCCGGCGGCGGCCGCGGGATCGCTGAGGTCCGTGGGCACGACGTGGGCTTTCCGGCCGGTGGCGGCGATCCGCTCGGCCACGGCCGTGAGATCCGGCTCGGTGCGGGAGGAGACGACGACGTCGGCGCCCGCCTCGGCCAGGGCGACCGCGGCCGCCGCGCCGATGCCGCGCCCGGACCCGGTGACGACGGCGACCTTGCCGGACACCCGGAAGCGATCCAGGATCATGGCCGGAACTGTAACAGGTTCTACCGCCGGGCGGAGGTCGCGAGCGCGCGGCTCGTCCCCGCCGCCGCCTCGGCCACGGCGTCGACGTCCGGAGAGTAGCGGCTCATGAACCCGCTCAGGTGCAGTACCGCGAACCCGTGTGCGGCCGCGATGTGCTGCTGCAGCAGGTCGAGTGCCGCCTGCGCGTCGCCCGTCAGCTCCAGCGCGATCGGCAGCAGGACGTCCATCACCGCGCGGCCCGCGTCGCCGAGCGCGGGATCGGCGAGCGGGCGCAGCTGCTCGGCGAAGATCAGGTCGAACCCGGCGCGGTGCCGCACCACGAACCGCACGTAGACCGCCGCGGTCGCCGCAAGCGCTTCCGCCGGGTCGGCGGTCTCCCGCACCGACGCGCGCAGGTCGGCGGCGAGCACCTCCGCCGCCCGGGTCGCGGCGGCCTTCAGCAGCGCCAGCCGGGTGGGGAAGTGCCGGTAGGGCGCGCCGGGACTGACGCCGGTGCGACGAGCCGCTTCGGCGACCGACAACGCGTCGATCCCGCGCTCCGCGATCAGCGTCAACGCCGCTTCGACGAGCGCGGCCCGGAGGTCGCCGTGGTGGTAGCTCTCGCGCTTCGGCACCCGACCAGAGTAATGTAAGAAGGGTCTTACATTTTTCGGAAGGAGTCCCGATGACGGGAATCGAAGGCAAGGTCGTCGCGATCACGGGTGCCGGCAGCGGGATCGGCGAGGCGACGGCGGTGCTGCTCGCCGAGCGCGGGGCCAAGGTCGTGCTGGGCGCGCGGCGCGCGGAACGCCTCGAGGCGGTGGCCAAGCGCATCGGGAACGACGGCGGGGAGGCGGCCTTCGCGGTCACGGACGTGACCCGGCGCGAGGACCTCGCCGGGCTCGTGGAGGTCGCGCGGGAGCGGTTCGGCAGGCTCGACGTGTTCGTGAACAACGCGGGTGTCGGCCTGATCTCGCTGATCGACGAACTGCGCGTCGACGACTGGGACGAGATGATCGACGTGAACCTGAAGGGGGTGCTGTACGGCATCGCGGCGGCCCTGCCGGTGTTCCGCGCGCAGGGCTCGGGCCAGTTCGTCACGATCGCCTCGACGGCGGCGTACCGCACGAAGCCGGTCCAGACGGTCTACTCGGCGACGAAGGTCGCGGTGCGCACGGTGTGCGACGGGCTGCAGCAGGAGGCTGGCGACAGCCTGCGGGTCACGACCATCTCGCCGGGCATGATCTCGACGGAGTTCGCCGAGCGGATGGACCCGGAGGTGCGGGCGCAGATCTCCGCGAACATGGCGGACATCGGCATCACCCCGGACGCCGTCGCCCGGGCGGTCGCGTTCGCGGTGGAACAGCCCGACGACGTGGACGTGAGCGAGATCGTCGTGCGCCCGACGGCGCAGAGCTGAGCCTCAAACCGGCCGCACCGGGGCGACGACGAGGTCGCCCCGGGTGGCGGTCAGGACGTCCGCCGTGGCGCCGTAGTGGCGCTGGAGTGCTTGCGGCGTCAGGACTTCCGCAGGTGTTCCCGACGCCACTACCGCGCCGTCCGACAGCAGGAGCACGTGGTCGGCGTACTGCGCCGCGAACGTCAGATCGTGCAATGTGGACACCACCGTGGTGCCGTCCTCGCGGCGCAGCCGGTCGATCAGCTCCAGCAGCGCCTGCGCGTGCCCGAGGTCGAGCCCGGTCGTCGGCTCGTCGAGCAGCAGCAGCCCCGCCCGCTGCGCCAGCACGCGCGCGAGCACCGCGCGCTGCCGTTCACCGCCGGACAGCTTGCCGAGGCGGCGCCCCGCCAGCGCGGACAGGTCGAGCCTGGCGAGCACTTCGTCCACAACGGACAGATCGGCCGCACCCTCGCGCGCGAGCGGGCGCAGGTGCGGGGTGCGGCCGAGCAGGGCGTAGTCGGTCACCGTCAGCCCGTCCGGCAGCACCGGGTCCTGTGGCGCGTAACCGAGCTGCCGCGCCTTTTCCTTGCGGGACAACGAGTGCACCGGCCGCCCGTCGACGAGGATCCGGCCGGCGCCGGGCAGCAGCCCCGCCATCGCCTTGAGCAGGGTCGACTTCCCGGCGCCGTTCGGCCCGACGACGGCCAGCCAGCCGCCACCGCGCACCGACACGGACACGTCACGCACGACCGGATCCCGTTCGTACCCCGCGGACACCTTTTCCAGCCGTAGCGCGGTCATGACACCTTCCCCCGCGAAGAACGCAGCACCGCCACGAAGAACGGCGCCCCGGCGAACGCGGTCACCACGCCCAGCGGCAGCTCGCCCGGCATGATCGTGCGCGCCACCTGGTCCGCCGCGATCAGGAACACCGCCCCGCCCAGCAGCGAAAGCGGGACCACCACGCGGTAACTGGCCCCGGCGAGCAGCCGCACCACGTGGGGCACCACGATGCCGACGAACCCGATCAGCCCGCTCACCGACACCGCCGCCGCCGTCGCCAGCGAGGCCGCCGCGAGCAGCAGCAGCCGGACGCGCGCGGGGTGGACGCCGAGCGATTCCGCTTCCGCGTCGCCGAGGGACAGCACGTCGAGCAGGCGCGCCGAAACGCACAGGATCACCGCCGCCACCGCGATGTACGGCAGCGCGATGAGCACCTCCCGCCAGCCGCTGACGTTCAGCCCGCCCAGCAGCCACGTGTACACCTGCCGGATCGTCTCCGTGTTGAGCTGCTGCGCGAACGTCTGCACCGCGGACAGGAACGACCCCACCGCGACCCCGGCGAGCAGCAGCGTCCCCGTGCCCCGCCCGGCGGAACGGCCGAGCAGCCACGACAACCCCACACCGCCGAGCGCGCCCGCGAACGCGGCGGGCGGCACCCAGCCGCCGGGGTCCGGCATGACGACGACCACGATCGTCGCCGCCATCCCCGCCCCCGCCGCCGCGCCCAGCAGGTACGGGTCGGCCAGCGGGTTGCGGAACACGCCCTGGAACGTCGCGCCCGACATGGCGAGCGCGGCGCCGACGAGCCCCGCGAGCAGCACCCTGGGCACGCGCAGCTGCCAGACGATCGCGGCTTCCCTTGCCGTCAACGGAGAACGCCCGCCCGTGACCTCCGCCACGAGCTCGCCCAGCACCCGCCGCCAGCCCAGGTCCGCGGCTCCGATGAGGACCGCGAGCGCGAGGACCACCAGCAGGACGAGGACCGCGACGACCACGACCCACGGGCGCAGCCGGGTGACGTGCGTCCTACTTGCCCGCATCGGTCACGGCGGCCGAGACCGCCCGGACGAGTTCGACGACCCGCGGGCTCCACCGGGACGCGATGTCGTCGTCGAGCGGGAACACGTGCCCCTCCTTCACGGCGGTCAGCGTGTTCCACCCCGGGCGCGCGCCGACGGTCTGCGCGTTCTGCCCGCAGCACCTCGTGTCGGCGAGGAAAACGAGATCCGGGTCGGCCTGCAAAATGCGTTCTGCAGAAAGCTGGGGATAGCCGCCGGAAATCGACGGGTCGTTCCCGTCCGCGATGTTCGTCAGCCCGAAGCGCGCGAGCACCTGCCCGATGAAGGTCTTCGACGTCGCGCTGTAGTAGGTCTGGTCCAGCTCGTAGTAAAAGCTCAACGGCCGCACCGGTTTCGGCGTGTCCGCCACGATCCGGTCGACGTCGGCGCGGGTCTGCCTGGCCAGGCTCTCGCCCTCGGCCTGGTGCCCGGTCGCGCGCCCGAGCTGCACGAACTCGTCGTACGCCTCGTCGAGGGTCTTCGCGTCGGGCATGACCAGCGTCCTCGTGCCGGTCTTGGCCAGCGCCGCGGCGAGGCCCGTCGTGTCGGCGGACGCGACGACCAGGTCGGGCCGGTAGCTCGCGATCGCCTCGGGATCGGGGCTGAGCGCGGAAAGCGGCGTGTGCGGCGCCTGCGCCGGGTAGTCGGACTGCGAGTCGACGGCGACCACCTGCGGGCCCGCACCCAGCGCGAACAGGGTTTCGGTCGCGGACGGGGACAGCGACACGATCCGGGTGGGCCGGGCCGGGATGGTCACCTGGCCGATCGTCACCGGGAAGCTCGCCTCGGTGTCGGGTGCGGCGTTCGACGCCTCGTCCTGCGGGTGCGAAGCGCAAGCGGAGAGTACGAGCAACAGCACGAGCAGTAGCGGGAACCTGCGCGTCATGGGACCTCTGTCAAGCGGGGGTTGGTGCGCGGCAGGCGGACCCGGCCGGACCGGACACAGCGTGTCGAAGTGATCACCCCGCGCGTTGTCGCCTTCCGCGCGTCCCTGGTCGGCAAGCCGCTGACCAGCGTGAGGAACGCTACCACCGCGAGAACTGGCCGGTTCCGGCAATGCTCACGTAATCTTGACGGGATCCGCGTGACCTACCCTGGAGCCGCTCCTCCCCGGAACGAGCGCATCAAGAACGAAGTCGTTCGCCGCAGCCAGATCGTTACCTCTCCGAGAAGAAAATCTCCTCTGCGAGAGGGTGCTGTCGTGTTTCCTGGGTGTTAAGGTCGCGCTAATCAGCGGGCCATCGTCGTCCCGAGCACAGCAGGACCGGGGGAACTTTCCGAACTGAGCACGACGACGACGAAGGAGGTCCCCGCATGATCTTCTCCGCCAACCCGGGCAAGCAGGGTCTGTACGACCCGGCCATGGAACAGGACTCCTGCGGTGTCGCCATGGTGGCCGACATCCGCGGGCGGAGTTCGCACAGCATCGTCACCGACGGCTTGACGGCGTTGATGAACCTCGACCACCGCGGCGCCGCGGGGGCAGAGCCGACCTCGGGTGACGGTGCCGGGATCCTGGTGCAGCTGCCGGACGGGCTGCTGCGCGAGGTGACCGGTTTCGCCCTGCCCGAGCCGGATGTCCAGGGGCGGCACCGGTACGCGGCGGGGATCGCGTTCCTGCCCGCGGAGGTGGAGCAGCGGGCCAAGGCCGTGTCGCTGATCGAGCGGCTGGCCGAGGAGGAGGGCCTGGACGTGCTCGGCTGGCGCGAAGTGCCGGCCGACGCGGACGCCGCGGACATCGGGCCGACCGCGCGCTCGGTGATGCCGCACTTCTCGATGCTCTTCGTGGCGGGCAAGGCGGACGCCGACGGTGTCCGTCCCGCCGGGATCGACCTGGACCGGCTCGCGTTCTGCCTGCGCAAGCGCGTGGAGCACGAGAGCGTGGTCGCGGAGTGCGGCACGTACTTCCCGTCGCTGTCGGCGCGAACGCTGGTGTACAAGGGAATGGTGACGCCGGAGCAGCTGCCGGCGTTCTTCGCCGACCTGCGTGACGAGCGGCTCACATCCGCGATCGCCTTGGTGCACAGCCGGTTCTCCACCAACACCTTCCCGTCGTGGCCGCTGGCGCACCCCTTCCGCTACGTCGCGCACAACGGTGAGATCAACACCGTCCGCGGCAACCGCAACCGCATGCGGGCCCGTGAGGCGCTGCTGGAGTCCGACCTGATCCCCGGCGACCTTTCGCGCCTGTACCCGATCTGCTCGCCGGAGGCCTCGGACTCCGCGTCCTTCGACGAGGTGCTGGAGCTGCTGCACCTGGGCGGCCGCAGCCTGCCGCACGCGGTGCTGATGATGATCCCGGAGGCGTGGGAGAACCACGCGACGATGGACCCGGAGCGCCGCGCGTTCTACCAGTTCCACTCGAACCTGATGGAGCCGTGGGACGGCCCTGCGTGCGTCACCTTCACCGACGGCACGCTCGTCGGCGCGGTGCTGGACCGCAACGGGCTGCGTCCCGCGCGCTGGTGGCGCACCGCGGACGACCGCGTGGTGCTGGCCAGCGAGGCCGGTGTCCTGGACGTACCGCCGGACAAGGTGGTCGCGAAGGGACGGCTCAAGCCGGGCCGGATGTTCCTCGTGGACACCGGCGAGGGCAAGCTTGTCGCCGACGACGAGATCAAGTCCGCGCTCGCGCGCCAGCAGCCGTACGGCGAGTGGGTGCACGCGGGCCTGCTGCAGCTGGCCGACCTGCCCGACCGCGACCACGTGACGCAGAGCCATGATTCGGTGCTGCGGCGCCAGCTTTCCTTCGGCTACACCGAGGAGGAGCTGAAGATCCTGCTCGCGCCGATGGCGCAGAAGGGTGCGGAGCCGATCGGCTCGATGGGCACCGACACCCCGCCCGCCGTGCTGTCCAAGCGATCCCGCCAGCTCTACGACTACTTCAAGCAGAACTTCGCGCAGGTGACCAACCCGCCGCTGGACGCGATCCGCGAGGAGCTGGTCACGTCCATGAGCCGGATCATGGGCCCCGAGCGCAACCTGCTCGACCCGGGACCGGCGTCGTGCCGGCACATCGAGCTGCCGTACCCGGTCATCGACAACGACGAGCTCGCCAAGCTCATCCACATCAACGACGACGGCGACCTGCCGGGCTTCGCCTGCACCGTCCTTTCCGGACTGTTCGAAGTGGACGGTGGCGGCAAGGCGCTGGCGGAGGCGATCGAGCGCGTGCGCCGCGAGGCGTCCGAGGCGATCGCGGCCGGTGCCCGCACGCTCGTGCTGTCCGACCGCGACTCCGACCACCGGATGGCGCCGATCCCGTCGCTGCTGCTGGTCTCCGCGGTGCACCACCACCTGGTGCGCACCAAGGAGCGGCTGCGCGTCGCGCTCGTCGTGGAGTCCGGTGACGCCCGCGAGGTGCACCACATCGCGCTGCTGCTCGGTTACGGCGCGGCGGCGGTGAACCCCTACCTGGCGTTCGAGACCATCGAGGACCTGATCAACCAGGGCATGCTCACCGGCATCGAGCCGCGGCAGGCCGTGCGCAACTACGTCAAGGCGCTCGTCAAGGGCGTGCAGAAGATCATGTCCAAGATGGGCATCTCGACGGTGTCCGCCTACACGGCGGCGCAGGTGTTCGAGTGCCTCGGCCTGTCGCAGGACGTGCTGGACGAGTACTTCACCGGCACCGTGTCGAAGCTCGGCGGCGTCGGGCTGGACGTGCTGGCCGAAGAGGTCGCGATGCGGCACCGCCGCGCGTACCCGGACAACCCGACCGACCGCGTGCACCGCAGGCTGGACACCGGCGGCGAGTACGCCTACCGCCGCGAGGGCGAGCTGCACCTGTTCACGCCGGAGACGGTGTTCCTGCTGCAGCACGCGTCGAAGACCCGGCGCGACGAGGCGTACCGCGCGTACACCGAGGAGGTGCACCGCCTCGCCCGCGAGGGTGGCGCGCTGCGCGGGATGTTCAAGTTCAAGCAGGGCGAGCGTGAACCGGTCCCCATCGACGAGGTCGAGTCGATCGAGTCGATCTGCAAGCGCTTCAACACCGGTGCCATGTCGTACGGCTCGATCTCGGCCGAGGCGCACCAGACGCTCGCGATCGCGATGAACCGCATCGGCGGCCGGTCCAACACCGGTGAGGGTGGCGAGGACCCCGAGCGCCTGTACGACCCGGAGCGCCGCAGCGCGATCAAGCAGGTCGCGAGTGGACGGTTCGGTGTGACGAGCGAGTACCTCGTCAACGCCGACGACATCCAGATCAAGATGGCGCAGGGCGCGAAGCCCGGCGAGGGCGGCCAGCTGCCGCCGAACAAGGTGTACCCGTGGATCGCGCGCACCCGGCATTCGACGCCGGGCGTCGGCCTCATCTCGCCGCCGCCGCACCACGACATCTACTCCATCGAGGACCTGGCACAGCTGATCCACGACCTGAAGAACGCCAACGAGAAGGCCCGCATCCACGTGAAGCTGGTGTCCTCGCTCGGCGTCGGCACGGTCGCGGCCGGTGTGTCGAAGGCCCACGCGGACGTCGTGCTGATCTCCGGGCACGACGGCGGTACCGGTGCCTCCCCGATGAACTCGCTCAAGCACGCGGGCACGCCGTGGGAGATCGGGCTGGCCGAGACGCAGCAGACGCTGATGCTCAACGGCCTGCGTGACCGGATCACAGTGCAGGTGGACGGCGCGATGAAGACCGGGCGCGACGTGGTGGTCGCGGCGCTGCTCGGGGCCGAGGAGTACGGCTTCGCGACCGCGCCGCTCATCGTCGCGGGCTGCATCATGATGCGCGTGTGCCACCTGGACACCTGTCCGGTCGGTGTCGCGACGCAGAACCCGGACCTGCGCAAGCGGTACACCGGGCAGGCCGAGCACGTGGTGAACTACTTCCGGTTCGTGGCGCAGGAAGTGCGGGAAACCCTTGCCGCGCTGGGCTTCCGCACGCTCGACGAGGCGATCGGCCGGGCCGACGTGCTCGACGTCGACGAGGCCGTGGAGCACTGGAAGGCCAAGGGCCTCGACCTGAAGCCGATCTTCGAGGTCCCGACCGAGACCCCGTACGGCGGGGCGCGGCGCAAGGTCCGCGAGCAGGACCACGGCCTGGAGCACGCGCTGGACCGCACGCTCATCCAGCTCGCCGAGGCGGCGCTGGAGGACGCGCACCCGGTGCGCCTGGAACTGCCGGTGCGCAACGTGAACCGGACGGTCGGCACGCTGCTCGGGTCGGAGATCACCCGCCGCTACGGCGGTGAAGGCCTGCCCGACGGCACGATCCACGTGCGGCTCCTGGGGTCGGCCGGGCAGTCGCTCGGCGCGTTCCTGCCGCGGGGCGTGACGCTGGAGATGGTCGGCGACGCCAACGACTACGTCGGCAAGGGACTGTCGGGCGGGCGGATCATCGTGCGCCCGCACCCGGACGCGACGTTCGCCGCGGAGCGGCAGGTAATCGCGGGCAACACGCTCGCCTACGGCGCGACCGGCGGCGAGATGTTCCTGCGTGGCCAGGTCGGCGAGCGGTTCTGCGTCCGCAACTCCGGTGCCACGGTCGTGGCCGAGGGCGTGGGGGACCACGCGTTCGAGTACATGACCGGCGGGCGGGCCGTGGTGCTCGGGCCGACGGGGCGGAACGTCGCGGCCGGCATGTCGGGCGGGATCGCCTACGTGCTGGACCTCGACCACGCGCGGGTCAACGACGAGATGGTCGACCTGCTCCCGCTGGAGCCGGAGGACCTGAGCTGGCTCAAGGAAATCGTGACGCGGCACCACGAGCTGACCCGCTCGACCGTCGCCGCGTCACTGCTCGGCGACTGGCCACGGCGGTCGGCGTCGTTCACGAAGGTCATGCCGCGTGACTACGCGCGCGTGCTGCAGGCGATGAAGACGGCGAAGGCAACGGGGCGCGACGTCGACGAGGCAGTGATGGAGGCTGCTAATGGCTGACCCCCGCGGTTTTCTCAAGTTCGAGCGCGAGGAGCCGAAGAAGCGCCCGCGTGACGAGCGCGTGCAGGACTGGCGCGAGGTCTACGCGTACACCTCCTCGGAGGAGCGCAACAAGAAGGTGCGCACGCAGGCGACGCGCTGCATGGACTGCGGCATCCCGTTCTGCCACTCCGGCAGTTCCGGCTGCCCGCTGGGCAACCTGATCCCGGAGTGGAACGACCTCGTGCGCCAGGGCCACTGGGCCGCGGCGAGCGACCGGCTGCACGCGACCAACAACTTCCCCGAGTTCACCGGGAAGCTGTGCCCCGCGCCGTGCGAGGCGGGCTGCACGCTGTCGATCTCGCCGCTGTCGGGCGGGCCCGTCGCGATCAAGCAGGTCGAGGCGACGATCGCCGACCAGTCCTGGGAAATGGGCATCGTGGAGCCGCAGGTCGCCGAGGTGTCCTCGGGGCAGCGGGTCGCGGTCGTCGGTTCCGGGCCGGCGGGTCTCGCGGCGGCGCAGCAGCTGACGCGCGCCGGGCACGAGGTGACCGTGTACGAGCGGGACGACCGGCTCGGCGGGCTGCTGCGTTACGGCATCCCCGAGTTCAAGATGGAGAAGAAGCACCTCGACCGCCGTCTCGCGCAGTTGCGCAAGGAGGGCACGAAGTTCGTCACCGGCTGCGAGGTCGGCGTGGACCTGACGGTCGAGGAGCTGCGGGCCCGGCACGACGCGGTGGTGCTGGCGGTCGGCGCGCTGCGCGGCCGTGACGACACGACGAAGCCGGGGCGCGAGCTCAAGGGTGTCCACCTCGCGATGGAGCACCTCGTGCAGGCGAACAAGCAGTGCGAGGGCGACGGGCCGCCGGAGATCGACGCCAAGGGCAAGCACGTCATCGTCATCGGCGGTGGCGACACGGGCGCCGACTGCTACGGCACCGCGACCCGGCAGGGCGCGTTGTCGGTGACGCAGCTGGACCAGTACCCGATGCCGCCGGCCACGCGTGACGACGAGCGTTCGCCGTGGCCGACCTGGCCGTACATCCTGCGCACCTACCCGGCGCACGAGGAGGGCGGCGAGCGCCTGTTCGGGGTCGCCGTGAAGCGGTTCGTGGGCGACGAGAACGGGCACGTGCGGGCGATCGAGCTGCAGAAGGTGCGCGTCTCGCGCGACGAGTCGGGGCGGCGGCAGGTCCTCCCGGTGAGCGACGAGGTCGAGGAGATCCCGGCGGACCTGGTGCTGCTGGCGATCGGTTTCGAGGGTGTCGAGGAGATGCGCCTGCTGGACGACCTGGGCATCGAGCTGAACCGGCAGGGCCGCATCACGTGTGGCGCGGACTGGCAGACCGACGCCCCCGGCGTCTTCGTCTGCGGTGACGCCCACCGCGGCGCTTCCCTGGTCGTGTGGGCGATCGCGGAGGGCCGCTCGGTGGCGAACGCCGTCGACGCGTACCTGACGGGCGCCTCGGACCTCCCCGCACCCGTCCATCCCACGGCGCTGCCGCTCGCGGTCGTCTAACGCGCACCCCCCGATCCGACGGGCACCCGGCACTGGCGCCGGGTGCCCGTTTCTTTTGTCTCAGCGAACTCTCAGCAGTGAGCGCGCACACGTGGCGGCGCGTCGGGAACGCCGGTTCACTGGCGTCATTCACAGGGGCGTCTTCTCAGGGGTGAAAATGGACAAAGGGGTGTTCGCGAGACTCGGGCGGCTGGTCGTGCACCGGCCGTGGTGGGTGATCGGCGCGTGGGTGCTGCTGGCGGTCGTCGTGATCGCGACGGCGCCGGCGTTGCCGAAGAGCACCGACGAGAGCGACGCGCTGCCACGGGACTACGAGTCGATCCAGGCGGCGACCCTGGGGCAGCAGGCTTTTCCCAGCGCCTTCACCCCGTCCATGATCATCGTGTTCGAGCGCGCCGACGGCGCGGCACTGTCCACACAGGACTCGGCGAAGGTCAACCAGGTCGTCACCGATCTCGGCAACAAGCACCTGCCCGACGTCGAGGCCGTGCTACCCGCGCAGCCTTCGCCCAACAACCTCGTGCAGCTGTCCGCGGTGAAGATGCCTCAGGTGTCCGGCCCCAACGCGCAGGAGCTGACGAAGTCGGCGAAGGCGTTGCGCACCGAGCTGCAGACGCTCGTCGCGGGCAGCGACCTCAAGGCGGGCACGACGGGAACCGTTGCGCAGCAACTGGATTCGCAGGAGTCGTCGAGCGACTCGGACGCCATCGTCGGTATCGCGACCGTGTTGCTGATCCTCGTGCTGCTGCTGGTGATCTTCCGCAGCCCGATCATCGCGTTGCTGCCGATCGTGCTCATCGGCGTCGTCTCGCAGGTCGCGAACGGGCTCATCAGCTGGATCGTGAAGCTGTTCGGGATGCAGGCCGACAGCTCCATCTCGTCGATCCTCATCGTCGTGTTGTTCGGCGTCGGCACCGACTACATCCTGTTCCTGATGTTCCGCTACCGCGAACGGCTGCGGGCCGGGGACGAACCGAAGCAGGCGATGGTGACGGCGGTCAGCCGCGTCGGCGAGGCGATCACGTCGGCGGCCGCGGTTGTCGTCATCGCGTTCCTCACGATGGCGCTGTCGTCGTTCGGGTTCTTCCGCTCGATGGGTCCCTCGCTCGCGATCGCCGTCGCCGTGACACTGCTGGCCGGGCTCACGCTGGTGCCCGCCGTGGTTTCGCTGCTGGGCACCAAGGTGTTCTGGCCGTCCAAGGCGTGGCGCCGGGAACCGGAAGCCGCGCGGTTCGCCGCGGTCGGCCGTGCGGTGGGGCGCCGGCCCGCGTTGTTCGCGGCCGTGTCCGGCGTGGTCATGGTGGCGCTGGCGATCGGGCTGGTGAACTTCAACCCGACGTTCGACCTCGCGTCCGGCTCGATGCCCGACACCGCCGAATCGCAGGTCGCGATGAAGTCGCTGGAGAAAGGCCTGCCGCCGGGCGCCACATCGCCGACCAACGTGTACGTGCACAGCGAGAACGGCGCCCCGCTGAACCAGGCTTCGCTCGCCGGGTTCGGTAACGACCTCAAGGGCGTGCCCGGTGTGGGGCAGGTCGGGCAGCCGCAGCTGAGCAAGGACGGCCTGACGGCGAACTACTCGGTCACCCTCACGGCGGACCCGGCCTCCGACGCCGCGATCGGCACCGTGTCGGGCCCGCTGCGGGACACCGCGCACGCGTCCGCGCCGTCCGGTACCAAGGCGCTCGTCGGCGGCGTCACGGCCGTGTACGTGGACATCCAGGCCACGATGAACCGCGACTACCGGGTGGTGTTCCCGGTGGCGGCGGTGCTGATCATGCTCGTGCTGGGGCTGATGCTGCGCAGCGTCGTGTCGCCGTGGTACGTGATGGCCTCGGTCGGGCTGGGCTTCGCGGCCACGCTGGGCGCGACGACGTGGCTGTTCCAGGGCATCGTCGGCGAGTCCGGGCTGATCTTCATGATCCCGCTGATCATCTACATGTTCGTGGTGGCGCTCGGCACGGACTACAACATCCTGATGATGGCGCGGCTGCGTGAGGAGGCGAAGGCCGGCAAGTCGCCCCGGGAGGCGGCGGCGCTGGCCATCCGGCACACCGGGCCCACGATCGCGGCGGCCGGCGTCATCCTGGCCGGCTCGCTGGGCGCGCTGATGCTCGCGGGCAACGCCCTGCTCGCCGAGATGGGCTTCGCGCTGGCGTTCGGCATCCTCGTGGCCGCGTTCGTGATGGCGATGTTCTTCGTGCCGAGCCTCACGGCGCTCGTCGGCAGGGCCGCCTGGTGGCCCGGCCACGGCGACCGCGCGGAGGCACCGGCCGAGCCGCGTGAGCCGGTCCACAGCGGACTGGGTTGATCCGCCCAGCCGCCTCCCCGGTGACCCGGACCAGATCACGGCCCACGCGACGACGTGGCACAACATCGCGACCGGACTCGGCGGCGGATCTCGCTGCCGCGATGCCGGCGGACGTCTGATGGTGGACCGATCCCGGGCGGACGCCCACCCCCAGTTCGTGAACGACCCGGCCGGCTGCCGGTCGCCGTGCCCGATCCGCCGGGCGCGGAGGCACCGGCCGAGCCGCGTGAGCCGGTGTACACCGGACGCGGCTGACCGGGGCGGGAGCGGGCGAATATCCTGGGTGTCGTGAACTGGACCGTGGACGTCCCCGTCGACACCCTTCCCGAACTGCCCCCGCTCCCGCCCGAGCTGCGCGAACGCCTCGACGACGCGCTGTCCCGCCCGGCCGCGCAGCAGCCGGAGTGGCCCGACCCGGACGCCACGCGGCGGGTGCGTGCCGTGCTGGAGAGCGTGCCGCCGATCACGGTGCCGGTCGAGATCGACCGGCTGCGGGAGCGGCTCGCGATGGTCGCGCGCGGCGAGGCGTTCCTGCTCCAGGGCGGCGACTGCGCGGAGACGTTCGAGTCCAACACCGAGCCGCACATCCGGGCGAACCTGCGCACGCTGCTGCAGATGGCCGTCGTGCTCACCTACGGCGCCAGCCTGCCCGTCGTGAAGGTCGGCCGCATCGCCGGGCAGTACGCCAAGCCGCGGTCCAACGCCACCGACGCGCTGGGCCTGCCGGTCTACCGCGGCGACATCGTGAACTCGCTGGTCGCCAAGCCCGAGCTGCGGGTGCCGGACCCGGGCCGGATGATCCGCGCGTACGCCAACGCGGGCGCGGCGATGAACCTGGTGCGCGCGCTGACCGCGTCCGGGCTCGCCGACCTGACCAAGGTCCACGACTGGAACAAGGACTTCGTCCGCACCTCGCCCGCCGGTGAGCGGTACGAGGCGCTGGCCGGGGAGATCGACCGCGGCCTGCGGTTCATGTCGGCGTGCGGGGTGACCGACACCTCCCTGCACTCCACGGAGATCTTCGCCAGCCACGAGGCGCTGCTGCTGGACTACGAGCGCGCCCTGCTGCGGCTGGACAACGCCGACGCCGCGAACCCGAAGCTGTACAACCTGTCCTCGCACTTCCTGTGGATCGGGGAGCGCACGCGCCAGCTCGACGGGGCGCACATCGCGTTCGCGGAGCTGCTGGCCAACCCGATCGGCGTCAAGATCGGCCCGACGACCACCCCCGAGCAGGCGGTCGAGTACGTCGAGCGGCTCGACCCGCGCAACGAGGCAGGCCGCCTGACGCTCATCGCGCGCATGGGCAACGGCAAGGTGCGGGAGGTGCTGCCCGCGATCGTGGAGAAGGTCGAGGCCACCGGGCACAAGGTCATCTGGCAGTGCGACCCGATGCACGGCAACACGCACGAGTCGTCCACCGGCTACAAGACGCGGCACTTCGACCGCATCATCGACGAGGTGCAGGGCTTCTTCGAGGTGCACCACAAGCTGGGCAGCTACCCCGGTGGCATCCACGTCGAGCTGACCGGCGAGGACGTCACCGAGTGCCTGGGCGGTGCGCAGGAGATCTCCGACACCGACCTCGCCGGCCGCTACGAGACGGCCTGCGACCCGCGGCTGAACACCCAGCAGTCGCTCGAGCTGGCGTTCCTGGTCGCGGAGATGCTCCGCGGCTGAGGCGTCAGCGGCTGGTGTCGATGACGCAGAAGAGGTTGCCCTCGGTGTCGGCGAGCACGATGAAGTCCGGGTCCTCGGGGTAGCTGTCCCAGTCGACGCGCCGCGCCCCGAGCGACACCAGCCGCTCGACCTCGGCGGCCTGTTCGGCCGCGTTCCCGGCGTAGAGGTCCAGGTGCACGCGCGGGTGGTCCTGCACGGGTGACTCGCTCACGCCCAGCGCGAGCCCCGGGCCGCCCTCGGGCGGCACCAGCACGGCGAACCGGGCGCCGGGCTCCGGTTCGCCGTCACGCGGGACGAAGCCCAGCGCCTGCCGCCAGAAGGCGAGGGCGCGCGGCAGGTCGTCGACGCCGAGGACGGTGGTGCCCAGTCGCAGCATCGCTGGATGCTCTCACACCCGTCCGGACAGGCGGAACTCCGTGATCGTGCGCCACGGGCCGTGCTCGTCCTCGCCCGCGACGAGGCGGACGCGGTCGATGCGGGCGTGCACCGGCAGGTCCGCGACGATGTCCGTGGCGATGCGGCGCTTGCCCGCGGTGTCGCCGCTGCGGCCGTCGGCCACCGTCAGGTGCGGCACCGTGTCCGGGTGCTCGCCCGCGTAGGGCAGGTGCGCCGGAAAGCGCTTGCAGACCGCCGCGGTGAGCGCGCGGAAGTGCTCGTCCGGCTTGGGCTGCAACCACACCACGTCGTCGTCGAACCAGCGGACCTCGGTGAACGCGCAGTCGAACGCGGTCATCGCGCCCAGCGTCGCCGCCAGCACGTCGAGCGTCGCCGCGTCGATGCGGCTCGGGTGGACGAAGGGGTAGAGCACGGTCACGTGGGCGGGCACCGACGACGGGTGCGCGTCGGCCAGGCTGCGCCGGTGCGTGCTGACGAGCCGCTCGGTCTCGGGCACCGGGACGATGAGCGCGCTCCTCGTGGCGCGCGAAAGCCAAGCGGCAGTGGGGACCGGCATGCCTGCAGATTCTGCCCCACCAAGGTCACGAAAACGTCAGAGCGACCTCTCGCACAACTCCGCGGCCGACTTCAGCACCGCGTCCCGCAGGGACCCGGTGTCCGCCACGGCGGCTCCGTTCGCCTGGAGTCCGATGTGGACGGACTCGCCGAACAACGCCGCCGCGATGCCCACCGCGTGCCGCGACGCGAGCGGCACCAGCGGGTACACCTCGCGCAGCGGCGCGCCGTCGAGCGTGAGGTCGAGCTTGGGCAGCGGCACGTTCGTCACCACCGTGTCGAACAGCAACCCCGCGGCCTGCCCGGCGAACCGCGTGGCCAGGCGGTGCACCGGTGCCGGGAGGCGGCCGGCCAGCACGGGCACCGCGCCCGCACCCGCCAGCGGGCCCGCGGCCTTGTTCCGGTTCATCGACCGGCGGACCGCGTGCAGCCGCTCCACCGGGTCCTCCAGGTGCACCGGCAGCTCGCACAGGTAACCGGACAGCTGGTTCCCCGCCGTGCCACCGTCCCGGCCGCGGGTGCTGACCGGGACGAGCGCACGCAGCGGGCGGATGGTCGGACGGCGCCCCTGGTCGGCCAGCCACCGGCGCAGCGCACCCGCGAGCACCGCGAGCAGCACGTCGTTGGCCGTGCCGCCGTGCGCCGCGCGGATGGTGCGGAAGTCGGCAAGGTCCAGCCGCACGAGGCCCAGCCGCCGAGTGGCCGACTCGGGCGCGGCCAGCGGCGACACCGGGTACGGCCGCGCCGCCCGCAGGACGGCCGACGCGATGCCCAGGTTCTCGCCCGCCTCGCCGATCGTGTCCTTCAGCAGCGTCAACGGTGACCTCGGCGGCGCCGGGCGCCCGGTGGCGGCGAGCAGGGTGGCGGTCACGGGCAGCTCGTCCAGCAGCCCGGCGGCGACGGCGAACGCGCCCGCCCCGTCGGTGAACGCGTGGTGCAGCTTCACCAGCAGCGCGAACCGGCCGCCGGGCAGGCCGGTGACGAGCCGCAGCTGCCACGGCGGGCGGCGCAGGTCGAGGGGTTCCTCCAGCCAGTGCGCCGCGTGCTCGGCCAGCGCGTCCTCGGTGCACCGGCCGTCCAGTTCGCGCACCTGCACGTGGCGCCTCGCGTCGAACCGCGGGTCCTCGCTCCAGTACGCGCTCCCGGGTGGCAGCAGCGACGGTGTCACCCGTTCGCGCAGCCGCGGGAGCTTCGCCGCCCGGTCCGCGAGCAGTGCCGCCAGCCGGTCCGGTGCGATCGTGCGGGCGGGGGCGAACACCGCCACCGCTCCCATGTGCATCGGGGACTTTTCCCCGTCTAGGCAGAGAAAGGCGACATCGAGCCCGCTGAGCTGACGGCCGGCCATAGGCGACCCTTCTGTGGGATTGCTCCGGATGTGGGGCCACCACTGCAGCCCACGGACATGACGAGAGGGTAGTCGTCGTGTTTCCGTGGCGCTAACACCAACATCCCTCACTCGAAAGGAGGATGCACCGTCCACAGTGGATCTTCGTGGCACCGGAAAAGGTTCGCCGGCAGAACCGATCGAGTTACGGGAACGTGCGCAGTTCCACCTTGCTGCCCTGCTTCACCAGGTCACCGGCGTCCGGGTGCTGCTGCACCACGAAACCGAAGCCGCGGTTGCGGCCCCCGCCCTTGAGGTCGGCCTGGAGGCCGGCCTGCTGCAGGGCCTCCACCGCGTCCTGGATCGGCCTGCCCACCACCGACGGCACCTCGACCGCGTTGTTGGTGAACACACCCACCCGCTTGTTGTCGGTGAGCTGGCTGTTCGCCGGAGGGCTGGTCCTCGTCACCGCGCCGGCCGGCACGTCGTCGGAGGCCTCCTGCCCCGCGTCGAACGGCTCGAACCCGGCCGCCTGCAGCCGCTGGAACGCCTGGTCGCGCGACAGCCCCACGACGTTGGGCACCGGCTGCGGCGGCGGGCCCTTCGACACGATGATCGTCACCGGCGCGTTCACGTCGAGCTGCGTGCCGGGCTGCGGGTTCACGCTGATGACGTTCCCGCTGACGACCGTGGTGCTGAACTGGTCGGCGTTCGCGTCGTGCTGGGGCACCAGCTCGGCGGCGATGATGGCGGCTTCGGCCTGCGTGAGGGACGTGTTCGTGCTGATGTCGGGCACGGTCGGGCGGCCGGAGGACAGCACGACGGTGACTTCGCTGCCCTTCGCGGCGCCGGAGCCCGCGGCCGGGTCGGTGCGCACGACGAGCCCGGCGGCGATCGTGTTGTTGCGCTGCTGGGTGAACTTCGGGGTGAACCCGGCGTCGGTCAGCGTCTTCTCGGCGCTCGCCCGGTCCAGCCCCGCGACCTGCGGGATGGCCGTGCTGCTCTTGCCCGTCGGCCCCTGCGCGACGAACCAGAGCCCGGCCACGATCAACAGCAGCGCGGCCGCGGCGATGGACCAGATCAGCGCGGTCCGCCGATTTCCGCCGGATTCCGTTGCTCCGGACGGCGGAACGGGCGGCGGCGTGTGGTGGACGGGTGCCGCGGCGCGGGGCATCGCACGCGTGCCCTGCGGCCCGGTGATCGGCGAAGTTCTCCCCACGGGGGCGAAGGCGGGGACGGTGCGTTCCGCATCCGGCAACGGAGCGGGCTGGTCACCGGGCACCGGGATGGCGACCGGGCCGATGCCGAGCGAGGCCCTGATCCGGCGCAGCTCGTGCAGGAAGGCCCCGGCGTCGGCGGGCCGGGCCTCGGGGTCGCGGCGGGTGGCGCGCAGCACGAGGTCGTCCAGCGCGGGCGGCAGGCCGGGGACGACGGTGCTGGGCGCGGGCACGTCGTCGTTCACGTGCCGGTACGCCACCGAAATCGCGGTGTCCCCGCTGTAGGGCGCCTGGCCGGTGAGCATCTCGTACAGCACGATGCCGGCCGAGTACACGTCGCCGCGCTCCCCGGCGAGGCCCGTGGTGACCTGCTCCGGCGCGAGGTAGGCGACGGTGCCGAGGATGACGCTGGAGCTGGTCGTCCCGGCGCTCGCGACGGCGCGGACGAGACCGAAGTCGGCGACCTTCACGACCCCCGTCGGCGGGGTGCCGGTGCGGCCGATCAGGACGTTCTCGGGCTTGACGTCGCGGTGCACCAGCCCCGCCTGGTGCGCGGCGGCGAGCGCGGCGAGCATCTGCTCGGCGACGGCGATCGCCAGCGGCACCTCCAGCCGGCCGCGCTCGTCCAGCAGGTCGCGCAGCGTGCCGCCGTCGACGAGCTCCATCACGAGGAACACGTGGTCCCCGTCGAAGCCCTGGTCGTGCACGGTGACCACGTTGGGGTGGTGCAGGCGGGCGGCGGAGCGGGCTTCGCGTTCGAACCGCTCGACGAAGGACCGGTCGTCGGCGAACCGGGGGTCCATGATCTTGATCGCCACCGGCCGATCGAGCCGGGTGTCGGCACCCCGGTACACCGACGACATCCCGCCCCTGGCGATCGGGGAGTCGACCCGGTAACGCCGTTCGAGGAGCGTCCCGGCCAGGCCGGTGTCGGTGGTTGTCACGCACGCGATCGTACGGACTCCCCAGGCCGGGGCGAGGGGAGGATTGAGGTTTCGTCACGCCCGGGATGCGATATTGCGCTGGGTGATACCCGATATGGCACAGTGTCAGCTGTGAGTGCGATTCCAGTCGCTGATGACGTGCTCGGGCCGGACGTCGCCGTGCTCTCGCTGGCGCAGGTCAGCGAAGCGCTGGGACTGTCCGTGAACAAGGTGCGGCAGCTGCTGCGGGACGGGCAGCTGCTCGCCGTGCGCAGGGACGGCGAACTGCGCGTGCCCGCCGACTGCATCGCCGGGAACGCGCCGGTCAAGGGGCTGAGCGGGCTGCTGACGGTGCTCGCGGACGCCGGGTTCAGCCGCACGGAGATGCTGCGGTGGCTGTACTCGGAGGACGAGTCGCTGCCCGGCACCACGCCGATCAACGCCCTGCGCACCAACCACGGGACCGAGGTCAAGCGCCGCGCACAGGCGATGGCGTTCTGACGGCCGCGTAGGCCGCCGCCGCGGCCAGCTGCACCGCGGCGGCCGCGAGCAGGCAGGCGGGTGGTGAGCCCGCCAGCGCGCCGCCGAGTGCCGTGCCCGCGGCGAACCCGGTGATCTTCACGCTCACCCCGGTTGTGAAGACCTGCGCCCGCAGGTGTTCCGGTGCTTCCCGGTGCCGCACGGCGAACAACGCGGTCAGCTGCGGTCCTTCGGCGAGACCGGCGAGCACGGCGGACAGGACGAGCACGACGGGCCCGCCCAGCGCGGTCCCCGCGGCGCTCGCGGCCAGGACGACCGTGCTGGCGAACACGAGCGTGTCCGGCCGCCCGCGCCACGGCCGCCGGGCGAGCACGGCGTCGGTCAGCAGCGCGGCGCCCGCGACGACGGCGAGCAGCAGTGCGCCCCGGCTCGCCCCGCCGAGACGGCTCGCGCCGACCAGCGGGTAGCAGACCACCACCATGCCCAGGCCGGCGTAGGAGATCGTCGAGGTGAGCGTGGCGCGCAGGAGTGCCCGGCGCCGGAAGAGCACGGTCAGCCCGGCGGTCCAGTGCGCCCTCCCGCGACTGGTGCGCCGCGCGGGCAGCGACCACGCGGCGGGCAGGGCCAGTGCCACCATCGCGGCGGCGACCGCGACCGCCGTCGCCGCACCGAACCGGTCCGCGACGACGGCCGCCAGCGCGGGCCCGGCCAGGCTCGCGACGTTGAACGTCGCCGCGTCCAGCGCGGTCGCGCGGGGCAGGCCGCCCGGTGCGGCGGGCAGCTGGGAGGTCCAGCCGCCGGAGACCGCCGGGTTGCCGAGCCCGGTGACCACCGCGAGCGCGACGACGGCAGGCAGCGGCAGGTGGCCGAGCGCGAGCAGCACCAGCGCCAGCCCCAGCGCGTACCAGGCGAGCGTCGCGGCCAGCAGCAGGCCGGGCCGTGCCACGCGGTCGAGGAACGCGCCGAACACCGGCCCGCCGAGCGCCGAGGACGCGGTGAGCCCGGTCAACAGCGCGGACGCGGCCCCCGGCGTACCCGTGACGGAGATCCCCAGCAGCAGGACCGCCGGTCCGGACAGCTCGTCGCCCGTCCGCGCGAGCGCGGCCCCTGTCAGGTAACGGCCTAGCACACAAAGCACGTTACACTGCGGCGGTGGAACTGCAGCGAGCCGCGGATCTGGTGAACCTGCTGGTGCCGGCGGAGCCGTCACCAGCCGAGGTGGCCGACGTCCTGCGGGCGCACGGTGAACCGGAGCCGGTCGAGCTGACCGAGGCCGACGTGCGCGAACTGCGTGAAGCGGCGTTCGTGCTGCGGGAGATCTTCGCGGCAGAGGACGTGGACCAGGCCGCGGCACGGCTGAACGCGGCGCTGGCCCGGCACGCCCGCCCGCCGCGGCTCACCACGCACGGCGGCACCTCGGGCTGGCACCTGCACGTCGATTCGAGCGACGACGCGCCGTGGGGGGAGTGGCTGCTGACGTCGTCGTGCCTGGCGCTGGCCGTGGCACTGGCGCAGCGCCAGGCGCCGCCGGGCGGGGTGTGCGCCGCGGCGGGGTGCGGGAGGTCCTTTGTGGACAGCGGGCGCGGCGGCCCGCGCCGCTACTGCTCGGCGCGGTGCGCGACCAGGGAGCGGGTCGCCGCGCACCGGGTCAGGAGTTCTGGGCGTCCCGCCACTTGAGCCACCTTTCCAGCAGCGTCAGGTCGTAGTCCGGGCCGTTCGCCTCGGCGATGAACAACGAGACGCCACGCTCGCGCAGCCGCGGGCCCACCTCGTCCGGTTCGGCCGTGACACCGGTCGAGATCTCGATCTCCGCCGGGTCGCGGCCCACGTCCGCGCAGTGCTGCCGCAGGATCCCGACCTTGCGCTCGATCACGTCGGCGTCACCGAAGCCGTGCCAGATGTCCGCGTGCCGCGCGACGAGCTTCAGCGTCTTCTTCTCCCCGCCGCCGCCGATGAGCACCGGGATGTCCCGCGTGGGCGCGGGGTTCAGCTTCCCGAGGCGGTTTTCGATGCGGGGCAACGCTTCCGCGAGGTCCGCCAGCCGCGAGCCCGCGGTGCCGAACTCGTAGCCGTACTCGGTGTAGTCCTTTTCGAACCACCCGGCGCCGAGACCGAGGACGAGCCTGCCGCCGCTGATGTGGTCCACGGTCCGCGCCATGTCGGCCAGCAGCTCGGGGTTGCGGTAGCTGTTGCACGTCACCAGCGCGCCGATCTCGACGCGTGACGTCTGTTCCGCCCAGGCGGCGAGCATCGTCCAGCACTCGAAGTGCTGCCCGTCGGGATCGCCGTGCAGAGGGAAGAAGTGGTCCCAGTTGAAGAGCACGTCGACCCCGAGGTCCTCCGCCCTGGCGGCGGTCTCGCGGATCGTGCGGTAGTCGGCGTGCTCGGGCTGCAGTTGCAGGCCCACGCGCACGGGCCTGGTCGAAGCGGAACTCATACCGCCAACCCTAAGCGGCGCCGGTGATCCTCGCCGCCGCGAGGCGGCCCGAGATCAACACCGGCGGGATGCCGACGCCCGGTGTCGTCCCGCAGCCGGCCAGCACGACGTTTTCCAGGCCCCGCACCAGGTTTCCCGGCCGGAAGGGACCCGTCTGGGCGAACGTGTGCGCGAGCGAGAACGGGGTGCCCGCCGCCAGGCCGCGCTCCGCCCACGTCTGGGGCGTGACGACCTCCGCGACCCGGTACTCGTCCTCGAAACCCGTGAGCCCGCGATGCGTCAGCACGCGCAGCAGCTCCTGCCGGTACGCCGGACCGACGCGGGGCCAGTCGATCCGGCCGGTCCGCAGGTTCGGCGCCGGGGCGAGCACCGACACGACCTGACCGTCGGCGGCGAGCGTGGGATCGGTCGCGGTCGGGCGGGTCACCAGCAGCGACGGGTCCGACATCAGCCGTCCCTCGCGGATGATCTCCGCGAACGTCCGCGACCACGCGCCGCCGAAGAAGATCGTGTGGTGGTCCAGTTCCGGCCAGCTGCGGCGCGTGCTGCCGTGCAGCACGACGGCGGAGGGCGAGTACCGCAACGGCAGCGGGCGCTTCGGGCGCGTGCCCAGCAGGCGGTACGCGGTCGTCAGCTCGGTCGCCAGTACCACGGCGTCACAAGGGATCCGCTCGCCCGCGCGCGTGCGCACCGCCCGCACCCGCGAGGAAACCCTTTCCAGCCAAGCGGCTTCGGTCTTGAACCGCACGTCCGCCCCGGCGCGCTCCGCCGCGTCCGCGAGCACCTGCCCGACGCGGCCCATCCCGCCGAGCGGGTAGTACACCCCGGCGATCGTGTCCATGTACGGGATGACGCCGTACGCGGCGAGCGCGGTGCGCGGGTCGAGCCCGGCGTAGAGCGACTGGAACGAGAACACCCGGCGCAGCCGGTCGTCGGCCAGGAACCGGCCGATGCGGGGCCCGAGCCGCCCGAAACCGCCCAGCGCCAGCAGTTTCAGCATCTCCGGGCGTGCGAGGTCCAGCGGGGAATCGAAGTTCGCGCCGATGAACCGGTCCTTTTCGACCTCGTACAGCTCGGTGAACCACCGGCGCAGCCTGCGGTAGCCGTCGGCCTCCCGCGGCCCCGCGAACTCGCGGATCTCCGCCTCCATCGCGTCACCATCGGTGCGCACGGCCAGCGAGCTGCCGTCGGCGAACCGCGCGCGGTAGGCGGGATCGAGCCGCACCAGGCGCAGCGGGTTCGGCTGGCCCGCGGCCGCGAGGGCTTCGTCAAGCAGCTCCGGCATGGTCAGCACCGTGGCGCCCGTGTCGGCCGTGTACCCGTCGTACTCCTGGCCGCTCACGCGCCCGCCCGGCCGGTCGTCCCGCTCCAGCAGCGTGACGCGCCGGCCCGCGCCGAGCAGGTGCAGCGCCGCGGACAGCCCGGCCAGCCCGGCTCCGATCACGACCACGTGGTCCCCGCGCATCTAGAACGTCCTCTGCGTCGCCCTGGCCGCCAGGTCCGCGAGCGCGGCCGCGGCGGGTTCGGTCAGGCCGGCCTCGTCGAGCGCGTGGAGCGCCGCGCCGGTCAGGTGCTCGATCCGCTCCTCCACCGCGGGCACCGCACCCACCTCGCGCAGCACCGCGCGCACGTCGTCGATGTCCTTTTCGGACAGCAGCGGGTTGCCCAGCGCGTGGGTGATCACGTCGGCCCTCGGCGGGTCCGCCCGCCGCAGGCCGAGCGCGATGAGCAGGGTTCGCTTGCCCTCGCGGAGGTCGTCCCCCGCCGGTTTGCCCGTGACCGACGGGTCGCCGAACACCCCGAGCAGGTCGTCACGCAGCTGGAAGGCGATGCCGAGGTCGCGGCCGAACCGCCGCAGCGCGGCGACCTGCGCGTCCCCCGCGCCCGCCAGCGCGGCACCGAGGTGCAGCGGCCGTTCCACTGTGTACGCCGCGGTCTTGAGGCGGCTGACGCGCAACGCGGCCTCGGGCGAGGCGTCACCGGTGACCTGCGTGTGCACGTCGAGGTACTGCCCTGCCAGCACTTCCGTGCGCATCGCGCGCCACACCGGGCGCGCGGCGTCGAGCGTCGCGGGCGGGAGCGGGGACGCGCCGAACATGTCGTCGGCCCACGCCAGCGCGAGGTCGCCGACCAGCACCGCGGCGGCGAGCCCGAACCCGGCCGCGGTGCCCGCCCACTGCTGGGAGGTGTGCAGGTCCGCGAACGCCACGTGCACGGTGGGCCTGCCGCGCCGGGAGCCGGAGGAGTCGATGAGGTCGTCGTGGATCAGCGCGCACGCCTGCACGAGTTCCAGGCTCGCGACGGCCTGCAGCACGCCGTCGGCGTCCGCCGTACCGCCGCCGGTACCGCGCCAGGCCCACCACGCGAACGTCGGACGGAGACGCTTCCCGCCGCGCAGCACGAACTCCGTGAGCGCGTCGACGCCGGAGGCGAACACCGGCTCCGCCCCCACGATGTCCTCACCGGCTTCGCGGAGGAACCGGGTCAGCACGCGCTCCACGTTGCCCGGCAGGTCGGCGTCGTAGTCCATGCCCCTATGGTCGTGCCTGGGGGGCACTTTCGCCGCGCGGGGTGGTCACGGTGTGAGCATTTCCGTAATCTCGCCTGGTGGCGACCTTCGTGACCTTCCATGCCCATCCCGACGACGAGTGCATCTCCTGCGGCGGGGTGATGCGCAAGGCCCACGAGGACGGCCACCGCGTCGTCCTCGTCGTGGCGACCCGCGGCGAGCAGGGCGAGATCCCGCCCGGCCTGCTGTCCGACGGCGAGTCGCTGGCCGAGCGCCGCGTGGCCGAAACCCTTGCCGCGGCCGAGATCCTGGGCGTGTCCAGGGTGGAGTTCCTCGGCTACGCGGACTCCGGGATGATGGGCGAGCCGACCAACGACGAGCCCGGCACGTTCTGGACCGCGCCGGTCGAGGAGGCCGCGGCGAAGCTCGCGGCGATCCTGCGCGAGGAGAACGCCGAGGTCCTGACGTGCTACGACGACAACGGCGGCTACGGCCACCCCGACCACATCCAGGTGCACCGCGTCGGCATGCGGGCCGCGGAGCTCGCCGGCACCCCGCGGGTCTTCCAGTCGACCGTGAACCGCGACCACATGCGCCGGGGCGTCGCCGAGATGGCCGACGCGGGTCTGCCGCTGCCCTCGCTGGAGGAGATCGAGGGGATCGGCAAGCCGGAGAGCGAGATCACGACGGTGGTGGACGTCACGCCGTGGCTGGAGTACAAGCGCCAGGCGATGCGTGCGCACCCGAGCCAGATCAGCGAGGACTCGTTCTTCCTCGGCACGCCCGACGACGTGTTCCGCTACACCTTCGGGACGGAGTGCTTCATCCGCGTCGGCGCCGAGCCGGGCGAGCTCACCGACGACCTGTTCAAGTGAGGCTGCGCCTGCCGAAGACGACGTCGGCGACGTCGCCCGAACGCAGGTAGGCGCCCGGGGTCTGGAACTCCCACATGCCCGCGGCGATCGACAGGTCCTCGTCGACGCCCTTGAACTCCCGGGAGATGCCGCGCACGGGGACCGCGACGATGTCGTCGAGGTCCGCGATGTTCACCCACCGCCGCACGAGCGGCGGCCGGGTGCGGTTCTCCGGCGGCCGCAGCCGGTCGAGCACGACCGGCTGCGCGAGCGGGCTGCCCAGCGTCACGAGCAGGTCGACGTCGTGTTCCTGGTGCGCCCACAGCGCTTCGTAGGCCACGACGCTGCCGAGCGAGTGGGCCACCACGACCTGGGGCCGCTGCTCGTCGATCGCCTCGGCGACGGACCGCGTGGCGGCCTGCCTCGCCTCTTCGGCGTCGAGGTAGGCGTGCAGCTCGCGGCAGAACGTCAGCGCGAACAGGCGGGTGCCGGGGCCGTGCGCGCGGAGGAGCCAGTCGTTCGCGAGCGCGAGGCGGTCCTCCGGTGGTGCCGCGGTCATGCCGGGGCGCAGGAGCGCGATCCACTCGGTCAGCAGGTGCTGTTCGGACGGGGAGAGCGAATCCGGGTCCTCGTCGAGGCTGTGCCCGGACTCGGGGTGCAGGTGGTGGGCGTAGTAGGCGACCTCGAGGTCCACGGAGGAGTTCGACGGCATCGCCGTGCCCAGGTGCTGGAACCAGTCCGCGGCAAGCGCTTTCGCCGCCTCCGGGGCGGAGCCCTTCCGGCGGTGGTAACGATGGGTACCGATCCCGTGCACGCCGAGTACCCGGAGCATCCGCATCCCTTCGTCGCCATCCGGACAGGGGAGAAGTCGTCCTGCCGCTGTCCGCCGTTACCTGCCGCGGCCATACTCGCACCTGTGTCCACCTATCGAGCGAGGCCCGGGTCCGGAGTCGTGCGCTGCTGGTGGGAGCAGCGGGCCGGTGCGGACGGGCGGGTGCAGCGGGTCGTGCCGGACGGCTGTTCGGACCTCGTCGTGTTCGACGACGGGGAGGCGATTTTCGTCGGGCCGGCGCTGGACGTCGCGCTCGTCCCGCTCCCGCCGGGCGCGCACCTGCGGGGGCTGAGGTTGCGCACGGAAGCGCTCGGACCCGTGCTGCGGCTGCCCGCGCACGAGCTGGCGGGAGCGACCGTGCCGGTGTCGGAGGTCCTGCCGGAGCGGCTGGCGCGCCTCGCCGTCGAGCAGGTGTGGGAGGGCGTACTGCCCGAGCCGCTGCGGAAGTCCTCGGCGGACCCCCGCGTGACCCACGCCGTGCGGAGGCTGTGGTCCGGTGGCACCACGGTCGCGGCGGTCGCCGAGGAGCTGGGTGTGGCGGACCGCCACCTGCGGCGGCTGTTCCTCGACCACACGGGGATGACGCCGAAGGCGGTGCACCGGGTGGGACGGTTCCAGCGGTTCCTGTACGCGGCGGACACCACGCGGGTTTCACTGGCGGACCTGGCAGCGGACGCGGGCTTCGCCGACCAGGCACACCTGGCCCGCGAAGTCCGCGCCCTGGCCGGGCTCCCGCCCCGCGACCTGCTGAGGGAACGGCGGGGGGACTAACCCGGCGCCACCGCCCGGCCGGTCTGCGGGGAGATCATCCCGGCGCACAGCCCCTTGCTCGCCAGCGTCTGCGCGATGCGCGGGATCGCGGCGACGGTGTTCGCCGGCCAGTCGTGCATGAGGATGATCTGCCCGTTCGTCAGCCGCGCGTTCGCCTGGACGATCGCGTCGGTGCTCGCGCCGTTCCAGTCCTGCGAGTCGACGTCCCAGATGATCTGCGTGAGGCCGTAGCGGGCGGCGACCGACTGCACCGTCGAGTTCGTCTCCCCGTAGGGCGGGCGGAACAGCCTCGGCGTGCCGCCGCCCGCGTTCGCGATCGCTTGCTGCGTACGGGAAATCTCCGAATCGACCTGTGCCTGGCTCAGCTGCGTCAGGTGCGGGTGCGTGTAGGTGTGGTTGCCCACCCACATCCCGGCGCTGACCTGCGCGGCGACCTGCGCGGGGTAGGCGGCCGCGTACTGGCCCTCGTTGAACATCGTGGCCCGCAAACCGTTCTGCCGCAGCGCGTTGAGCAGCGCCGGGGTGTTGCCGGAAGGGCCGTCGTCGAACGTGAGCCCGACGTAGCCGCTGCACGAGGCGGCCTGTGCGGGAGCGGCTGCGACGGTCAGTGCGGTGGCTCCCGCCGCCGCCACCGCGGCGGCCGCGAGCCCACGGCGGAAACGCGATTTCCTGGACATGACAATTCCTTTTTTATTGTGCGCGCGTCGGGGAGCGGTCTCCCGCGACTGGGCTGCGCGGGAGACCGCTGATCGGGGTGTTTTTTCAGCCCACCGTGATGTTCGAGTTACCGCTGCTCTGGTATCCCTCGGTCGCCAGGATCATGTAGTAATTGAAACTGCCGAGCGGCATACCGGCCCGGGCCCACGCGTCGAAATGGTTTCCGGTCGTGATCGTGCCACCGGTCCGCTTCGACTGCCGGACGCTCCAGTACTGGTTGAACGTCTTGGTGCCTTCGACGGACGGCGCGTTGTACCGCGTCGTCTCGTAGATGTCGTACGTGCCGCCGTCGGACGTGACCGTGCCCTTGTAGGTGCCGGTGGGCCGGTACGTACCCCAGTTGTCGACGATGTAGTACTCCACCAGCGGGTTCGAGGTCCACCCGTACAACGAGAGGTAAGCGTTGCCGGACGGGTTGAAGCTGCCCGAGTAGCTCACCGTCCGGCGGCTGCCGTTGCTCCATCCCTTGCCCGCGACGAAGTTCCCGCAGTTGGTCCAGTTGGTGCGGTAGTTGCCGCCCGAGGACAACGTCATCGCGACCTGGCCGCCGCCGTCGGTCCAGAACGAGTAGTAGTACCCGTTGTTCGTCCCGGTCTGGTTGGTGGTGATGGTAGTGTCCGCGCTCGCGGTACCGGGTGCGAAAACCGTGGTCACGGCCAGCAGTGCGGCGCAGATCGTGCCGAAAAGCACTTTCCTCCGACCGTTTCCGGGGGATCTGAAGGCGTGTTTCATGGGTCGATTTCCTCCTCATCGACGCTGACTGGTGGCGAGGAAGTACCGATCGGTGGACCGAGTATGCCCCTGATTTTCCAACGGTGTCAACCACGGATTTCGAAAGTTTTCGAATGCCTGGAATGGGGCTGCGCCGGAGGGGTGACCATTCCGGAAATCATGATCGCGACGATTTCCGAAAATTTTCGGAATGGTTCAGGGGGTGCCGTGCAGCCGGCTCGCGCCCGCGCGGATGGCGTCCGACAGCGCCGCCGTCGGACCGTGCAGCGCCGCGCGGCGCGCGGTGAGCACGAACTCGACCTCACCGGGATCGGGCAGACCGTGGCCGGCGGGCAGTTCGACGAGCCCGGCGGGCACCAGGCTGCGCGCGAACACCGCGACCCCGAGCCCGGCGAGCGCGGCGGCGCGCAACCCGTTGAGGCTGCCGCTCGTGCACACGCCGCGCCACTGCCGTCCCGCGCGCCGCAGGGCGTCGAGCGCGCGGGCGCGAGTGATGCTCGGGGGCGGGTAAGCGATCAGCGGCACGGGTTCGCCGGCATCGAGTTCGAAGCCCTCACGGCCCACCCACACCAGCGGCTCCGTCCACAGTGCACCGACGCCGTCCTCGCCCGCGGCCCGCTTGCCCAGCACCAGATCCAGTTCGCCCGCACGCAGCTGCTCGTGCAGCACACCGGACAACGCCACCGTCAGCTCCAGGTCCACGCGTGGGTGCGTGCGCCGGAACTCGCCGAGGATCTCCGGCAGCGGGCCGGCCACGAAGTCCTCCGAGGCGCCGAAGCGGACGCGGCCCCGCAGCTCGCCGCCTGTGAAATAGTTCATAGCCGTCTCGATCGTGTCGAGCACGTTGGCAGCGAACCCGATCATCGCCTCGCCGTCGGCCGTGAGCTCCACCGAGTGCGTGTCCCGCACGAACAGCTGCTGCGTGCTCGCCCGCTCCAGCTTGCGAACGTGCTGGCTGACGGTGGACTGCCGCAGCCCGAGCCGTTGCGCGGCGCGCGTGAAGCTGCGCGTCTCCGCGACCACGAGGAACGTCCTCAGCCACACCGGGTCCAGCACCCGTCCGAGCGTATATCACGGTTCGCGATAACAGTTAGAGCAGCGATCATACTTCACAATCGGCTCGTTCCGGCCCAAGATCGGAGGATCCCAGCGAAAGGACCGGATTCATGCGTGGGGCGGCGTTGCTCGCGAAAACCCGGATCGACCCGTTCATCCTCGGCATCCTCGCCGCGGTCGGGGTCGCCGCCCTGTTCCCCGCGCGCGGCCAGGGTGCGGACGTCGCGTCGGCGGTCAGCTCGGTCGGTGTCGGCGCGCTGTTCTTCCTCTACGGCGCGCGACTGTCCACAGCGGAGGCGATGGCCGGGCTCCGGCACTGGCGGCTGCACCTGACGATCCTCGTCTCGACCTTCGTCCTGTTCCCGCTGCTGGGCCTGGCGGCGAAACTGCTGGAACCCTCGGTGCTGAGCCCGGAACTGGTGGCGGGCGTGATCTTCCTGTGTGCGCTGCCGTCCACAGTGAACTCCTCGATCGCGTTCACGTCGATCGCCCGCGGCAACGTGGCGGCCGCGATCTGCGCCGCGTCGTTCTCCAGCCTCATCGGCATCGTGCTCACGCCGCTGCTGGTGGGCCTGCTGCTGAACACCACGGGCAACGGCTTCTCGCTGCACTCGGTGACCGACATCGTGCTGCAGCTGCTCGTGCCGTTCCTCGCCGGGCAGCTCCTCCGCCGGTGGATCGGCGGCTGGATCACCGCGCACAAGAAGGTGCTGGGCCGGGCCGACCGCGGCGTCATCCTCATCGTCGTCTACACGGCGTTCAGCGAGGGCGTGGTCGCCGGGATCTGGCACCGGCTCAGCTGGGTCTCGCTCGTCGTGTTGCTGGTCGTGAACCTGGTGCTGTTCTTCGTCGTGCTGGGCGTGCTGCGGTTCCTCACCCCGCGCCTTGGCTTCGCCCGCGAGGACCGGATCGCGATCGTCTTCTGCGGGTCGAAGAAGAGCCTGGCCAGCGGGCTGCCGATGGCCACCGTGTTGTTCCCCGCCCACAGCGTGGGGCTCATCGTGCTGCCGCTGATGCTGTTCCACCAGGCCCAGCTGATGATCTGCGCGGTGCTCGCCCGCCGGTGGGGCGCGCGGCAGCCCGAACTCGCTTCCTGAACGAGACATATGTCGCAGGCGCCTCAGGCCATTAGTATGAGCCGCATGAAGACGGTCGTCGAACGGTTGCGGGGCACGTCCCCGGTGTTCTCCGTGGAGTTCTTCCCGCCCCGCGACGCCGCCGACGAGGCCGTGCTGTGGCGCTCCATCCGCGAGCTGGAGGGCTTCGACCCGGCGTACATGTCCATCACCTACGGCGCGGGCGGGTCGAGCCGTGACGGCACGATCCGCAACATCGCGAGGGTGGCCACCGAGACCACGCTGGTCCCGATGGCCCACCTGACGGCGGTGGACCACTCGGTCGCCGAGCTGCGCAACGTCATCGGCTGGTATGCCGCCGTCGGCGTGCGCAACATCCTCGCGCTGCGTGGTGACCCGCCGGGCGACCCGTACGGCGAATGGGTGCCGCACCCCGAGGGGCTCACCTACGCGGAGGAGCTGGTCGAACTCGTCCGTTCGCTCGGTGACTTCTGCGTGGGCGTGTCGGCCTTCCCGTACGGCCACCCGCGTTCGGCCGATCTCGACACCGACACCAAGTACCTCGTGCGCAAGTTCAAGGCCGGTGCCGAGTTCGGCATCGCGCAGCTGTTCTTCGAGGCCGAGGACTTCCTGCGGCTGCGGGACAGGGTCGCCGCCGCGGGCTGTGACGCGCTGCTCATCCCCGGCGTCATGCCGCTGACCACGCCGCGCACGCTCAAGACCACGATCAAGCTGTCCGGCGCGGCGTGCCCGCAGTGGCTGCTCGACCGGCTGGGGCCGCTGGAGAGCGACCCGAAGGCGTTCCGCGCCGAGGGGCTGGACGTGGTGACCGAGCTGTGCGAGCGGCTGATCGCCGAGGGTGTGCCGGACCTGCACTTCTACACGTTCAACCGCTCGAAGGCGACGCGCGAGGTCGTGCAGCGCCTCGGGCTGGTGCCCGTACGGGCCTGAAAAACCGGCTTGCCGTGGGCAGGTAGGTTGCCCCCATGGCGTCTGTGCACGAGATCTCCGACCGGTTCGTGACCGAGTTCGCGGCGGCCCACCCCGTCGCCGCGACGGAGCTGGGGATTCCCGGCTACGACGACCAGCTCACCGACTACTCGCCGGAGGGCCACGCGGCCCGCGCTGCCCTGTCCCGCCGCGCGCTCGCGGAGATCGAAGCCACCGAACCCGCCGACGCCGGTGAGCGTGCCGCGAAGGCGGTCTTCACCGAGCGCGTCGGGCTTGACCTGGAGATCCACGAAGCGGGCTTGGACGCCGCCTCGCTGAACGTGATCGCCAGCCCGGTGCAGGACCTCCGCATGGTCTTCGACCTCATGCCGACCGACACCGAGGAGCAGTGGGCGAACATCGCCGCCCGCCTGCACAAGGTCCCCGTGGCCGTCGACGGCATCCGCGCCTCCCTGCTCGCCGCCGCCGAGGCGGGCAACGCGCCCGCGTTGCGGCAGGTCACGAAGGTCGCCGAGCAGGCCGAGACGTGGGCGGGCCTGGGCGGTGAGAAGGGCTTCTTCGACAGCTTGGTCGCGAACGGCCCGGAGGCGCTGCGCAAGGACCTCGAACACGGCGCGCGGTCGGCGCAGGAGGCGTACGCCGAGCTGGCCGGGTTCCTGCGTGCGGAGCTGGCGCCCAAGGCCCGCGTCAAGGACGCCGTCGGCGAGGACGCGTACCGCCTGTGGTCGCGCTACTTCACCGGCGCCGCGCTCGACCCGCGTGAGGCCTACGAGTGGGGCTGGGGCGAGTTCGCCCGCCTCGAAGGCGAAATGCGCGAGGTGGCCGCCCGCATCAAGCCGGGCGCGACGCTGCACGAGGTGGCCGAAGTGCTCGACGCCGACCCGAAGTACCGGGTGCACGGCCGCAAGCAGTTCGAACAGTGGATGCAGCGGCTGTCCGACACCGCGCTGCGCGAGCTGCGCGGCAAGCACTTCGACATCCCCGACGAGCTGATGGCGCTGGAGTGCCGGATCGCGCCTCCCGGTGGCGGCGCGGGTGCGTACTACACCGGTCCCAGCGAGGACTTCTCCCGTCCCGGCCGCATGTGGTGGTCGCTGCCGCCGGGCCGTGACGAGTTCTCCACGTGGCGCGAGGTCAGCACCGTCTACCACGAGGGCGTGCCGGGCCACCACCTGCAGATCGCGACCGCGGTCGCACAGCCCTCGCTCAACCGGTTCCAGCGGATGCTGGCGTTCGTCTCGGGGCACGGCGAGGGCTGGGCGCTCTACGCCGAGCGGCTGATGCAGGACCTCGGCTACCTCTCCGACGACGGTGAGCTGTTCGGCATGCTCTCCGAGCAGCTGTTCCGCGCCGGCCGCGTGCTCGTCGACTTCGGCATGCACCTGGAGCTGGAGATCCCGAAGGGCACGGGCTTCCACGAGGGCGAGCGCTGGACCCCGGAGCTGGGCCTGGAGTTCATGCTCACCCGCACCATCACCGACCCGCCGCTGGTGCACGACGAGATCGACCGCTACCTCGGCTGGCCGGGGCAGGCGCCCGCGTACAAGCTCGGTGAGCGGCTGTGGCTCGAAGCCCGCGAGGACGCCCGCCGCAGGCAGGGATCTTCCTTCGACATCAAGGAGTTCCACACCAAGGCCCTCCGCCTCGGCGGCATGGGCCTCGACACCCTTCGCACCCAACTGGCCGAACTGGACTGACATGCACCGCATCTACCGCGTCACCCCACCGCCCCGCGCCTAGCGGGGCGGAACACTCGCACGTCTTTCGCCCCGCGTCGGTGTCCTCGAAAACCTCGACGCTGGAGCGTTTCCCATGTCTTCCTCCGTTGCCGCGCCTGCGCGCGGCCGTTCGGCGTTCGCGCTGGTCCTCGCCGGCATCCTCTGGGGTACCGGTGGTCTGTCCGGCAGTCTGCTGGCCGGAAAGGCCGGGCTGCACCCGTTGTCCGTGGCGGCCTTCCGGCTGCTGCTGGGCGGCGGCTGCACGGTGCTGTTCCTCGTCGTCACGCGGCGTCGTCCACAGTGGACGGTGCCGGTGGTGCGGCGGCTGCTCGTGGCCGGGGTGCTGCTCGGCCAGTTCCAGGCGTGCTACTTCGGTGCGGTGTCGCTGACGTCGGTCAGCCTCGCGACCATGGTGACGATCGGCAGCGTGCCGGTGTTCGTCACGCTGGCCACGACCGCGGTCCGGCGCCGCCGTCCCGCCACGACCACGCTCGTTTCGACGGCGGCCGCGGTGGCCGGGCTCGCGCTGCTCACGTGGTCGCCTGCCGGGCTGTCCGGCGGCGGCCGGCTGCTCGGCGGGGTCGCGCTCGCGCTGACCGCCGGTGCCGGGTTCGCACTGCTGACCCTGGTGACCCGGCGCCCGGTCGAGGGCCTCGACTCGTTCGGCACCACCGCGTTCGGGCTGCTCGTCGGCGGGGTGCTGCTGCTGCCGCTCGGGCTGGCGTCGGGCATGGCACTGCCGCTGCGGCCCGACGTGGTCGCGGTCGCGCTGTACCTCGGCCTCGTGCCGACGGGTGTGGCCTACGGCGCGTACTTCCTGGCGCTGCGCACGGCGGCCCCCGTCGTCGCCGCGCTGTCCGCGCTGCTGGAACCGCTGACGGCGGCCGTGCTGTCGGCGTTCCTCCTGCACGACGAACTGGGCGTGACCGGGTGGACCGGCGCCGCCCTGCTCGTCACCGCACTGGCGGTCAGCTACCTGCGGGAGTGACGGAGGCCCCGCCCGGGGGCTCGAGCGGCAGGGTGCGGCCGAGGATCGCGAACGGCCGCGGATCGCCGGCGAAGTGGTAGTCGCGCAGGACGTCGACGAACCCCACCCGCCGGTAGAGCTTCCAGGCCCGGCTCGGGCCCTCGGGTGTGGACAGCAGCACGTGCCGGTTCGGCACTCCGTCGAGCAGCCGCCGCAACAGGTTCTCGCCGATGCCGTGGGCCTGGCTGCGCGGGTGCACGTGGATCTCGGTCAGCTCGAAGTAGTCGGCGAGCCAGTGGTCGGCCGCCGCCTCACCGCCGCTCCGCACCAGCCCCCGCCGCACCTGCTCGTGCCACCACTGGCCGGGGTTGCCGCGGTAGCCGTAGGCGATGCCCAGCAGCCGCCCGTCGGCGTCGAGCGCGGCGAACCCGCGCCAGCCGTCGCGCAACGCGTGCGTCAGCCACATCGGGGCCCGCTGCTCCGCCGTGCCCGGCGGGTAGCGCATCGCCTCGACGTAGATGGCCAGCGCCTCGCGCAGGCGCGCGCGGAAGTCGTCCGCGGTCAGTGGCACGAACTGGGTGGACACCGTGGTCATGTACCCACTCCCGCGGCCTGCCCGCCGGTGAGCGCCAGCAGATCGGCGAACGTCGTGGGGAACACCGACTTCGCGTGCCCGGCGGCGGCCCACACGACGTCGTACTGCTCGAGCGCGGTGTCCACGATCGTGGGAATGCGGGCCGGGTGGCCGACCGGGGCGACCCCGCCGATGACCTGACCCGTGTGCTCCTTGACGAAGGCGGGGTCGGCCTTCTCGACGGAGACGGCGCCGACGAGCTCGGCGAGCCTGCCGGTGTCCGCCCGGTGCGCGCCGGAGGTCAGCGACAACAGCGGGCCGGTGTGGTCGGCGTACACGGCCCGGAAGATCAGGCTGTTCGCGATCGCGCCCACCGTCACGCCGAGCGCTTCGGCGGCCTGTGCCGCCGTGCGCACCTCGGCGGGCAGGATGCGGATGCCGCGGGCGGCGTCGTGCTGGCCCGCTTCCGCCAGTGCGGCGGCGACCTTGGCGACGGCCGGGTGGTCGAGGCTGCTCATACCGATATGAGATCACGGACCGCCCGTGCGGGCGACGCTCGGTTCCGTTCCCGCCCGGGTGAGCACCAGGCCGACGGCGAGCCCCGCCGCGACGACCGCGATCCCGGTCCAGACCAGCGGCCCCGGCAGGTCACCGCCGGTGAGCGCGGCGGCGACGGGCGCGATCCCGGTGAGCAGCCCGCTGCGCCCCGGCCCGAGCCGGGCGACGGTCGAGTACCACAGCAGGAAGGCCGCCGCCGTGACCAGGACCGCGAGGTAGGCGATCGCGGCCCATTCCGTCCCCGTGGTGGGGAGCGTGTCTTCTTCGGCTGCTCCGAGCAGCGCGAACATGACCGCGCCGAGCCACACCGAGTGCAGCGACACGCCCCACGCGCCGTGCCTGCCGAGCACCGGCACGGCGAGCAGCGTGAACCCCGCCTCGCACAACAGCGCCACCGCGGCCCACGCGACGCCGGCCGCGTCCGTCCGGCCGGTCCCTTCGACGAGGACGCTGCCGACCGTGACGACCACCGCCGCGAGCAGGATCCGCCGGTGCGGCCGCTGTCCCTGCACCAACGGGCCGACGAGCCCGAGCAGCACCGGCACGCACGCGACGGCCACCGCGATGACGGCGGGTTCGGCGTGCTCACCGCCCCGCACGAGCGCGACGTTGAACAACACCAGCCCGCTCGCCGCGACCCCGGCCAGCCACAGCCATTCGCAACCTCGCGGGAGGAGGATCCGGTGCCCCGTGGCCCTGGCCAGCGCCAGCAGGATGACGAACGCGATGGCGTAGCGGATCGCCTGCGTCGTGAACAGGGGAGCGTCGCCGAGCGAGCCCGAAACCGTGACGCTGCCGCCGACGAACGCCATCGCGGCGGCGCCGGGCAAGGCCGTGCGGATGCTGTGCATGCGGCCAGCCTGTCGTCAGAATGGTCCGATGGACAGGGCCAAAGAAGACGCGGAACACTGGTCCAAAGCCGCGGACTTCCTGCAGCTCGACGTGCGTGAGGCTCCGCCGGGCGGGTTGTCGGACTGGCTCGCCGGACGGCTTAGGCACGCCATCACCGACGGTCGGCTGCCCGTCGGCGCCCGGCTGCCGCCGACCCGCGTGCTGGCCGGGGAACTGGGCGTCTCGCGGGGCGTCGTCACCGAGGCGTACCGGCGGTTGGCGGAAAGCGGGCAGATCGCGGGCCGCGGACGCACCGGGACCGTTGTGGTCGCCGTGCCTGCCGCGTCCCCGAGCCCGGTTGTGCGTGCGCCGTCAGGGTTTCCGGTCGAAGCCGGACCGGACGTGTTCGAGTCCCTGCGCGCCGCCCCGGCTCGCATCGACCTTTCGCCCGGCGTGCCCGACCTGGCCGCGTTCCCGCGCGCGGCGTGGCTGCGGGCCGAACGCCGCGTGCTGGACCGCTTGTCCCCGGCGGACTTCGGGTACGGCGACCCCCGGGGCGCCCCGCGCTTCCGCGCCGCGGTCGCGCAGTGGCTGGCCCGCAACCGCGGGATCGCGGTGGACCCGGACGAGGTCGTGGTCGTCGCCGGGGTCGCGCAGGCGCTCGTCCTGCTCGCGCGCGTGCTCGCCGCGGAGGGGATTTCCACGGTGGCGGTGGAGGATCCGGGCTCGCTGGGCGCGCGGCGGCAGTTCCAGGGCTGGGGGTTCGCGACCCCGCCGGTCCCGGTGGACGGCGGCGGGGTGCGGGTCGCGGACCTGCGTGCGAGCGGCGCGCCGGTGGCGCTGCTGACGCCCGCGCACCAGTTCCCGACAGGCGTGGTCCTCGACGGCGGTCGCCGGCGGGAGCTGCTGCGCTGGGTGGACGAAGGCGGCCTGGTCATCGAGGACGACTACGACGCCGAGCACCGTTACGACCGGCCGCCGGTGCCCGCGCTGCGCTCGATGCGGGCCGATGGGATCTGCTACGCGGGCAGCGTGTCGAAGCTGCTGGCGCCCGCGCTGCGGGTGGGCTGGCTGCTCGTGCCGCGGGAATACCGTTCTGCCGTGGTCGCCGCCAAACGCGAGGCGGATCTCGGAAATTCCGTCCTGCCCCAACTCGTGCTCGCGGAATTGGTGGAAACGGGCGAACTGGAGCGCCAGTTGCGGTTGCTGCGGCGACGGCACCGCCGGAGGCGGGACGTGATGATCGCCGCACTCGCCGAGCACCTGCCGGGCGCCCGCGTGCACGGCGCCTCGGCCGGGCTGCACCTGACGATCACCTTCGACGGCGAGTTCTCCGATGTCGAGCTGGCGGCGACCGCGCTGGAGCGGGGCGTGAAGGTGCAGCCGCTGTCGTGGCACCGGCAGCGGCCGGGGCCGCCGGGGCTCGTGCTGGGCTACGCGGCGAGCGCGACGGGCGACCTGGCGGAGGGAATAGCGGTGCTCGGTTCCGCGCTGAACGAAAGGGAGTTCGATCACCGGATCGAGGCTTGAACGAACACGTGTTCGAAGTTAGGCTGGAACTCGCTCGAACACAGGTTCGACACCCGGTGGAGCGCTCGCCGGTGCGGTGCCCGGCGTGGGAGCGGGGGAAGCGCCTCCGCGCCGGGCACCGTGGCCACCAGCAAGAACAGGGAGGGGCAATGTCCATTGCCACCGTCGCGTCCCGTGCCGGTTCGGGGCAGCACGAGCTGCCGTTGCCGGTGCGGCCGCCCACCGCGCCTGCCGCCGTGGCTCTGCTGAACGAGGCCCGGCAGGGGCTCGCCGAGGCGGAGCACGCCACGGACCCGGTCACGAAGTTCGTCACGTCCTACCTGGCGGCGTTGCGGGGTGGCGCCGCCGTGCTCGCCGCCCGTGGCCGCCCGCACCGCGGGCGCGCCCGGCCCGCGAGCGTGTGGGTGCTGCTGGAGTCGGCGGCGCCCGAGCTGGCCGAGTGGTCGGCGTACTTCGCGGCGAACTCGGCCGCGCGGGCCGCCGCGCAGGCGGGGATCACGCGGCGGATCACCGAGGCCTCGGCGGCGGAGCTGTGCCGTCAGGCCGGGTTGTTCCTCGAGCTGGCCGACCGGGTGGTGCACCCTCGTGCCGAGGCCGTCCGGCAGTGCGCCGAGCCGCCGGGGCGGAGGAAGGCCCAGCGCCCGTAATGGCCGGTCAAGCCCTGATCGACCACGGTCGTTTTCTCGACGCGCTCGGTATCGAGGTGGAGTTGCTGATCGACGCTTCGCACGCGGCGCCTGCCAGCACGCCCGTGCCCACGTGCCCGGGGTTCACCGTCGGCGAGGTGGTCCGGCACATCGGCGGCGTGTACCGCGTGGCGAAGCTGTGGATGACGGAGGGAAGAGCACCGAAGGACTGGCAACGGTATCCGGCGCCGGGACAGTCCCTTGAGGACTATCTGCGGCAGGGTTTCGACGCGCTGCTGGGCGAGTTCGCCGCGCACGAGCCCGATGCGTACGCGGCGAGCTGGTGGCCGGCGGATCGCACGTACGGCTTCTGGTGGCGCCGGATGGCCCACGAGACCACGGTGCACCGTTACGACCTGGAGGACGCCACGGCCGAGCCCATCACCGATGTGGCGGACGATTTCGCGGTGGACGGCATCGACGAGGTGCTGTCGGCGTGGTTCGCCCAACGGCTGCCGATGCTGGGCCTGTCGGGCACGATCACCAGGACGGTGGCGGTGCACAGCGGAGGCCACCACTGGATCGCGAGGGCGGGGCCTGGCGTGACGGAGGCCTGGCACTGCTCAGCGGAGGAAGCCGCCACGGCGGACGGCTCCGTCACCGCCGATCCGATGGCCATGTACCTGTGGACGTGGGGCCGCCTCCCCCTACGCAACGTGAACTGGTCCGGCGACGATGACGCCATCGCCCAGTTCTGGTCACTACTCCGCCTGGCCACGAAGTAACCCGCCCAGACCCGGCACGTGGGGAAGCGCAGCCGGGAGAGGACGGGAGCGGTGGCGGCGGTGGTTGTGGTGGCTTGGGCTGCGGTGGCTTGGGCTGCGGTGGTTTTGGAGGCAGCGGCGCTCTGGCTGCGGTGGTTTTAGCCGCAGTGGCGCTTGGGCTGCGGTGGTTTTGGCCACAGCGGCGCTCTGGCTGCGGTAGTGCTGCCCCGGCGGTGGCTATGGCCACTGCGGTGGCTGTCGGCTGCAGCGGTGCCGCGGCAGCGGCTGGGGCACGGGCTACGGCTGCGATGATGGCTGCGGCCGTGCCGCATGGTGGCTTTGGCCGCAGCGGTGGCTGCGGTGAGGGGATCGCCATCCCCTCACCGCACCCACAGCACCACCACCGTTGGCGGCTTCGGGCTGCGATGGCGCCGGGCAGCCGCGGTTGCGGCGACGGTGTGGATCTCCTCCCGCCACCGCAGCCACGTCGTGCCACGTCCTGGTTCCTGGTAGTGGCCTCGCCCGCCGCTGACGGCCCAACTCGACCGCCTGCCCACCCACGCCATGGGCCCGCTGCCTGCCGCCCTCCCGCCTGCCGCCCTCCCGCCTGCCGCCCTCCGCCGTCCCGCGCGTCGGCCCACCTCCTTCGCCGCTGCCCTCCCGCGCGTGGTCCACCTCCTCCGCCGCCCGCCTCCGTTGCTGCTCCGCCCGCCTCCACTGCCGCTCCGCCCGCCTCCGCCCTCGGTCTGTCCACCCTCCGCCGTCGGCCTGTTCACGCCACCCGGTCAGGCGTGCCGAGTCCCTCCTGCCCCGCAGTCACCGCCCACGCACCTCCCCCACCGCGGCAGCGGCGCCCACAACCACCCCAAACACCAAAAACCCCCGCCGTCACCCGGTACGGTGCTGCCCATGTCGACAAGGCTTGTCGCCCTGTGGGTTGATGCCGTGCGGCCCGCGGGGCTCGCCCGGTTCTGGGCCGCGCTCCTCGGGTGGGAGGTCGTCGACGATCATGTCGTGCGGGCACCGGTCACCGACGGGTGCGAACTGGATTTCGTGTTCGTCCCCGAGCGGGCCCCGAAAACCGGCAAGAACCGCGTCCACCTCGACCTGGCTAGTTACTCCGCCTCGGATCAGCGCGCGAAGGTCGAGCGGGCGCTTTCCCTTGGCGCGCAACGCAAGGACGTCGGCCAGGGCGAGGTTCCGTGGGAGGTCCTGGCCGACCCCGAGGGCAACGAGTTCTGCGTCCTCGAACCGCGCCCCGGCTACACCACCACCGAAACCGTCGCCGCGATCGTCGTCGACGTGCATGACCCGTTGGCGCTCGCATCGTTCTGGAGCGGGCAGAGCGGGTGGCGCATCGGAGCGCGGCAGGAAGTCGTCGTCGGCTTGCGGGCACCCACCGGACGCGGCCCGTGGCTCGAGTTCCTCCACACCCCGGACCCCCTCGACCGGCCCACTCGCCTCCGCCTCGCGCTCGCCGGGGCCCCGGACGCACCCGAAAGGGTCAAGACCGATCCCGAAGGAACCGAGTTCGTCCTGCTCAACCAGGGTTGAACACCTGTGTTTCGCCGACGTTGCGGAAGCCCTCGCAGGCCTGACATGCGCGAAACACCGGTGTCCTCGGAGCGCAACAAGCATCGGCGATCGTTATGGAATGGAAATTCGCCGAGTCAGACCCATGCAGGTCGTCGATGTGCCGGAGACGTGGCCGACCCCGGTCGAGCAAGAGGTCGAAGTCACCGACGCCACCACCTGGCGCCTGCGCATCCGGATGGACGACCGCCCGGGCATGCTCGCCCGGATCGCTATCCGGATGGCCGACCTGGAGTGCAACATCCTCGGCCTGACTGTCCTGCCTGTGCCGGGAGGCGTGCTCGACGAGATCGTCATCCGGCCTGCCACCGGTCTGACGAAGGAACAGCTGGTCCGCGCTATCCAGGACGAGGGCTGCGAGTGCTCGGCCATCGCCGACGCCGACGTGCGTGAACTCGTCGACGCATCCGCTGCCACCCTCACCGCCGCCAGCCGCGCCGTCGATGACCCCTCCCGGTACGCCGACGTCCTGCGTGAGGTGCTGGCCGCCGACCTCGTGACGGTGGTCCCGCTCGCCGAGGCGAATCCCGGCCGCTCCGAAGGCGGTCACCGCGCGGCCTTCGCCGTGGACGGCACCACCGCGCTCGTCGCCCGCCGCCGTTGGGCACCGTTCGTGCAGCTGGAACTGGCGCGGGCGGAAGCGCTGCTCGGCCTGCTCGACGCCGTCCGCGCCGACGTCTCCCGGCCCGCCGTCGCGACCTGTTCGAACGGTGCGGCGCTCGTGCTGCGGCAAGGACTTCCCGGCGACACTGACGCCGTCGCCGCCCTGCATGAACGCTGCTCCGCGCAAACACTGTTCCAGCGCTACCACACCGGAATGCGCACCATGCCGCGTCGCTGGTTGCACCGCCTCCTGATGCCGCCACGCGGGATGAGCCTTCTCGCCGTGTGCGGGCACGAAGTCGTCGGGCTCGGTCAGCTCATCCCCGGCAGCGGCGAACTCGCCGAGATCTCGCTGCTGGTGGACGACGCCTGGCAGCGCAAAGGCGTCGGCACGGCGCTCATGGCACGACTCGCCGTCATCGCCGCGGCCCGCGGGCACCGCAGGCTGATGGCAGTCTCGCTTCCCGGACGAGACGGCATTTTCCGTACCGCCGTGCGAGCCGGGCTGGCGCCGCAACAACCCGAGGAGGAGGGCCTGCTGCGGATCGACATCCCGGCACACCTGACCCCGCGCGTACCCGGCCGGATCTGATTCCCCGTGTACAGGGCACACCCAGGCAGCACTTCGGGAGCCCGGTGAACCCGGTCAGCGCCGCCAGAACCAGTCCTTCTCCCGGGCCTGGCGCAACGCCTCGCGCTTGGTCTCCTTGCTCAGGCGGTCGAGGTAGAGCATCCCGTTGAGGTGGTCGGTCTCGTGTTGCAGGCACTGCGCCAGCACGTCCTTGCCTTCCACCACAACGGGTTCGTTGTTCACGTCGACCCCGCGCACCACGGCACGGACGGCACGCGTGACCGGGAACCACAACTCGGGCACGGACAGGCAGCCTTCGTCGATCTCGTGCGTCGCCTCGGAGAGTTCGGCGATCTCCGGGTTGATCACGTATCCGGTCAGCCCGTCGACGTCGTAGCTGAACACCCGCAGCGACACCCCGATCTGCGGCGCGGCGAGCCCCGCGCGGCCCGCGGGTTTGACCGAGTCCAGCAGGTCGGTCACCAGCTGCCGCAGCCCCTTGTCGAAACGGGTCACCGGATCGCACACCGTCTTCAGCACCGGATCACCGAAGTACCGCAGTTCCCGCAACGCCATCCTGGGCACCCGTCCTTTCTGCCGGGCGGGAGTCTAATGCCGGTCAGGCCCGGAGCCGGAGCCCCTTCGGCGTCGCGCGGAAGCCGGCGTCACGAAGGACGTCGGCCAGTGCCGAGGTCAGCGCCTGCTCACCGTCCGCCCGCTGCACCGCCAACTGGCCCAGCCAGCCCTCCCGCACCGCACGCGACAACGCCTGCGCCGCCGAGCGCAACGCCGCGTCATCGTCGGTGAAGGACAGCAACGACTTGCCGCCTCGCTCGACGTACAGCACCGGCAGCCCGTCGACCAGCACGACGAGCGCGCCCGCCTTGCGCGCGGGCCGATGCTTGGTCTCCCCCGTCGGAGGAGGCCACGCCAGCGCCGCGCCGTACGGCTGAGCCGGGTCCGTCGCCGCGAGCACCACGGCGTCGACTGGTTTACGGCCTCCCGCAGTGTCCGACAACGCGCGCAACCGGTCCACCGCGCCCCTGGCCGCGAACTGCGCGGCGCCGAGGCCTTCGATCACATATCCCCTGATGACCTGTCCAGAGTCCTCCATTCCCCGAAGTACCTTGTAGATCCCCGAAAAGCCGCCGGTGACGCGTTCCGTTTCGAGTGCGCCGCGGGTGAGCACCCCGTGCCGTTCCAGGAACGCCTCGGTGCGCGCATGCGTGCGTCTCGTCGGATCGCTTTCCCGCAACGGCGTAAGCCCCCACCGCCCCGCGACCGTGGGCGGCCCCGTCCGGGAGGGCATCGCCGGCCGGCCGGCCCGCATCCGCGCGTACCGGCCGCGCGGCGCCGACTGCCGGGGTTTGTGCGTCGCGCCCCGGCCGGACACCAGTGCCCGCAACGGACCGAGCGTGTCACCCGTGACGTGCCCCGCCCACACGAGATCCCACAGCGCCGCGACGACCTCGCCGTCGGCGGGCGCCTTGTCGACCAGCAGCGTCACGCGGTCCACCAGCTGCCGGAAGAACAACGCGCCACCCTCCAAAGTGGACAGTATCGCGGCGTGCAGCGGACTGGCCGGCGCGTTCTCTTCGATCTCCGGCAGCAGCAGGTCGGCGACGTCGGCCGGCGCCAGCGCCACCCAGCCGTCACCACCGGCCAGCGCCCCGCACCCGGCCCACGTCACCTCACCCGCCGTGGTGAGCTCGTCCAGCAGCGCGGGGTAGTACCCCGGCAGCCGGCTCGGCAGGATCAGCGACTCGACGGCGCTCGCCGGCAACGGTGCACCCGCGAGCTGTTCGATCACCGACAGCACGTCGTCCGCCGTCGGCGCCGCCCGCATCCGGGCCCCGATGCCGTGCCACGACGGCAGGAACCGGCCCAGCGCGGCGGGTTCCACGGGTTCCACCTCGGCCCGCAACCTCGCCAGCGAGGCCCGGCGGAGCCGCCGCAACACCGCGGCGTCGCAGTACTCCACCCCGGCGCCGTGCGTGTCCGGATGGCCGACGGGACTGAGCTCGCCACGCACGAGCCGCCCCTCGGCGGTGAGCCTGTCGAGTACGCCCGCCACGACGGCCGTGCCGAGCCCGAACCGCTCTGCCGCCTGCCGCGCCGGGAACGGGCCGTGTGTCCGTGCGTACCGGGCCAGCAGATCACCCAGCGGATCGGCGACGGGCTCGGTGAACGCCTCCGGTACCCCGATCGGCAACGCGACTCCGAGCGCGTCCCGCACCCGGCCCGCGTCCTCGATCGCCAGATACCGTTCCTCGCCCGCGATCCGCACCGGGATGGCGCGCCGCTGGCCCACCAGGTCCGCCAGCCACGACTGCTCGACACCCCGCGCCGCGGCCTCCTCGGTGGAGAGGTCCCCGAGGAACCGCAACAGGTCCGCCGCGTCCTCGGCGTTGCGTGCGTGCCTGTCCGGCTCCAGGCGCTGCAGCGAGCGCTCGACCTCCACGACCACCTCCGGGTCGAGCAGCTCCCGGATCGCCTCGGTGCCCAGCAACTCGGCCAGCAGCGCGGAATCCAGCGCCAGCGCCGCCGCCCGCCGCTCCGCCAGCGGCGCGTCGGTCTCGTACAGGAACATCCCGACGTAGCCGAACATCAGGCTGCGCGCGAACGGCGAGGCGGCCGGCGTCTCCACCTCGACGACGCGGACCCGCCGCGAGCGCACGTCCGTCATCAGCTCCCGCAGCCCGCCCACGTCGTAGACGTCCTGCAGGCACTCGCGCATCGCCTCGAGCACGACCGGGAAGCGCTCGTACTTCGCCGCGACCGCGAGCAGTTGCGACGCCCGTTGCCGTTGCTGCCACAAGGGCGTCCGCCTGCGCGGGTCGCGGCGCGGCAGCAGGAGCGAGCGGGCAGCGCACTCCCGGAACCGGGCGGCGAACAACGCCGAGCCGCCGACCTCGGCGACGATCAGCTGCTCGACCTCCTCCGGATCGATCAGCACGTCCTCGGCGGTGATCGTGACCTCACCGCCGTCGTCGTCCAGCGCGTCGGGCAGGCGCAGCACGATGCCGTCGTCGGAGTGCATGACCTGGGCGTCGACCCCGCGGTTCTCGCGGAGCCGGGCCGCGATCGCCAGCGCCCACGGGGCGTTCACCTGCGCGCCGAAGGGGGAGTGCAGCACGATCCGCCAGTCACCCAGCTCGTCACGGAAGCGTTCGAGCAGGATCGTCCTGTCGTTGGGCACGTGCCGCGTCGCGGCGCGCTGCTCCTCCAGGTACGTCAGCAGGTTGTCACACGCGCGCTGGTCCAGCCCCGCGGCTTCGGCCCGCGCCCTGGCCTTCTCGCTGTCCACACTGGACACTTCACGCACGAACGCGCCCAGCGCGCGCCCCAGTTCCAGCGGCCGCCCCGGTGCGTCCCCCTTCCAGAACGGCATGCGCGCCGGTTCTCCCGGCGCGGGCACGACGATCACGCGGTCGTGCGTGATGTCGGTGATGCGCCACGACGAGGTGCCCAGCAGGATGGTGTCCCCGACCCGGGACTCGTACACCATCTCCTCGTCCAGCTCGCCGACGCGCGACCCGGCCTGCCCCTCGCCGCCCGGGGTCATCACGGTGAACAACCCGCGGTCGGGGATCGTGCCGCCCGAGGTGACGGCCAGCCGCTGCGAGCCCGGCCGCCCCCGCAGCTCACCCGTCACCCTGTCCCACGTGATCCGGGGCCGCAGCTCGCCGAACTCCTCGCTCGGATACCGGCCGGCGAGCATGTCCAGCACCGCGAGCAGCGCGTCGTCGGGCAGCGCGGCGAACGGGGCGGCCCGGCGGACGAGGGCGCCCAGCTCCTCCACCGTCCACGGTTCGAGCGCGACCATGGACACGACGTGCTGGGCCAGCACGTCGAGCGGGTTGCGGGGATACCGGACCGCTTCGATGGCCCCGCTCGTCATGCGCTCGGACACCACCGCGCACGACACGAGATCTCCCCGGAACTTGGGGAACATCACGCCGGTGGACACCGCGCCGACGTGGTGCCCGGCCCGGCCGACGCGCTGCAGCCCGGACGCGACCGTGGGCGGCGCCTCGATCTGCACCACGAGGTCGACCGCGCCCATGTCGATGCCGAGCTCCAGCGAGGACGTCGCGACGACGCACGGCAGCCGCCCCGACTTCAGCTCCTCCTCGACGTGGGTGCGCTGCTCGCGCGACATGGAGCCGTGGTGCGCCCGCGCGATGGTGACCTCGGCGCCCGTGGTGTGCCCCGACCCGCCGATCGCCTCGGCCGGGAACTGTTGCCCCGGTTCGAGTTCCGTCTGCTCGGCCGCGAGCTCGTTGAGCCTCGCGGTGAGCCGTTCGGTCAGCCGCCGGGAGTTCGCGAAGACGATCGTGGACCGGTGCTCGCGGATCAGCTCGAGCACCCGTTCCTCGACCGCCGGCCAGATCGAGGGCCTGCGCACGGCCGCGCCCGCGATCTCCTCGTTGGTCCCGATCCCGCCCTCCGACGGCAACGGCAGCGCGTCGAGCGGAGTGGGCGGGGGAGCGTCCAGGTTCGCCATGTCCTCGACCGGGACCTCGACCCGCACCTCGATCGTCTTCAGCGGTTTCGGCTGCACGACCCGCACCGGGCGCCCGCCGCCGAGGAACGCGCTCACCTCGTCGACCGGGCGGACCGTCGCGGACAGGCCGATGCGCTGAGCGGGGCGGGGCAGCAGCGCGTCGAGCCTTTCCAGTGACAGCGCGAGGTGCGCGCCGCGTTTCGAGCCGGCGACCGCGTGCACCTCGTCGACGATCACCGTCTCCACGCCCCGCAGCGACTCGCGCGCCGACGAGGTGAGGATGAGGAACAGCGACTCCGGCGTGGTGACCAGGATGTCCGGCGGGGTGCGGGCGAAGGACCGCCGGTCGGCGGCCGGCGTGTCCCCCGTGCGCATGCCCACCGTGATCTCCGGTGGCTCCTGCCCCAGCCTGCGCGCGGCCTGCGACATGCCGGCGAGCGGAGCACGGAGGTTCCGCTGCACGTCGACGGCCAGCGCCTTGAGCGGGGACACGTACAGCACCCGGCAGCGCTTCGCCGGGGTCTCCGGCGGCGGACCCACGGCGAGCCGGTCCAGCGCCCAGAGGAACGCCGCGAGGGTCTTGCCGGACCCCGTCGGCGCCACGACCAGCGCGTGCTCACCCGCCTGCGCCGCCTCCCACGCCCCGGCCTGGGCTTCGGTGGGCGCGGCGAACGCCCCCGCGAACCAGTCCCTGGTCGCGGGGGAGAACGAGTCGAGCACTCCGGTCACGTTCTCCATCATGACCCGACCCACCGACAATTTTTCGCGGGTCCGCGTCCGCGACCCCCCTTCCGCATGACAGCATCAGGTCCCGACCTGGGCGGATGGCGAGGGGGAGAGCGTGCGGATCCTGTCGGTGGACCTGGGGACGTCCAACACGGTCGCCGTCCTGTCGGCCCACGGCATGCCGCCCCGCGTGGTCGAGGTGGACGGTTCGGCGACCATGCCCTCCGCGGTGTTCGCGGCGGAGGACGGCACCCTCGTCGTCGGCCGGGACGCCGAGCGCCGCGCCCGGCTCGACCCGGCACGGTTCGAGCCCAACCCGAAGCGTCGCGTCGACGAGCAGACCCTGTTGCTGGGGCAGGACGTCGTGCCGGTCAACGAAGCGCTCGCCGCCGTGCTGCGCCGAGTGCTGGACGAGACCACACGCCAGCTCGGCGGAGAACAACTCGATGAGTTGCGCTTGACTCACCCGGCCGAGTGGGGGCAGCCGCGACGCACCGTGCTGATGACCGCGGTCCGCCTCGCGGGGTACGCCGGACCGGTACACCTCGTACCCGAACCGGTGGCCGCGGCCGCGCACTTCGCGTCCTTCCCGGGCCGCGGGCTCGCGCCCGGCCAGGCCCTCGCCGTGTACGACTTGGGGGCGGGCACGTTCGACGTCGCGGTCGTCGGCGCGGGCCCGAACGGGTTCGCCGTGCTGGCCGAAAACGGCCTTCCCGACCTCGGCGGGCTCGACGTCGACCAGGCGCTGATGGTGCACGTCGGCCGGGAGGTGTCCCACCGCGACCCGCAGCGCTGGCAGCGGTTGCTGCGCCCGGAGTCCACCGCGGACCGGCGCACCCGCCGTGCGCTCCAGGAGGACGTGAAGGCGGCGAAGGAGGCGCTGTCCCGGCTGCCGCAGACCGAGGTGCCGATGCCGGAACCGTTCACGGACGTGCTGGTCACCCGCGGCGAGCTGGAAGCGCTGGTCCGCCCGGCGCTGCTGCGCAGCGTCGAACTGCTGTCCAGGACCGTGGCCGCGGCGGGCCTGACCCCCGACCGGCTGGCCGGCATCTACCTCGTCGGCGGCGCGAGCAGGCTGCCGCTGGTCGGGTCGATGATCGCCGAGCACCTCGGGGTGGTGCCCGTCAGCCTGGACCAGCCGGAGACCGCCGTGGCCTTCGGCGCGCACCACGTCCACGGCGAGGGCATCGGCGGCCGGACGCAGCAGGTTCCACCCCCGCCCGTCGCCCCGCCGCCCGTTCCCCCGATGGTGTTCCCGACGGGTTTTCCCAGCTACCCGGCACCGGTGAAGCGGAGCAGGAAGAAGCCGGTGCTCGCGGCCGTCGCGGTGGTCGCGGTCCTGGTCGCGGCCGGGCTGACGTACCTGTTGTGGCCGTCGGGTGCCTCGGTGACCACGTACAGCGCGCAGGAGTGCGCCCGGCCGGGCGCGCCCGACGGACAGGGCTTCACCGGCTGCCTGCGCCAGCTGGCGGGCACCATCGCGGACACCTCGCAGTGCACGCCCGGCGCGGGCAGCGGCGACATCGCGCCGCCGGCGAGCCAGCGGCTCGGCGTGCTCGTCACGTGCTCGGCCCCCGCGCTCGCCGGGGCGCAGATCACCTACGTGCACGCCAGTTCGGCGGCCGACGTGAAGGAGTACACCGACCGGCTGCTCACCTCGGTGGGCGGTGACCAGGTCCAGGCGCGGTGGCAGGGCAACGCGCTGACCGGCACGTACTCCGCCGCGGGCGGGAAGTCGGCGTCGGTGCTGGTCTTCACGGTCGCCGACCGGCCGCTGGCCGGGGTGGTCTACCAGAAGGCGGGCAGCGGGCAGCAGGCGTCGAGCGCGTCCCAGCTGGCCGACTACTTCGAACGGACGGTCCAGCCGGGCACGTGATCACTTGCGCCGCATGCCCCACAGCGCGCGCAGCGCGACCACGAGGGCCCCGAGGAGCACGGCGATCGAGGCGATGGTGAGCGCGGTCTGGCTCATGTGCCCACGGTAGCCTGGGCACGATGCGAATTACCGTCTTCCGAAGGCTGATGGCCGACGAGTTCGGCCCCGGCCGGGCCGAGGTGCTGGCGAAGGACCACGTGTTCAGCGCGCTGGGCGGGCGGACCGTCGAGCAGGCGCTGGCCGCCGGGATCCCCGCCAAGGAGATCTGGCGCGAGGTGTGCGTGGCGTTCGACGTGCCCGCCGAGCGCCGGTGAGCCCGCGACCGGGAAAAACCGTGCCGAAGGTGTGTCAGTCCTTGCCTCGAACACGTGTTCGGCTATCGTGTTGTCCACAGAGGGGTCAGCTGTCCACAGATCGGCCGTCGCGATCAGGAATTGTCGGACCCCGCCCGTAGTGTCGGGCCCAACAGCTCAAAACCCGAGACAAGCCCTACCGGCTTCCGACCGACGAGGTGGATTTCAATGCCCGCAGCAGCCCCCGACAAGGACAAGGCCCTCGAGCTCGCGCTCGCGCAGATCGACAAGCAGTACGGCAAGGGGTCGGTGATGCGCCTCGGTGACGAGGGGCGCGCGCCGATCGAGGTCATCCCCACCGGCGCGATCGCGCTGGACATCGCGCTCGGCATCGGGGGCCTGCCCCGCGGCCGGATCGTGGAGATCTACGGCCCGGAGTCCTCCGGTAAGACCACCGTGGCCCTGCACGCCGTGGCCAACGCGCAGAAGGCGGGCGGCATCGCGGCGTTCATCGACGCCGAGCACGCGCTCGACCCGGAGTACGCCAAGGCGCTGGGCGTGGACACCGACGCGCTGCTGGTCTCCCAGCCCGACACCGGTGAGCAGGCGCTGGAGATCGCCGACATGCTGATCCGCTCCGGCGCGCTGGACATCCTGGTCATCGACTCGGTGGCCGCGCTCGTGCCCCGCGCCGAGATCGAGGGCGAGATGGGTGACTCGCACGTGGGTCTGCAGGCCCGGCTGATGAGCCAGGCGCTGCGGAAGATCACCGGTGCGCTGTCCAACTCCGGCACCACGGCGATCTTCATCAACCAGCTGCGTGAGAAGGTCGGCGTGATGTTCGGGTCCCCCGAGACCACGACCGGTGGTAAGGCGCTGAAGTTCTACGCCTCCGTGCGGCTCGACGTCCGCCGCATCGAGACGCTGAAGGACAGCGGCGAGGCCGTCGGTAACCGGACCCGCGTGAAGGTCGTCAAGAACAAGGTCGCGCCGCCGTTCAAGCAGGCCGAGTTCGACATCCTGTACGGCCAGGGTGTGTCCCGCGAGGGCTCGCTCATCGACATGGGTGTGGATCAGGGCATCCTGCGCAAGTCGGGCGCCTGGTACACCTACGAGGGCGACCAGCTGGGCCAGGGCAAGGAGAACGCGCGGAAGTTCCTGCGCGACAACCCGGACATCGCGAACGAGATCGAGAAGCGGATCAAGGAGAAGCTCGGTATCGGCGCCCAGGTCGACGCGGAGGACGCCGCCCCGGCTCCCGTGGAGTTCTGAGCCGCGAGGGCTGCCGGTTTGCCGGTGGCTCCCGTTCGCCGAGGGCGGCAGGTGCCCGCGAGCCCGGGTTTCGCGAGCAGCGGTTGTCGGCCGCGGTGTTCGGGGCCATGGGTCTCGGGGGTGAGCTGCGCGCTGGGCCAGTCCGGGGAACAGCGGGTGCTGTCTTCCGGACGGCCTGGCACGGCGGGGGAGGTGCCGCAGACTGAGGGAGGGGTATGCCGAAGATCGATCCTGCCGAGCTGTCGCCGGAAGAGGCGTGGAAGAAGGCGAAGGAGATCTGCTTCGACCTGCTCGCCATCCGCGCCCGGACCAAGGACGAGCTTCGGCAGGCGCTGCGCCGCAAGGGTTTCGACGAGGAGCTCAGGGAGCGCCTGCTCGGCAAGCTCGACAGCTCGGGCCTGGTGGACGACGCCGCGTTCGCCGAGCAGTGGGTGCGGTCACGGCACACCTACCAGGGGCTGGCCCGCACCGCGCTCGTCGCCGAACTCAAGCGCAAGGGGGTCGACGGGGAGGTCGCCGCGCAGGCTGCCGGGGAGATCGACCGCGAGTCCGAGGAGCAAAAGGCCCGTGAGCTGGTCCGCAAACGCCTGCGCTCGATGACGGCGGTCGACGAGCAGACGGCCATCCGGCGCCTGCTGGGCACGTTGGCGCGCAAGGGTTACCCGCAGGGGCTGGCGTACTCGGTGGTCCGTGACGAGTTGCGGAAGGCCGGTGCCGAGTCCACGCCGCTTGACGACGCCATCCCGGACTGAGCCTGCTCCGGCTTGAGGCGCGGCTGCGGATGGCTCTGGCGCGAGGAGCCGCGGGGTGTCCCCGCTGTTTCTGGCCGTGAGCTACTCGGCCGCGACGGCGGTGCCGTCAGGGCCGAGGCGTCCGGCTTTGAGTGCGCGGCCGACGGGTTCGCGCACCCACCAGTCGCCGGTCTCACGGTGCTCCTGGGGTGTGGTGAACCGGTAGCGGAACAGGCGTGCCCGCAGGTATGTGGGGCGCCGGCCGTCGAACGGATCGCGTCGGAGGAGTTTGAGCGTGGCCCGGTCGGCGGCGAGCAGTTTTTCGGCGAGCGGTTGCAGCCAGGAATCGGAGTACTGGGAGGACAACGAGGCGAACCACATCAGCCAGTCGAGCCGCAGGTGGTAGGGCGCGAACTGGCGCGGCCATCGGCGGAGGTTTCCGGGCTTGCCCTTGAACTCGTACTCGTGCCACACCGTGTCCGGCGTGAGTTCGGGTTCCTCGGTGGCCTCGATGATCACCTCGTGCCGGGTTTTCGTGATGCTGCCGAAGGCGCCGTAGGTGTTGACCAGGTGGAGCCGGTCGAAGCTGTAGTTCATCAGCTGGCTCCGGGAGATCAGGTTGCGCGCCGGCCGGTAGCTGAGCACGAGCACGAGTGCGGTCACGGCGAGCACGAGTACCCGGAACCACAAGGGCGGTTCTGTCAGTGGTGGCGGGGTGAACGGCAGCAGATGACTGTCCAAAGCGGACACCGCGATGGTGATCGTGAGGAAGTTCAGCCACGAGAAGTTCCCGCTGATCACCAGCCACAGCTGCGTCACGATCATGATCAGTGCCGCGATGCCTGCCGCCGGTTGCGGGGCGAACAGTGCGAACGGGACGATCAGCTGGGTGAAGTGGCTCGCCAGCACCTCGGCCTTGTGCAGCGGTTTGGGCAGGTGGTGGAAGTACCAGCTCAGCGGGCCGGGCATGGGCTGGGTTTCGTGGTGGTAGTACAGGCACGTCAGGTCCCGCCAGCACTGGTCGCCGCGTAGCTTGATCATCCCGGCGCCGAACTCCAGCCGGAACAACACCCACAGCAGCAACCACAGCACGGGGACCGGCGCCGCCATGTCCGCCGGTCCGAGGAAGATCGCGAGGAACCCGGTCTCCAGCAACAGGGATTCCCAGCCGAAGGAGTACCAGATCTGTCCGACGTTGACGATCGACTGGTACAGCACCCACGGCACGGCCCACACGACGAGCGACACCCACAGCGGCGCCGAATCGGTCAGCCCGAGCACGAGGACCGCGGAAACCGCGACGCCGATCCAGGCGACGGACGCGAAGAACGTGTCGGAGTAGTAGAGCTGGAAGATGCTGGGTGCCCGCCGGAACGGCACCCGCGCGACGAACTTCGGTATCGGCAACAACCCGCGCGCGCCGAGCAACGCCCGGAACTGGTTGGCGGCCACCAAGAAGGCGACGAGGTACAGGGCGGCGAGCATCCGCTGGAACGCCAGTTTCGACGCCCAGTAGTCGGGGTCGGTGAACCAAGCCCATCCCACGGCGGCCAGGCTAGTGCCCCGCCGCCCGCCCCGCCGGGTTCCACCGCCTCGCCTCGGAACACCGTCTGCTTGCAGACATGTCGACTTGCGGCTCTGCCTAGGCCTTGGGTGGGGTGAGCCACCGGCGCCACGTCGCCGACGCCGCCCGGCTGCTGCGCCAATCCCGGGAAGCACCCGGGGATGGTGCGGTCGGAGCCGCGCCAGGCGGCCCGGATCGCAGTAGAAATGGCGCGGCCGTATCAACCGCGTCCGGTTAGTCGTGGCCGCCCGGCCAGCCGTGCCCTTACCCGGCCAACTGGGCGGGCCCCGGCCAGTCGCGGCCGTACCGGGCCAACCGGACGGGCTCGTGTCCGGCCAGCCGCGGCCGCCTGGCCCAGGCCGCGCGGGGCCGCGGCCGCCTAGCCAGCCGTGCCCGTACCCGGCCAACCGGGCGGGCTTGTGTCTGGCCAGCCGTGGCCGCCCGGCCAACCGGGCGGGCTCGTGTCCGGCCAGCCGTGGCCGCCCGTCCAGGCCGCGCGGGTCCTTGGCCCAGTCAGCCGTGCCCGTACCGGGCCAGCCGCGCGTGCCACCGCCCGGCCAGCCGCGCTTCGACTTACCGCACCGCCCGTGCCCCGACGGGCACTCCGAAGCCCCGCCAGCCCCGCCCCGCCGGTCACCCCAAACCCCGCCCGCTCCGCCGCCCGGGCGAGACGGCCGGAGGCGCCCCGGCAACCTCCCGCAACAGTCACCGCAGTGCGGCGGCCTCCCGGGCCAGCGCCGTTACCCGCTCGAAGTCCTTTGCCGCTAGGGCGTCCTTCGGGGTCAGCCACGAACCGCCGACGCAGCCGACCGAGGGGAGGGCCAGGTACGCGGGCGCGGTCTCCGGCGTGATGCCACCCGTCGGGCAGAAGCGCAGGCCCGGCAGCGGCCCCGCGATCGCCTTCAGGAACGGCACCCCACCACTCGGCTCGGCCGGGAAGAACTTCAGCGCCGTCAGCCCCTGCTCGGCCAGGCGCATCGCCTCCGAGACCGTGCCCGCGCCCGGCAGGAACGGCAGCCCCGTCCCCACCACGGCCTCCAGCACGCTGTCCGTGCACCCGGGCGTCACCAGGAACTTCGCGCCCGCGTCGGCCGCCTGCTTCGCCTGCTCGGGCGTCGTCACGGTGCCGGCCCCCACCACGATCTCCGGCACCTCCGCCGCCACGCGCTCGATCGCCGCCAGCGCGACCGGCGTCCGCAGCGTCAGCTCGATCACCCGGATCCCACCCGCCAGCAACGCCCGCGCCACCGGCACCGCGTCCGCCACCTGGTCCAGCACCACGACCGGCATCACCGGCGACAGGTCCAGCAGCTCGTTGCTCACCAGCGTCCTCCTCAAACCAGGGTCCACCACCATTGTCCCGGACGCCTCAGACCCGCGCCGCCGCCGCGCCGAAGTGCCCCGGCGTCATCGGGCCGAACACGCTCGCCCCCTGGTCCGCCGGGCCCACCGCCCGCCGCAACGCCGTGAACAGCTCCCGGCCCGTACCCACCCAGGACGCCTCGTCCGGCGCCGAGTCACGCACCGGGCGCGCGGCCAGCTCAGCCTCGTCGACCAGCACGTCCAGCGTGCCCGCCTCCGCGTCGAGCACCACCACGTCCCCGTCCTCGACACGGGCGAGCGCGCCACCCGCCGCGGCCTCCGGGGTGACCTGGATGGCCGAAGGGATCTTGCCCGAGGCACCCGACATGCGTCCGTCGGTGATCAACGCGACCTGGAAACCCCGGTCCATCAACGCACCCAGCGCGGGCGTCAGGCCGTGCAGCTCCGGCATGCCGTTCGCTTGCGGACCCTGGTTGCGGATCACCACCGCCACGTCGCGGTCCAGCTCACCCGCGCGGAACGCCTCGTCGAACGCCCGCTGCGACGTGAACACCCGCGCCGGCGCCCGCACCACCCGGTGCTCGGGCGCGACGGCCGACACCTTGATCACCGCGCGGCCCAGGTTGCCGCTCAGCATCCGCAGCCCGCCGTCCTCGGCGAACGGGTCGGACACCGGGCGCAGCACCTCCGTGTCGAGGCTCCGCGTCGGCACCTCGCGCCACACCAGGCCTTCGTCGGTCAGCACCGGTTCCGACCGGTACCGCGACAACCCGTCCCCGGCGACCGTGCGAACGTCGTCGTGCAGCAACCCCGCGTCGAGCAGCGTGCCGACCAGGAACTGCACCCCGCCCGCCGCGTGGAAGTGGTTGATGTCCGCGCTGCCGTTCGGGTACACGTTCGCCAGCAGCGGCACCACGGCGGACAGGTCCGAGAAGTCGTCCCACGTCAGCTCGATCCCGGCCGCCGCGGCGATCGCCACCAGGTGCATCGTGTGGTTGGTCGAACCGCCCGTGGCCAGCAGCGACACGACACCGTTGACCACCGACCGCTCGCTGACCACCTCCGCCAGCGGGGTGTACTCGTCGCGTGCCAGCGCCACGATCCGCCGGCCCGCCTCCTCGGTGAGCGCCCGCCGCAGCGGCGTGCCCGGCGGCACGAAGCTCGCGCCCGGCAGGTGCAGGCCCATCACCTCGACGACCAGCTGGTTCGAGTTGGCCGTGCCGTAGAACGTGCAGGTGCCGGGCGAGTGGTACGACGCCGACTCCGCCTCCAGCAGGTCTTCCCGGCTCGCGCGGCCCTCGGCGTACAGCTGCCGCACGCGCGCCTTCTCCTTGTTCGGCAGCCCCGAGGGCATCGGCCCGGCGGGCACGAGGATCGCGGGCAGGTGCCCGAACGCGAGTGCGCCGATCAGCAGCCCCGGCACGATCTTGTCGCACACGCCCAGCAGCAGCGCCCCGTCGAACATCTCGTGCGACAGCGCGACGCCCGTCGCCATCGCGATCACCTCGCGGCTGAACAGCGACAGCTCCATCCCGGCGCGGCCCTGCGTGATGCCGTCGCACATCGCGGGCACGCCGCCCGCGAACTGCGCCACGCCACCGGCCTCCCGCGTCGCGGCCTTGATCCACTCCGGGTACTCGCCGAGCGGCTGGTGCGCCGAGAGCAGGTCGTTGTAGGCCGACACGATGGCGACGCCGGGCTTGCGCAGCCCGCGGATGGCGAGGCGGTCCGAGCCCCCGCACGCGGCGAAGCCGTGCGCCAGGTTGCTGCACGCCAAACCCGCCCGCACGGGTCCTTCGGACCGGGCCGCTGCGACACGTTCCAGGTACGCGGCACGGCTCGTGGCGCTGCGTGCCTCGATACGCCGGGTGACTTCCTCGACGACTGGGTGCATTACCGCCTCACGGGGTTCGGGATGGGGCCTGGAGACGGCAACGCTGGCGTCGCAGGTTCGTGACAGTGCCCACACTAACGAGAGAAATCGCCGGATCAAAATCGATTAAGAAGATCGTTTAAGGTGACGCCGATCACAACGATGAGTCACGATGTGCTACTTGTCACATTGCTACCCGACCGGCAGAGTCGCTACTGACGGCTCCGCCGCCGACCCACTCGGAGGTACACCGATGTCCAGCACCGAACTCGCGGAGATCCGCCGGGCCCTCGGCCAGTTGCGGCAGTGCGTGGGCGCGCTGCGTTCCCGCTACGGCGACGCCGCCGCTGTGCGGCGCCTGGCCAACGACGTGGACCGGCTCGACATCGACGTGTGCGAGCTGGAGAACCCGATCCCCGTGCAGGCCAAGCCCTCCACGCCCGTGCAGGTGGTCAAGATCCCCGACGCCCCGTACGACCCCTCGCTCTGGCAGGGCGCCGACGACGAAGGGGTCGGCGGTTACCACCGTGACCAGCCGTGACCGGACGACCCAGCACCGCGCCACGCGGTGAGGAGGAGGTTGAGTGAGCGCGCCCGCTGACAACGAGGTCGGCACCGGCGTGCGGGCGCCCCGGCGCGCCCGCATCGCCGAGCGCACCCTGCGGACGGACCGCTGGTGGCTGCCACCCCTGCTCACCACGCTCGGTCTCGCGACGTTCATCGTGTACGCGACCGTCCGCTCGTTCGTCCGGACCGCCTACTGGGTGCCGGAATACCACTACCTGACGCCGTTCTACTCCCCGTGCGTCTCGGCTTCCTGCGTCCCGGGCTCGAGCCATTTCGGGCACTGGTTCGGCGAATTCCCGAGCTGGATCCCGCTGGGCGCCCTCGTGTTGCCCTTTCTGCTCGGATTCCGCCTGACCTGCTATTACTACCGGAAGGCCTATTACCGTTCGGTGTGGTTCTCGCCGCCCGCTTGTGCGGTGGCGGAACCGCACCGGAAGTACACCGGGGAAACGCGGCTGCCGCTGATCGTGCAGAACGTGCACCGCTACTTCTTCTACGTCGCGATGCTCGTATCCGTGATCAACACCTACGACGCGGTCCTCGCCTTCCACGGCAGGACAGGCGGTTTCGGCTTCGGGCTGGGCAACCTCATCCTGCTCGGCAACGTCGTGCTGCTGTGGGCTTACACGCTTTCCTGCCATTCGTGCAGGCACATCACGGGCGGGCGGCTGAAACACTTCTCGAAACACCCGGTGCGGTACTGGATGTGGACACAGGTGACCAAACTCAACAACCGGCACATGCTGCTCGCCTGGACCACGCTCGGAACCCTCGTGCTCACCGATCTCTACGTGATGCTCGTGGCCAGTGGTGCGATTTCCGATCCCCGTTTCGTGAACTAAAAGGTGGCTGAATGACCGAGGTCGAGCGGCTCGACTACGACGTGGTGGTGATCGGTGCGGGTGGTGCCGGTCTGCGGGCCGTCATCGAGGCCCGCCAGCGCGGGCTGTCCGTCGCGGTGGTGTGCAAATCCCTGTTCGGCAAGGCGCACACGGTGATGGCCGAGGGCGGGTGCGCCGCGTCGATGGGCAACGCGAACCCCAACGACAACTGGCAGGTGCACTTCCGCGACACCATGCGGGGCGGGAAGTTCCTCAACAACTGGCGCATGGCGGAGCTGCACGCCAAGGAGGCGCCGGACCGCGTGTGGGAGCTGGAGACCTACGGCGCGTTGTTCGACCGCACCGCCGACGGCCGGATCAGCCAGCGGAACTTCGGCGGCCACACGTACCCGCGGCTGGCGCACGTCGGCGACCGGACCGGCCTCGAGCTGATCCGCACGATGCAGCAGAAGATCGTTTCGCTGCAGCAGGAGGACAAGCGCAAGTACGGCGACTACGAGGCCAAGCTCAAGGTGTTCGCCGAGTGCACGATCACCGAGCTGCTCAAGGACGGCGACCGCATCGCGGGCGCGTTCGGCTACTGGCGCGAGAGCGGGCGGTTCATCCTGTTCCAGGCGCCGGCGGTGGTGCTCGCGACGGGCGGGATCGGCAAGTCGTTCAAGGTCACGTCGAACTCGTGGGAGTACACCGGCGACGGGCACGCGCTGGCGATGCGCGCCGGCGCGACGCTGATCAACATGGAGTTCGTCCAGTTCCACCCCACCGGCATGGTCTGGCCGCCCAGCGTCAAGGGCATCCTCGTCACCGAGGGCGTGCGGGGTGACGGCGGCGTGCTCAAGAACTCCGACGGCAAGCGGTTCATGTTCGAGTACGTGCCGGACGTGTTCAAGGGGCAGTACGCGGACAGCGAGGAAGAGGCCGACCGCTGGTACACCGACCAGGAGAACAACCGCCGCACGCCGGACCTGTTGCCGCGGGACGAGGTGGCGCGCGCGATCAACGCCGAGGTCAAGGCGGGCCGCGGTTCGCCGCACGGCGGGGTGTTCCTCGACATCGCCAGCAGGCTCACGCCCGAGGAGATCAGAAAGCGCTTGCCGTCGATGTACCACCAGTTCAAGGAGCTGGCGGACGTGGACATCACGGCGGAGCCGATGGAGGTCGGGCCGACCTGCCACTACGTGATGGGCGGGATCGAGGTGGACCCGGACACGGCGTCGTCGTCCGTGCCGGGGCTGTTCGCCGCCGGGGAGTGCTCGGGCGGCATGCACGGGTCGAACCGGCTCGGCGGCAACTCGCTGTCGGACCTGTTGGTCTTCGGCCGGAGGGCTGGCCTCGGTGCTGCGTCCTACGTGGAGTCGCTGGCGGAGCGGCCGAAGGTCGCACAGTCCGATGTGGACGCCGCCGCACGCACCGCGCTGGTGCCGTTCGACCCGCCGCGGCAGGGCGTCGAGGAGAACCCGTACACCCTGCAGAACGAGCTGCAGCAGACGATGAACGACCTCGTCGGCATCATCCGCAAGGCCGAGGAGATCGAGCGGGCGCTGGCGAAGCTCGACGAGATCAAGGAACGCATCGGCAACGTGCTGGTCGAGGGGCACCGGCAGTTCAACCCCGGCTGGCACCTGGCGCTGGACCTGCGGAACATGCTGCTGGTGAGCGAATGCGTCGCGCGGGCGGCGTTGCTGCGCACGGAATCGCGCGGCGGGCACACGCGGGACGACTACCCCCAGATGGATTCGCACTGGCGCAACAAGCTGCTCGTGTGCGAGACGACGACGGACGACCCGCTGGCGCCGGGCGTGCGCGTCACGCCCAAGGACCAGGAGCCTCTGCGGCAGGACCTGCTGGAGCTGTTCGAACTGGACGAGCTGGCGAAGTACTACACCGACGAGGAGCTGGCGGCGCACCCCGGGAGGCAGGCGTGAGTTACAAGGCGAACTTCCGGGTGTGGCGCGGGGACGCGGCGGGCGGCGAACTGCAGGACTTCACGGTGGAGGTGAACGAGGGCGAGGTCGTGCTCGACATCATCCACCGGCTGCAGGCGACGCAGGCGTCCGACCTCGCCGTGCGGTGGAACTGCAAGGCGGGCAAGTGCGGCTCGTGCTCGGCGGAGGTCAACGGCAGGCCGCGCCTGTTGTGCATGACGCGGATGTCGGTGTTCGCCGAGGACGAGGTGATCACGGTGACGCCGATGCGCACGTTCCCGGTGATCCGCGACCTGGTGACGGACGTGTCGTTCAACTACACCAAGGCCCGCGAGATCCCGGCGTTCGCGCCGCCGCCGGAGCTGGCGCCCGGTGAGTACCGGATGCAGCAGGTCGACGTGGAGCGCTCGCAGGAGTTCCGCAAGTGCATCGAGTGCTTCCTGTGCCAGAACACGTGCCACGTGGTGCGTGACCACGAGGAGAACAAGGAGCACTTCGCCGGGCCGCGGTACCTCATGCGCATCGCGGAGCTGGAGATGCACCCGCTCGACGTGGGCGACCGGCGCGAGGCCGCACAGGCCGAACACGGGCTGGGCTACTGCAACATCACCAAGTGCTGCAGCGAGGTGTGCCCGGAGAACATCCACATCACGGACAACGCGCTGATCCCGATGAAGGAGCGCGTGGCCGACAAGCGCTACGACCCGCTGGTGTGGCTGGGCACGAACCTGTTCCGCCGCAAGAAGTAGGTCACTCGCGCTTCGCGACCCCGGCGAGCCACTCCAGTACGTCGCCGGGGTCGGTGGTGACGCCGTCCGCACCCAGCTCCTCGGCTTGCGCGAGTCGCGACGGGGTGACCTGTCCCGTGTAGAACAGGACGGGGCCGTCGTAGAGGCCGCGCTCCCGCAGGTAGCGGAGATCGGTGAAGCCGGCCTGCGGGTCGTCGCCGCGGCGGATGTCCGAGACGAGCGCGGTCGGGCGCACCCGGGGCAGGGCCTCGATCGCGTCCTCCCGGTTCGTGACCGACTCCACCTTCGCGCCGCCCATGCGCATGAGGTCGGCCAGGGCCCCCGGGACCGCCCGGGTCGTCGTCGATCCACAGCGGGAGGCTGCGCAGCAGCGTCACGAACTCCTTGTCCTTGGCCAGTTCCGGGAACTCGACGGGCAGTTCCTGGGTGACCTCGTCGAGGCGCTCGGACAGCACGGCCTTGCTCGCGTCCGGTGCGGGCGGGCGGACGCCGGTGGCCTCGAACAACTGCGCCAGGCGGAGCGGATCGGGTTCCTCGCCGTGGCGGACGGCCTCGCGGACGTCGTGGTAGTCGAGGAACCGGGTGGCCACGTCGTCGTAGGGCGAGTTGACGATCATGTTGTAGAAGCCGGGGTAGAAGTGCCGCAGCAGGATCAAGCGGCTGATCAACAGCTTCGTGGTGGAACACCACCTCGGCCGCATCGGGGACGAGCTCGGCGCCGACAACCTCGTCAAGATCATCCTGCTGCGGCACAGCTGACCTGGATGATCTTCTCCAGGTAGCGCACCCCGTCGCCGACGCGGTCGTGGCCGACGGCCCGCCACAGCACCGCCTGGTCGCACGCGTCGACGAACACGACCAGCAGGCGCTCGTGCCCGCCACCGCCCTTCGCGAGCCACGCCGTCGCCATGTCGCGGACCACGGCCTTGATCTCGTTGCGCGCCTTGGCGTCCACGGCGAGCGCGCGCCACATCGCGTCGACCGCGGCGCCGAGCCCGAAGAAGCTCGACGCCACCAGTGACGCCGCCTTGAGCGCGCCGACCACGTGCGTCCGCCGGAGCGTGCCGCGCACGGCCCGGCGGAGCACGTTGCGGTCGAAGCTGAGCAGGACGGACTTGATGAGCCCTTCGACGGCGTCGGCCCGCTCGGACGTCCACGCGTTGAACCAGACCGTGCTGACCGCGCCGTCCCTGCTGAGCGCGGTGTCGAGCGCGCGCAGCAGGCTGCTCTTGCCCATCCCCCAGCCGGCGTCGATCGCGACGGTGAACGGCGCCGCGCGCCGGGAGGACAGGATCAGGTCCGCGAGGTTGCCCGCGGTGGCCGTCGACTCCAGCAGGTCCTCGTTGCCGCCCTCGCCGACGGGGGAGTCGTTGAGGACGGCGAACGGCGAGTGACCGGACCCGGTCACGGTGAACCCCTCTGCGTCGAAAACGGTCACCGCAGGGTTATACCGGGTTCAGTTGTTCTGCAGGAACTGGCTTGCCAGTGCTTCGCCCGTCGAGGTGGCCTTGTCGTGGTTCTCGATGGGGGAGACGGTCGAGTTCTTGAAGCAGATGTACGTGACGCCGGAGTCGGTGCCGCCCGTGCTCGGGTCGGGGTCGATGCCCAGTGCCTGCGCGGTGGCGTAGGACGCTTCGCCGATGATGTCGGTCGGGCCGGTGTCACCGATGACCGCGTAGACGACCTTGCCGTTGTAGATCACCGCGCACGAGCCGCCCCCGCGCAGGCCCGACGACGAGTAGTTCCACGTGCTGCTCGGGCTCGGCACCACGATGTAGGGCAGCTTCGCGGCGTTCAGCGGCTGGTCGGTCGAGGTGTGGAAGGCCGTGTCGGGGTAGAAGCAGCAGTCGGTGTTCTCGTTGCACTGGCTGGTGCGCTGGCCGTCGCAGTCGATGTCCATGTCGGCGTGCCAGAACACGGCCCCGTTCGCGCCGCACACTCCGACGGTGCGGCTCGCCTCTTCGTCGGTCTTGTACTTCCCGCTGGAGATCTGGCTACAGCTCTGGGTTTTCGCCAGCAGCTGGGCGGCGGTGGGACCGGCGGCCTGTGCCGCGGCGGTCGGGAACAGGCTCACGACGAGCGCGAGCACGGCGAGCACGACCTTCCTGCGCATGAACAGCCTCCTAGTTAGGAAACTTTCTTAACTTTTACGGGGAGTGCTCAGGATGCTCCGGCTCGTCACCGTCCGCAAGATACTTTCGTAGGGGTTCAGGCGTGCACGAGCGCGTCCACCGCGGCTGGGGCGAGCATCTCGTCCGCCACGAGTCCGGCGACCCCGGTGAGCGTGGTGTTCACGCCCAGGCGACAGGCGCCCACGCTCACCCCTTCCAGCGCGGTCGTCTGCGCGTTGGCCCGCACCGCGTCACGCAGGCTGTCCAGGAACGGCGGCAGCACGCCGATCGCCCCGCCCACGCGCAGGTACCGCGGGTTGACGATGGTGACGACGGTGGCGAGCACGGTGCCGACGAGCCTGCCCGCGGCGGCGGTCACGCGGATCGCCTCGATGTTGCCCGCGCGCACGCGCCGCACGACGTCCTCCGCGCTGCGCACGCCGGTCGGCCGCAGCTGCCGGATCACCGCCTGCCCGCTCGCGATGGCCGACACGCACCCGCGCCGCCCGCAGTCGCAGCGCTGGTCGTTGCCCTCGATCCGGATGTGCCCGATCTCGCCCGCCGACGCCGTCTCGCCGCGGTGGGTGCGTCCCGAGATCACCAGGCCTGCCCCGATCCCGGTGCCGACCTTCACGCCGACCAGCGCCGCGTCCGGCCGTCCCAGCTCGCAGTACGCGCCGAACGCCAGCGCGTTCGCGTCGTTCTCCAGGAACACCGGCACCGACAGCGCGTCGGTGAAGCGGTCCCGCAGCGGCAGACCGGTCCACTCGCGCATGCTCGGCGGGGCGATCGTGGTGCCGCGTTCGTGGTCGATCTGGCCCGGCACGCTGAGTCCGACCGCACACAGGCTGTCCGCCCGGCCCGTCTCCGCCAGCAGTGCGCGGCCGGTGTCCAGCAGGTGGGAAAGCGTTTCCTCCGGCAGGTGGCCGACCGGCAGTGGCCGGTGCAGCTGGGCGAACACGTCACCGCGGAGGTCGACGACGGCGATCGTCGCGTGCCGCTGCCCGACATCGGCGACCAGCGCGGTGCGCCCGGTGTCGTCCGCCGCGAGCACCTGGGCGGGGCGCCCGCCGTTCGAGGCGCGCAACCCGGTCTGCCGCACGAGCCGGTGCCGCTGCAGCACGTCGAGCCGCTCCACCATGGTCGCGCGGGACAACCCGATGCGGTCCTGGAGTTCCTGCCTGGTCAACGGCCCCTCGGCGCGGAGCACGGCGAGGATGTGCCCGGCGGAGGTCGGCGGCGGCGTGCGCATGTTGACAGGCTCTCCCGGAGGGACTTATGTTCAATTACCTGACAGAAGTCTAACCGGCCCCGGAAGCGGAGAGAGACAGATGCGCGCGGCCCGCCTGCCCGGCAGCGGCCCGACCCGTCGCACCGTCCTGCGGGGACTCCTCCTGGCGGGCACGGCTTCGCTGGCCGCCGGGTGCGTCGGCTTCGCGACGACCGGCGCGGGCGGCACGGTGTTCCTGTCGACGCAGTTCCGGCCGGTCGCGGAGGCCGAGAACTTCCGCCGGTTCCTGCGCAAGGCGCACCTCGACGGCGTCAGCTACGTCACGATCGAGGAAGGGCCGTTCGCGAGCCAGGTGCAGAGCCAGGTCTCGGCCGGGCGCACGCAGGTCGGCCTGCTCGGCGGTTCGCACAGCGACCTCGCGCCGCTGGCCGGGAAGTACCTCGAAGACGTCACGCCGGTGCTGGCCGGGCTCGGCGAGCGCGGCATCCCGCAGGAGTACCTGACGCTCGCCAAGGCCGGCACGCCGCAGACCTGGTACGTGCCGTGGGCTCAGGCCACGTTCGTGCTGGCCGCGCACGAGGAGGCGCTGGCGCACCTGCCGCCCGGCGCGGACCCGGAGTCGCTCACGTACGACCAGCTGCTGGACTGGGCCATCGCCGCACGGCAGGCGGCGGGGCGACCGCTGCTGGGCCTGCCCGCCGGCCCGAAGGGGCTCATCCACCGGTTCCTGCAGGGTTACCTGCTGCCGTCCTTCACGGGCGGCCAGATCACCACGTTCCGCTCGCCGGACGCCGTCGCGGCGTGGGAGTACCTGCGTGAGCTGTGGCGCAACTGCAGCCCGTCGAGCACCAACTACGACTTCCTGCAGGAGCCGCTGGCCTCCGGGGAGGTGCGGTTCGGCTGGGACCACGTGGCGCGGCTGGTCGACGCGCCCAAGCAGGACCCCGGCAAGTGGCGGATGCTGCCCGCGCCACGCGGTCCGAAGGGGCTCGGGTACATGGCCGTCGTGCTGGGGCTGGCGATTCCCAAGGGCAGCACCGATCCCGAGCAGGCGCAGCGGGTGATCACGGCGTTGTCGGCGAAGGAGACGCAGGTCGAGCTGTTGCGGTCCAACGGTTTCTTCCCCGTCGTCGACGTCGAGATCCCGCGTGACCTGCCGCCCGCCCTCCAGCTGGAGGCCGACGCCGTGCGCAGGCAGCGTGACGCGCAGGGCGGCATCCTTTCGCTGCTGCCGGTCGGCCTCGGCACGCGCGAGGGCGAGGTGACGAAGGCGTTCAAAGACTCCTTCCAGCAGATCGTGCTCGGTGGTGCCGACATCCGTTCCACTTTGGACAAGCAGGCGGGGGTGCTGCGCAAGGTGTTCGACGACCTCAAGGTGCCGTGCTGGGCGCCCGACCCGCCGTCGGCCGTCTGCGAGGTGGCGTGATGCGCCTGCGCGGACCGTGGCTGCTGCTCCTGCCCTCGATCGTGTTCATGCTGGCGTTGTTCGGCTGGCCGCTCGTGCAGGCGCTGATCTCGGCGTTCAGCGAGGGCACCGGCGCGTGGGAACGGCTGTTCACCGACGCGTACTTCCTGCGGGCGCTGCGGAACACGCTGCTGCTGATCGTCATCGTGGTGCCGGTGCAGCTCGTGCTCGCGGTCGCGATGGCGCTGCTCGTGCAGGCCCGGCCGCGGTTCCTGGCCGGGCACTTCTACCTGTGGACCATCCCGCTCGCGGTGTCGGAACTGGCCGCCGGCCTGGTGTGGCTGTCGGTGTTCGACAGCCGTGGCTACCTGAACTCGCTGCTCGCCTCGCTCGGGCTGCCGACGGTGCAGTGGCTCAACTACACCAACACCGGCACGATGCTGCTGGCCGTCGTGGTCGCCGAGGTGTGGCGGGCGACCTCGCTGGTGTTCGTGATCGTCGTCGCCGGGATCCAGCTGGTCCCGCGCGACTACGACGAGGCCGCGCAGGTGTTCGGCGCGTCGTGGTGGCAGCGGCTGCGGCACGTGACGCTGCCGCAGCTCGGGCCGAGCCTCCAGGTCGCGCTCATCCTGCGCACGATCCTCGCGCTGCAGGCGTTCGCCGTGGCGCAGGCGCTCACCGGCCGAGACTTCCCGCTGCTCGTCGGGGAGACCTACCAGTGGTACGTGAACCTGCAGAACCCGCCGGTCGCCAGCGCGGCCGCGCTCGTGGTGCTGGTGCTCTCGCTCGGCACGGCCGTGCTGTACCTGCGGTCGATGCGGAACAGGGCGGCGGCATGAGCCTCCCCGAGATCGACCGCGCCCCACTGCGCCGCCGCCGGTGGCGGGCCATCGGCGTCCAGGTCGCCTGCCTCGTGATCACGGTGTTCATGCTGCTGCCGATGGTCCTCATCGGACTGACCGCGGTGTCGTCCCCGGCCGCGCTGCTGGAGTTCCCGCGCCCGTTCATCCCGAGCGGCTTCTCCGCCGACACGCTGCTGGCGTTCATCCAGGCCACCGGCACGATTCCCGCGCTGGGCAACTCGCTGCTCGCCGGGGTCTACACCGTGCTGCTCTCGCTCCTCGTGGGCGCGCCCGCCGGGTACGCGCTGGCGCGCTACGCTTTCCGCGGCAAGGACACCTACCAGGTCTTCATGCTCCTCGCCCGCGCGCTGCCGATCGTGGTGCTGTCGGTGCCGCTCGCCACGTTGTTCCTGAACGCCGGGGTGTACGACACGGTGTTCGCGGTGACCCTGCTGCACACCACCCTGGCCATGCCCACCACCGTGCTGATCAGCGCGAGCGTGTTCGTTTCGGTGCCCACGGACGTCGAGGAGGCGGCCCGCGTGTTCGGCTGCAGCCGGTTCGAGGCGGCGCGGCGGGTCGTGTTCCCGCTCGCCGCACCCGGCCTCGCGGCGGCGTCGATCTTCACGTTCGTGTTGTCGTGGAACGAGATCCTCGGCGCGGCGGTGATCACGCTGGGCCACCGCACGCTGCCGGCGCAGGTGCTGGCCTCGCTCGGCGAGGCGCCGCAGACGTACCGGTTCGCCGGCGGATTCGCGTTGATCCTGCCCGCGCTCGTGTTCATCTTCGTGATGCGCCGGTACCTGGTGAACATGTGGGGGACGACGCTGCGATGAGCGAACTGATCGTGCACGAGCTGGTCAAGACCTACCCCGGCGGCACGCAGCGGGCCACCGACGAGGTGTCGCTGCACGTCGCCGACGGCGAGTTCCTGGTGCTGCTCGGCCCGTCCGGCTGCGGCAAGACGACGTTGCTGCGCATGGTCGCGGGCCTGGAGACACCGGACTCGGGGCAGGTGGTGATCGGCGGCAAGGACGTCACGTACCTGGAACCGCGGCGCCGCAACCTGTCCATGGTGTTCCAGTCCTACGCGGTGTTCCCCAACAAGAAGGTCTACGACAACATCGGCTTCGGGCTGAAGGTCCGCGGGGTGCCCGCCGACGAGATCCGGCGCAAGGTCGAATGGGCCGCGGACCTGCTGCAGCTCACGCCGTACCTGGACCGTTACCCCGCGAAGCTCTCCGGTGGTCAGCGGCAGCGCGTCGCCGTCGCCCGCGCCATCGTCGTCGACTCCGACCTGCTGCTGATGGACGAACCGCTATCCAATTTGGACGCTCTGCTGCGGCTGTCCTTCCGTGCCGAGCTGAAGAAGCTGGTCTCGGAGCTGGGCATCACGACGCTGTACGTGACCCACGACCAGGTGGAAGCGCTTTCCCTCGGCGACCGGGTGGCTGTCATGCGCGAGGGCCGTGTCGTGCAGGCCGGGTCGCCGACCGAGGTGTACGCCCAGCCCGCGGACACGTTCGTCGGCGGGTTCCTCGGCAGCCCGCCGATGAACTTCCTGCGTGGCACCGTGAACGGCACGCACGTCGACTTCGGCGGGCAGTCGCTGCCACTGCCGCCCGCGCTCACGTCCTTCTCCGGCAAGGAAATCCTCCTGGGAATCCGGCCCGAAGCCATCACCGTCGACACTGGGGAGACGGGGCTGCACGCGGTGGTCGAGGTGTTCGAACCGCTGGGGTCCTCGACACTGCTCACCACGGAAGTCGCCGGTCAGGTGCTCAAGGTGCAGGCACCGGCCGACTTCCGCGCCGAACCCGGCGAACGGCTCGCGCTGCGGCTGCCGCCGGAGCGGTGCCGGTGGTACGACCCCGAAACCCAGTTGTTGTTGGAGGCCCAGGAATGACGGTGGACGCCACGCGCACGACGGAGAGCTCTCCCGGCGATAGACGGCCGGTCCGCTTCACCGAGCCCGCGCTGGCGGCCAGGGCGGCCCGGGTGTTGCGGGACAACGACACCGGTGCCGTCATCACGGCCGCGCCGAGGCTCTACCCGCACATGTGGAGCTGGGACGCGGCGTTCATCTCCATCGGCCTGGCCCGGCTGGACGTGCAGCGCGCCATCGCCGAGCTGGACACCCTGTTCGCTGCCCAGTGGCGCAACGGGATGGTGCCGCACATCGTCTTCACCGACGACGACGCCTACTTCCCCGGTCCCGACCGGTGGGGCACCGACACCGCGCCCGACGGGCCGCGGAACGTGCGCACGTCCGGGATCTGCCAGCCGCCGGTGCACGCGATCGCGGTGCGCCGCGTGCTCGACATCGCGCGCCGATCCGGGCCGAACGACCGCCTCGACGCCGAACGCTTCGCCCGCCGGATCTGGGCGAAGTTGTACGCGTGGCACCGCTGGCTCGTCGAGTACCGGACGCCGGGGTCGAGCGGACTCATCGCCATCGTGCACGGCTGGGAGTCCGGAATGGACAACTCGCCGCGCTGGGACGTGCCCTACGACGCGGTGCACCCCGGCGCCGCGCTGCCGCCGTACGTGCGCAAGGACGTCCGGCTGGTCGGTGATCCCGGCGAGCGGCCGACCGACCGCGAGTACGACCGGTACCTGTGGCTGATCGAGGAGATGCGCCGCGCGGGCTACGACCAGCGCAAGATCGTCAGCGGGTCCAGCTTCCTCGTCGGGGACGTGTTCATCACCGCGTTGTTCGCGATGTCCTGCGACGTGCTGATCGAGCTGGGCGAGGAGTTCGGGCAGGAGCCGGAGCAGCTGGCCGACCTGGCGGACTGGGCCGCCAAGGCACGCGCCGCGGTCGCGGGCAGCTGCCACTCGGTGTCGGGCATGGCACGTGACCGCGACCTGCGCACCGGCCGCTGGCTGGACACGCAGACGATCGCGGGGTTCTCGCCCCTGCTGTGCGGCGGCGCGCCGGACGACGTGCAGCTGCGCCTGCTGTCGCTGCTGGACAGCGACCGCTGGTGCGGGCACCCGGACCTGCTGGCCCCGGTGCCGCCGTCGGTGTCGCCGATGCGCCCCGGCTTCAACCCGAGGCAGTACTGGCGCGGTCCACAATGGCCGGTGGTGGTGTGGCTGTTCAGCTGGGCCTTCGAGCGCCGCGGCTGGCACGAACGGGCGAGGAAGCTGCGGGACGGCGGCATCAGGCTCACGGAGGACGGCTCCTTCGGCGAGTACTACGAGCCGTTCACGGGCGAACCGCTGGGCAGCACGGACCAGTCCTGGACGGCCGCCGTAGTGCTCGACTGGCTCTGCGGCTTCTGAGTACGAAGAGGGCCTGCGCGTTCGCTCGTGCGGGGGTTGGAGCGCCACGCCCCGCATCCCCAGCCCACTCGAGTGCCTGAACACGAAAAAGGGGCCCGCACAACCATGCGGGCCCCTTTCCGTACCGGGATCAGCCTGCCTTGAGGTCGGCTTCGAGGGCGATCTCCTCGGCCTTCGTGTCCGTACCCGCCAGGTGCTTCTTGCTGCGCCGGTTGCGCCGCTCCAGGTACGTGGCGAGCGCGGTGAGCAGCAGGCACAGCACGATGTAGATCGCCGCGACGACGAGCGTCGACGGCACGATCGGCCTGCCGAACTGGCCCTGCGTGCCGATGTAGCGCGCGTAGTACAGCAGCTCCTGGTACGTCACCACGAACCCGAGCGCCGTGTCCTTGAGCAGCACCACCAGCTGGCTGATGATCGTCGGCAGCATCGACCGGATCGCCTGCGGGATCAGGACGAGCGTCATCACCTGGGTCTTGCCCATGCCCAGCGCGTACGCGGCCTCGCTCTGGCCCTTCGGCAGCGCCTGGATGCCGGCGCGGAACACCTCCGCCAGCACCGAGCCGTTGTACAGCGTCAGCCCCAGCACCACGGCCATGAACGACGACATCTGGATGCCCAGCGCCGGCAGGCCGAAGAAGAACAGGAACATCAGGATCAGCAGCGGGATGGCGCGGAACAGCTCGACGATGAAGGTCGAGATCCCGCGCACCCACGCGTGGTCCGACAACCGCCCCGCCGCGAAGACCGCACCGAAGATCAACGCCAGCACCGCACCCAGCGCGAACGCCTTGAGGGTGAACAACAACGCGTTCGCGAGGTCGCGCTGGACCTGCGCGTACTCCAGCCATTCCCAGCGGCGCGCGGTGAACTGCCCGCTGTCGTAGAAGCGATAGACGATGAACGCGAGTACCGCCGCCACCACCAGGATGCCGATGACCGCGAACAGGCGGTACCGCATCCGGGCGCGCGGCCCGGGGATGTCGAACAGGACGTTGCTCATCGGGACACGCTCCACCGCTTCTCGAAGGCACGCTGGACCAGCGACAGGACCGCGACCAGGATGATGAACCCGAGCGCGACCCACAGCAGGCCGACCAGCTGGTTGTCCCCGCGCTCGGCGAGGTACTGCCGGATCGCGCCCGCCTCGACCACGTTGAACCCGGCGGCGATCGTGGTGTTCTTCAGCAGCGCGATGAGCATGCTCATCAGCGGCGGCACCACCGAGCGCACCGCCTGCGGCAGCACGATCTGGCCCAGCACCTGGGTGAACGACAGGCCCAGCGCCCGCGCCGCCTCGGCCTGGCCGACCGGCACGGTGTTGATGCCGGAGCGCACGACCTCGCAGATGAACGCCGACGTGTAGATCGTCAGCGAGACCACCGCGGCCGTGAAGTAGCTGAGCTTGACCACGTCCAGCAGCGGGTACGCGAAGACCAGGAACGCGAACACCAGCGTCAGCGGCGTGTTGCGCAGGATCGTCACGTACACCGTGCCGACCGCGCGGAACACCGGGACGGGGCTCACGCGCAGCATCGCCAGGAACGTGCCGAAGACCAGGCTCGCCACCGCCGCGATGACGAAGAGCTTGATCGTGGTCAGGAAGAACGGACCATAGAGGTCCAGGTTGTCGAGCAGGACGTCCATCGGGCCTTCCCCGCCGCGGGTCGAATCAACGAGGCCGGTGGGCGCTCGGCACGAGCACCCACCGGCCACTGCCGGAAATCAGTATCGCTGGATGGTGGGCTTGGTCGCGGTCGAACCCGACTTGCCCAGGGTGGCGTCGTAGATCTTCTGCCACGTGCCGTCGTCCAGCGCGGCCTGCAGCAGGTCGTCGATCTTGTTGCGCAGCACCGAGTCGTCCTTGTTCAGGCCGATGCCGTACGGCTCGGTCGAGAACGGCTCGCCGACGACCTTCAGGGTGTCGGGGTCCTGCGCGGCGAAGCCCTTGAGGATCGCGTCGTCGGTCGTGACGGCGTCCACCTCCTTGGTGTTCAGCTTCTCGACGCACTGCGAGTACTTCTGGAACTCGACGATGTTGCCCGGCTCGGTCAGGCCCTGGTCGCGCACGCGCTGGATCGGGGTCGACCCGGTCACCGAGCAGACCTTCTTGCCCTTCAGGGTGTCCTTGCCGGTGATCGAGTTGTCGTCCTTGCGCACCAGCAGACCCTGGCCCGCCTGGAAGTACGGGCCCGCGAACGACACCTGCTGCTTGCGCTTGTCGGTGATCGTGTACGTGCCGACGTAGTAGTCGACGGTGCCGTTGGCGATGGCCGCCTCGCGCGCACCGGAGTCGACGGTCTGGTAGGTGATCTTGCTTTCGTCGTAGCCGAGTCCGGCCGCGACGAGCTTCGCGATCTCGATGTCGAAGCCCGCGTACTTGCCCGTCGTCGGGTCCTTCTGGCCGAGGCCGGGCTGGTCGTCCTTGACGCCGATGGTCAGACCGCCCTTGCCCTTGATCTTGGCGAAGGTCGCCGAGCCGGGCAGGTCCACGTTCTGCGCCACCGTGTAGGACGGCGTGGCCGCGGAGTTGGCGCCCGAGTCGCCGGTGCCGCCGCTGGACGGCGTGCCCTCCTTGCCGCAGGCGGTCAGCGCGAGCGCGCCGACCAGCAGCCCTGCCGCCAGGGTGCGGATCCTCATTCGAACTTCCCTGCTTCCTCTGGTGGGGCGGCGCGCGTCGCGCCGCGGACTTCCTAGTGGGTCAGGATCTTGCCGAGAAAGTCCTTCGCACGGTCGGACTTCGGTTGCGTGAAGAACTCGTCCGGCGTGGCGTCCTCGACGATCTCACCGTCGGACATGAACACCACCCGGTGCGCGGCACGCCGGGCGAAACCCATCTCATGGGTGACGACGAGCATGGTCATGCCGTCGGCCGCGAGCGCGGTCATCGTGTCGAGCACCTCCTGGACCATTTCCGGGTCCAGCGCCGAGGTGGGCTCGTCGAACAGCATGACCTTCGGCTTCATCGCCAGCGCGCGGGCGATCGCGGCGCGCTGCTGCTGCCCACCGGACAGCTGCGCCGGGTACTTGTCCGCCTGGTTGGCGATCCCCACCCGCTCCAGCAGCTCCATCGCCGTCTTGCGGGCCTCGCCGCTCGGGACCTTGCGGACCTTCACGGGGGCGAGCATGACGTTCTCGACGATGGTCTTGTGCGCGAACAGGTTGAACGACTGGAAGACCATGCCGACGTCGGCGCGCAGGGCCGCGAGCGCCTTGCCCTCGGCGGGCAGCGGCTTGCCGTCCACCGCGATCTCGCCCGAGTTGATCGGCTCCAGGCGGTTGATGGCGCGGCACAGCGTCGACTTGCCGGACCCGGACGGGCCGAGCACCACGACCACCTGGCCGCGCGGCACCTCCAGGTTGATGTCCTTCAGCACGTGCAGGTCGCCGAAGAACTTGTTCACGCCGGCCGCCTTGATCATCGCCGGCGACGTCGCTGTGGTCATCGATCCCTCCATACACCCCGGCCCATCCGGCGATCTAACACCGAAGCGGCGGTCGCCGCCCGCAAATCGGACCAAAAGCAACCTAGGTGTCATCTGCGCACCCGGCCGAAACCTTAGTCAGCAGGTGAGCCGGTGTGCGCCCGGGTCCGGTTCCGGGTAGCATCAGGGTAGCAAAGGCATTACCACTGAGGGTAGCATGTGGGACATGAAGCTGAGTGTGAGTCTGGGTGAGGAAGACGTCGCCTTCCTGGACGAGTACGCGGCGCGGACGCAGGCGGGGTCCCGTTCCGCGGTGCTGCACCGGGCCATCGAGCTGCTGCGCGCCTCGCAGCTCGAGGACGCGTATGCCGAGGCCTGGCAGGAGTGGGAGATGGAGGAGTCGCGGTGGGAGGCCGTCGCGGGTGACGGTCTGGGCCGCTGATGCGCCGTGCCGAGATCAGGCTCGTCGACCTCGAACCGGTCCGGGGTGCGGAGTCGAACAAGACGCGGCCGGCGGTGATCGTCAGCAACGACGGCGCCAACGCGGTGGCCACCCGGCTGGGCCGCGGCGTGGTCACGGTCGTGCCGGTGACGACGAACGTGACGAAGGTGTACCCGTTCCAGGTACTCCTGCCGGCGAGGGCGTGCGGGCTGAAGGCGGACTCGAAGGCGCAGGCGGAGCAGGTGCGCTCGGTGTCGGTGGAGCGGATCGGGCGCAAGACGGGCCAGGTGCCGGCGGAGGTGATGGCGAAGCTCGACCAGGCGCTGCGGGTGCACCTGGGCCTTTAGCACGGGGCGCCGGTGAGCGGGTTTACCCTGGTGGGCGATGACTACGACAGAGGTCGGCAGAACGTACCAAATCCGTACTTTCGGCTGCCAGATGAACGTGCACGACTCCGAGCGCCTCGCCGGGCAGCTGGAGGAAGCGGGCTACGTGCCCGCTGCCGAAGGGGCCGCGCCGGACCTCGTCGTGTTCAACACCTGCGCGGTGCGGGAGAACGCGGACAACAAGCTGTACGGCACCCTCGGGCACCTGCGTCCCGCCAAGGACGCGAACCCGGGCATGCAGATCGCCGTCGGCGGCTGCCTCGCGCAGAAGGACCGCGGCGAGATCGTCAAGCGGGCCCCGTGGGTCGACGTCGTGTTCGGCACGCACAACCTCGGCTCGCTGCCGGTGCTGCTCGAACGCGCCCGGCACAACGCCGAGGCCGAGGTCGAGATCCTCGAATCGCTGGAGACGTTCCCGTCGACGCTGCCCGCCCGGCGTGACTCCGCCTACTCGGGCTGGGTGTCGATCTCGGTGGGGTGCAACAACACGTGCACGTTCTGCATCGTGCCGTCGCTGCGCGGCAAGGAGCGCGACCGGCGGCCGGGCGAGGTGCTCGCGGAGGTCGAGGCGCTCGTCGCGGAGGGCGTGCTCGAAGTGACGTTGCTGGGGCAGAACGTCAACTCCTACGGGGTCGAGTTCGGTGACCGGCAGGCGTTTTCGAAGCTGCTGCGCGCGTGCGGGGCGGTGGACGGGCTGGAGCGCGTCCGCTTCACCTCGCCGCACCCGGCCGCGTTCACCGACGACGTGATCGAGGCGATGGCCGAGACGCCGAACGTGTGCCACCAGCTGCACATGCCGCTGCAGTCCGGTTCCGACCGGGTGCTGAAGGAGATGCGCCGTTCGTACCGGGCGGCCCGCTATCTGTCCATTCTGGACAAGGTGCGCGCGGCGATGCCGGACGCGGCGATCACCACCGACATCATCGTCGGCTTCCCCGGCGAGACGGAGGAGGACTTCCAGGCGACGCTGGACGTCGTCCGCGAGGCCCGGTTCTCCAGCGCGTTCACGTTCCAGTACTCGAAGCGGCCCGGTACTCCGGCGGCGGAGATGCCGGGGCAGCTGCCGAAGGAGGTCGTGCAGGAGCGTTACGACCGGCTGGTGGAGCTGCAGAACGACATCGCGTGGCAGGAGAACAAGAAGCTGGTCGGGCGCAAGGTCGAGCTGCTGGTCGCGACGGGCGAGGGCCGCAAGGACGCCGAGACGCACCGGATGAGCGGCCGGGCGAGGGACGGCAGGCTCGTGCACTTCACGCCGACCGGTCCGGCGGTGGACCGCGAGGTGCGGCCGGGTGACGTGGTCGAGACCGTGATCACCTACGGCGCGCCGCACCACCTGGTCGCCGACGGTGACCTCCTGACGCACCGGCGCACGCGGGCGGGCGACAACGTGGCGGCGGGGCTGCGGCCGAAGACGGACGGGGTCAGCCTCGGGCTGCCGTCGTTCGGCGCCCCGAAGGCGGTGCCGGTGACGGGCGGGTGTGGCGCATGAGTGAGCACGAAACGGATCTGGACCGCCTGACCGCGGACGTCGACGCGATCGGCAAGAAGGCCGCGCGGACCGTCGAACTGGGGCGGCGCGGGTTCGTGCTGTCGGTGCTGGTGTTCGCGCTGCTGGTCGCGCAGCTGCTGCCGTGGGTCGGTCACCACGCGGGCTGGCAGGTGCTCGTCGGCCAGGGCGGGGCGATCCCGCAGCTGTTCGCCGTCACGTCGACGGTCATCGGCGTGCTGTGCTCGGCGCTGGCGCTGAGCACGCGCCTGTGGTGGCTGACGTGGGTGTGCGCGATCGGCGGCTGGTTCTCGTCGGTGGACGGCCTGCTCGCGGTGTGGTCGCAGCAGTCGGCGGGCGCGAACGGCGCCGCCGGCGGCGGTCCCGGGCTGGGCATGGTGCTCGCACTGGTGGCGATCATCCTGGTCGCGGCGAACTGGATGCGCACCGCCTTCTCCCGCAGCTGACCGCGGCCCGGGGTCGGGGAGAGATCGGCGCGGTCGACGTGCCACCGCCACGGCTTGAGCTGATCCGGCCGTTGCGCCAGCCCGCTCGGTGGCCGGTGGTCCCGGGTTCCGCCAGCCGCGCCAAGCGCGGGAGCCCGCTCAGTGGCCGCTGGCCTCGGGTTCCGCCCGTCGCGCGAGGCGCCCGTAAGCCCGCTCTGCGGCCGGTGGCCCCGGGTTAGTCCGTAGCGCCAGGTGCGCGCGAGCTCGGGTCCGCAGCCAGCGGCTCCCGGGTTCCGCCTGCTATGCCAACCGGAGCCTGCCCGGCGGCCAGTGATCCCGGTTTTCCGCCAGTCGCGCCCGATCTGCGGCCACCGAGGCCCGGTTTCCGCCAGTCACGGCAGCCCGCTCGGCGGCTGGTGGCCTCAGGTTCCGCCGGTCTTGCCAGCCACGCGCGAGCCCGGCCCGCAGCCAGTGGCCCCGGGTTTCCGCCACTCTTGCCAGCCGCGCGAGGCCGCCCGGCGGCGAGCCGCGTCGGTCCCGCCCTGCCGCCAGGCGGCGCCAGCCCGGCCGCGGGCCCACAGCGGTTCCGGCGGCCGTCCCGGCTTGCGGCAGCAAGCCCTCCCCAGCCCCACCGAGCCTCCCCGAACCTCCCCAGCCTCCCGCCCCGAACTCCCCACCCCCCAGCCCGCCGGAATCGCGAGCCCGGGTCAACCCCATTAGCCTCCTGGGCACATGCGCGCCGTTGAAACCGTTCTCGCCCTCGTCGTGCTCGCCACGGTCGTCACGGCGTTCGCGGGGCGGTTGCGGGTGCCCGCGCCCTCCCTGCTCGTCGTGGCGGGGATCGTCGCCGGGGTGCTGCCCGGGGTGCCCGACATCCGCGTGACGCCCGACGTCGTGAGCCTCGTCGTGTTGCCGCCCCTGCTGTTCGCCGCGGGGGAGGAGCTGCCGTGGCGGGACCTGCGAGCCGTGTGGCGGCCGGTCTCGGTACTGGCCGTCGGCCTGGTGGTCGCGTCCGCCGCGGTCGTCGCCGTCGTCGCGGCGGCCATCACGCCCCTGCCGCTCGGCCTGGCGTTCGTGCTCGGCGCGGTGCTCGCCAGCACCGACCCCGTCGCCGTCACCGCACTCGGGCGCAGGCTGTCGCTCCCACCCCGCGTACAGGCACTGGTGCAGGCCGAAAGCCTGTTCAACGACGCCACCAGCCTCCTGCTCTTCCGCGTCGCGCTGACCGTCGGCCTCGCGGCGGGCTCCGTGTCGTGGGGGCACACCGCGGCGCAGTTCGGCCTGCTCGTCGGAGGCGGACTACTGGTCGGCGCAGTCGTCGCGGCCGGGGCGTATGCGGTCCGGCGGCGCACGGAGGACCCGGTGCTGGAGACGGTGATCTCGCTCGTCACCCCGTACGCCGCGTACGTGCTGGCCGAGGCTGTCGAAGGTTCCGGGGTCACGGCGGTCGTCGTCGCGAGCGTCATCCTCGGCACCCAGGCCCAGCGCATGACCACCGCCCGCATCCGGCTCCAGCTCGGCGCCGTCTACGGGACCGTGGTGTTCCTGCTCGAAAGTGTCGTGTTCGGCTTGATCGGCCTGCAGCTGCCCGAACTCGTCCGGGACGTCTCGACCACCACCCCTTGGCCGCTGCAGGCCCTGGTCATCGCCGTGACGCTCCTCGTCGTGCGGCTGCTGTGGGTGTTCCCGCTGGCCGCGCTCCGCCAGCGGCGCGCCGGCGGGCGCCCGACGTGGCAGGTGCCGGCGGTGGTGTCGTGGGCGGGTGCACGCGGGGTCGTGCCGCTCGCCGCGGCGTTGTCGATCCCGCTGACCTCACCGCCGGAGCACGGCGACCTCGTCCTGCTGCTCACCACGGCCGTCATCGTCCTCACGCTCGTGGTGCAGGGCTTCACGCTCGCCCCGCTCGTGCGGCGGACAGGCGTCGCGCTGACCGCCGAGGCCGTGCGGCAGGAACACAGCTCCGCCCGGCTCCGGCTCGCGAAGGCCGGTCTGTCCTACCTCGACGAGCTGGCCGAGACCGAGGCCGCGCCGCGGTTCCTCGTCGACCAGCTGCGGGACGCGTGGCAGGCGCGGCTCCAGCGGATCTCCGAGAACGAGCCCGACGAGATGACCAACCTGACCACCGCGCAGGCGTACCGGAAGCTGCGGCGCCAGGTGCTGGCGGCGGAGGGGCGGGAGCTGGACCGGCTGTTCCGGGCGGGCGAGGTCAGCGACCACACCCGTCGCGCGATCCAGCGGGTGCTGGACCTGGAACACGCCGGCCTCGGCGACGACTCCTAGCCCGCGCCGTCCTTGACCTCGACCTTACTTCAGGTTTTGACGTGGCGCCGAACCTGGAGGTGATCGTCGGCAGTGTCCGCAGTGGACGGTTCGGTGCGCACGTCGGAGGCTGGGTGCAGAAGGCACTGCTCGACACCGGCGTCGACGTCGATCTGGTCGACCTGGCGGAGCTGAACTTCCCGCACATGATGGACGGCCACTCCGACGCGGCGGCCTTCGCGGAGCGCGTGGGGTGGGCGGACGCGATCGTGGTGGTGACGCCGGAGTACAACCACAGCTACCCGGGCCCGCTCAAGTCCGCGATCGACAGCGTGCGGGACGAGTGGAAGGCCAAGCCGGTGGGTTTCGTGTCGTACGGCGGGATGTCGGGCGGGCTGCGGGCGGTGGAGGCGCTGCGGCTGGTGTTCGCGGAGCCGCACGCCGTGACCGTGCGGGACTTCGTGAGCCTCCACAACCCGTGGGGCAGGAAGGACTACCCGGGCCCCGCGGAACGCGATGCGCTGCTGGGCATGCTGCGGCAGCTGACCTGGTGGGCGCGGGCACTCGGCAACGCCCGCGCCACGGTGCCCTACCCGGCCTGACGCCCCCGCGACGCCGACCGAAAACCGAATCGCCTCAGCGGTCCGCGACCGCCCGCTCCGCGGCGACCATCCACTCGCGCCACTGCGCGGCCTGCTCCTCGGCCTGCTTCGCACGGCGCTCGTCGCCCGCGGCACGCGCCTTCGCGGCCTGCGCCTCGAACTGGTGCACCCGCTCGCGGAACTGCTCGACCCGCGCCTGCGCCTCCGGATCGGTCCGGCGCCAGCGGCTGTCCTCGGCCTCGCGGATCCGGTCGGCGACAGCCTTGAGCCTGCCGTCCAGCTCCCGCATCCGCTCGCGCGGCACCTTGCCGATCTCGTCCCACTGCTCCTGCAACCGCCGCAGGTGCGCCTTCGCCGCCTCGAGGTTCGCCGCCGGGTCGATCTTCTCGGCCTCGGCGAGCAGTTCCTCCTTCTTCGCGGCGTTCTCGGCGAACTCGGCGTCCCGCTCGGAGAACACCGCCGACCGGCGCGCGAAGAACTTGTCCTGCGCCGCGCGGAAGCGCTGCCACAGCGCGTCGTCGGTCTCCTTCGGCGCGCGGCCGGCGGCCTTCCACTCGGCCATCAGGTCCTTGTACCGCCCGGCCGTGGGCCCCCAGTCGTCCGAGTCGACGAGGGACTCCGCCTCGGCGATCAGCTCCTCCTTGCGGGCCTTGGCCGCCGCACGCTGCTTGTCGAGCTCCGCGAAGTGCGAGCCGCGGCGCCGGTTGAACGCCTCCCGTGCCTTCGAGAACCGCTTCCACAGCTCGTCGTCGGTCTTGCGGTCGACGCCCTTGATCGTCTTCCACTCGTCGAGGATCGCGCGCAGCCGGTCGCCGGCGGCCTTCCACTGGGTCGACTCCGCGGCGATCTGCTCGGCCTCCTCGGCCAGCGCCTGCTTGCGCGCGATCGCCGCCGTGCGGGCCTCCTCGCGCTCCTGCTTGGCGCTGGCGAGCGCCTCCTCGGCCTTCGCGACGATGCGGTCCAGCCGGTCGCCCAGCGCGGCCAGGTCCCCGACCACCGCCGCGTCGGCGAGCCCGTCCCGCAGCTGGACGGCGCTCGACAGCGCGTGCTTGGGGTCGCCCGCCCCGGAGTTCAGCCGCGTGGCCAGCAGTTCGACCTCGGTCCGCAGGTCGTCGAAGCGGCGCGCGTAGTGCAGCAGCCCCTCGTCGGGACTGCCCGCCTGCCACACGCCCACCGCGCGTTCACCGTCCGCGGTCCGCACGTACACGTTGCCTTCGTCGTCCACCCGGCCCCAGCGGGACGGGTTCGGCTCGGCGGGGGGAACCGGCCGGTCCTGGCCCGCCGGCGGGTGCGGCAGCGGCATCTTGTGCGGCGCCGGGGCGCCGGGCGTGATCTCGTCGGCCATCGCAGGCTCCTTATCGCCTGTCGGGCCCGCCTGGTCCGGCGGGCGCCCCACCGGGGTGGGGCCGGGTCGTGCGGGGGAGCGCTTCGACCCCCACGCCGCATTCAAGCAGTTCAGCACGGCTTGTGGTACTCGGTGCGGTGGTCGGAGCGGGTGATTCTACTGTGGCTGGCTGTCGGGCGGGGGTGTTGCGGGCCGCCCGGTAACCTCGACCAGTGTGATCACGCGTGCCGTCGTGGTGCCACACCCCCCGTTGCTGGTGCCACGGCTTTCCCCCGGGCCGGAGCCCGAGCTGACCGCGTTGCGCGACGCCTGCGTGGCCGCCGTGCGCCGTCTCGGGCCGGTCTGGACTGCGGTCGGTGTGCACGAGAAAGACCAGGTCATCGCGCCGGGTTCGGCGGGCACCTTCCGCGGTTACGGGGTCGACGAACGGGTCCGGCTGTCGGCTTCCGGCACCGGGTCCGGCCTCCCGTTGCCCGCGCTCGTCGCGGGCTGGCTGCGGGAGCAGGCGGGTGCGGAATCGGTCGAGGTCCGGCTCGTCGCCGCGACCACACCGCCCGCGGAATGTGCCCGCTTGGGCAAGGAACTCACGGGTGACCTGCTCATCCTCGGGGACGGCTCCAACCGGCACGGCCCGCGTGCGCCCGGCAGTGAGGACGAACGCGCCCCGGCGTTCGACGACGCCGTCGCGAAGGCGCTCGCCAACGCCGACACCGAGGCCCTCCTCGCGCTGGACCCGGCGCTCGCCGACGCGCTCGGCGCCCGGGGCCGCGTGCCGTGGCAGGTGCTGGCGGGCGTCGCCGGTGACTGGCGCGCCGAACTGCTGTACTCCGCGGCACCCTTCGGCGTGGGGTACCACGTCGCGGTGTGGGAGCGCGGGTGCTGAAGCCGATCGCGGTCGTCGGCCCCACGGCGACCGGGAAGTCCGACCTCGCCATCACGCTCGCCGAACGCCTCGGCGGCGAGGTGGTCAACGCCGACGCCATGCAGCTCTACCGCGGGATGGACATCGGCACCGCCAAGGTGCCGCCGCAGGAACGCCACGGCGTCCCGCACCACCTGCTCGACGTCCTCGACGTCACCGAGACCGCTTCGGTCGCCGCGTACCAGCGTGACGCCAGGGCCGTCGTCGAACGGCTGCTGGCCGACGGCAAGGTGCCCGTGCTCGTGGGCGGATCGGGCCTGTACGTGCAGGCGGTGCTCGACGACCTCCGTTTCCCCGGCACCGACCCGGCGATCCGCGCGCGGCTCGACGCCGAGGCGGCGGAACTCGGCCCCGCAGCGTTGCACGAACGGCTCACCCGGCTCGATCCCGCGGCCGCGACGGCGATCCTGCCGTCCAACGCGCGCCGGATCGTGCGGGCGCTGGAGGTCATCGAGCTGACCGGGCAGCCGTTTTCGGCGAACCTGCCCAAACCGGGACCACCCCGTTACGACACCGTGCTCATCGGGATCGACCGCGCGGTCGAGGAACTCGACGAGCGCGTGGAACTGCGTGTGGACCGGATGTTCGCCGAGGGGCTCGTGGCCGAGGTGCGCGCCCTCGCCGCCCGTGGCCTGCGAGAAGGCAAAACCGCTTCCCGCGCTTTGGGGTACCAGCAGGTGCTGGCGGAGCTGGATGGTGCCGGGGACTTCGCGGCAGCCGCCGCGGCCACGAAACAGGCCACGCGCCGATTCGTTCGCAGGCAACGATCCTGGTTCCGGCGGGACGCGCGGATCCAGTGGTTCGACGGAAGCGATCAGGACGTGGCCGAGCGAGTGCTTTCCGTGGTGGCCCAGTAGTCTGATCGGGTGGCGATCGAGTTTCTCAAAGGGCATGGCACACAGAACGACTTCGTGCTGCTGCCCGACCCGGACGGCCTGCTGGACCTGACGCCGTCCCGGGTCGCCGCGCTGTGCGACCGGCAGCGGGGGCTCGGTGCCGACGGCGTCCTGCGGGTGGTCCGGTCCACCGCGCTGGGCCTGCCGTCCGAGGGCGAGTGGTTCATGGACTACCGCAACGCCGACGGGTCCGTCGCGGAGATGTGCGGCAACGGCATGCGCGTGTTCGCGCGGTACCTCACGGACACCGGGCTGGAGTCCGGCAGCGAGTTCGTCGTGGGCAGCCGTGCCGGGGACAAGCCCGTCCTGGTGCGCCCGGACGGCGAGGTCACGGTGCACATGGGCCCCGCGGCCATCACCGGCGCCTCGGTCGCGCTCGTGGACGGGCGCAACTTCTCCGGCGTCGCGGTGAACGTGGGCAACCCGCACCTGGTGTCCATTGTGGAGGACGACGTGGCGGAGCTGGACCTGCGCGACCAGCCGCGGTACGACGAGGATTTCTTCCCCGAGGGCGTGAACCTGGAGTTCGTGAACCCCATCGGTGAGGGCGCGTTGCGGATGCGCGTGTACGAGCGCGGGGTCGGCGAGACCCGCTCGTGCGGCACGGGCACGGTGGCGGCGGTCGCGGCCGCGCTGCACCTCGCGGGCACGGACACCGGTGAGTCCACTGTGGACATCCCCGGTGGTAGGGTCACGGTCGCGCTCGACCACGGGGCGGCGACGCTGACCGGCCCGGTGGAGTTCGTCGCGCGTGGCGAGCTGTTCGACGACTGGTGGGCTCAGGCGTAGGCGTTCTTCGGGACGTCCCGCATCCTGCGCAGCGGCGAGAACAGCAGCAGCGCCATGGGGATCACGAGCGCGGCACAGCCGATCCACAGCGTGCCGCGCACGCCCAGCCACGCGCCCAGCCCACCGCCGACGAGGCCGCCGATCGGCATCGTGCCCCACACGACGAACCGCACGGTCGCGTTCATCCGGCCCAGTAGCCGGTCCGGGCAGACCGCCTGCCGGTAGCTGACCTGCGCGACGTTGTAGACGATCACGCCGAAGCTCTCCACGGTCATGCCGAAGGCGATGAGCGCGATGCGCCAGTCCGGCCCGGCCAGCGGCGTGAGCAGCTGGAACGGCCAGGTCAGCAGCGGGACGAGCCAGATCGACCGCGCCTGCCCGAGCCTGCGGGTGACCCACCCCGCGGACAGCGCGCCGAGCACGCCGCCGACGCCGAACGCGGTCATGAGCGCGCCCACCGCGGCCGGGCTCAGCCCCAGGTCGCGGGTGAAGAACAGGATCATCATCGACTGGAAGACGGTGTTGCCGAGGTTCGCGGTGGCGGTGCACAGCGTGATCGGCCGCAAGGTCGGGTTCCGGAACACGAAGCCCAGCCCTTCGGCGATCTGCCGCCGCAGCGGCAACCCGTTGTGCGGCTCGGGTTCCGGCTCCGGAGTCCTGATGCGCCACAGGAACAACGCCGAGGCGAGGTAGCCGAGCCCGGTCGCGAACACCGCGTTCGCCGCGCCGGCGAGCTGGGTCAGCCCGCCGCCCGCGCCGGGGCCGACGACCTGGGCGACCGACTGGCTGGCCTGCAGCTTCGCGTTGCCCTCCAGCAGGTGTTCGCGCCCGACGAGCGAGGGCAGGTACGACTGGTACGACACGTCGAAGAACACCGTGGCCACGCTGACCAGCAGCGCCACCACGATGAGCTGGGTGAGCGTCAGCACGCCGGTCCACCACGCGATCGGCACGGTGCACAGCAGCGCCGCGCGGGTGAGGTCGGCGCGCAGCATCAGCGGTCTTCGGCGCATCCGGTCCACCCACACCCCGGCGGGCAGGCCGATGAGCAGGAACGCGGCGTTCTCGGCCGCGGTCAGCAGGCCCATCTGGAACGGGGTCGCCGCCAGCACGGTGGCCGCGAGCAGCGGGACCACCGTCTGCCCGACGAACGTGCCCGCCTGGCTCACCGTGTCGCCCGCCCACAGGAGCCGGAAGTCGCGATGGAACCAGAGTGAGTCGCGCCGCATGCCGGACAGCCTCCCGCAAGCGATTGGAAAGCGTCAATCACTTTGCGCCCTAAGCTGAACCGGTGGACCACCCGCGCCGTCCGGCGACCGAGGCGGAGGCGAACGCGCTCGCCTCCGGAATACGCCTGCGCATCATCCGGTTGACCTATGCGGAGGCGTTGACCAACAAGGAGCTGGCGCAGCGCCTAGGCCGGGATCCGGCGACCGTCCTGCACCACGTGCGCAAGCTGGTCGAAACCGGGTTCCTCGCCCCGCAGCCGCCGCGCCGAGGCAAGCGGGGGGCGAAGGAGATTCCCTACCTTTCGACGGGGTTGTCCTGGAGCTTGGAGGGTGCGGGCCTGCACGAGAAGGTCGGCGAGGCCATGCTCGAGGCTTACCTCGGCGAGATCGCCGAGGTGCCGCCCTCCGAACTGCGCCAAACACGGCTCGTGATGCGGTTGAAGCCGGAGGAACGGGCCGAATTCGAAACCCGGTTCCAAGACCTGCTCGAGGAGTTCCGTGCCAGGTCAGCGCCGGGTGGGGAGCAGCTGGCCGTCTACTTCGCGACCTACCCGAGCCGGTAATGCGCTCGGTTTATCCCGCGGGACGTGGGACCATGGAAGGACGATGACAGAACTGACACACACAGACTTTCTGGACGACCCGTCGATCGGCGAGCTGGAGCTGGAGGACCGCGCCTCACTGCGGCGCGTCGCCGGGCTCTCCACCGAGCTGGCGGACATCACCGAGGTCGAGTACCGGCAGCTGCGATTGGAACGGGTCGTGCTGGTCGGCGTGTGGACCGAAGGCACCGCGGCCCAGTCCGAGGCCTCGCTGGCCGAGCTGGCCCGGCTCGCCGAGACGGCGGGCTCCGAGGTGCTGGAGGGTCTCGTGCAGCGCCGCGACAAGCCGGACCCGGCCACCTACATCGGCTCGGGCAAGGTGCGCGAGCTGTTCGACATCGTCGTCTCCACCGGTGCCGACACCGTGATCTGCGACGGCGAGCTCTCGCCAGGTCAGCTGCGCAACCTGGAGCAGCGGCTCAAGGTCAAGGTGATCGACCGGACGGCGCTGATCCTCGACATCTTCGCCCAGCACGCCCGCTCCAAGGAGGGCAAGGCGCAGGTCGAGCTGGCCCAGCTGCAGTACCTCATCCCGCGGCTGCGCGGCTGGGGTGAGTCGCTGTCCCGGCAGGCCGGTGGCCGTGCCGGCGGCGCGAACGGCGGTGTGGGCCTGCGTGGTCCCGGTGAGACGAAGCTGGAGACCGACCGCCGGCGGATCAACAAGCGCGTGGCGAAGCTGCGCCGCGAGATCGCCTCGATGGACGCCATCCGCGAGACCAAACGCGGGCGCCGCGTCGCCAACGAGGTGCCGAGCGTCGCGATCGTCGGCTACACCAACGCGGGCAAGTCGAGCCTGCTCAACGCCATCACCGGCGCGGGCGTGCTCGTCGAGAACGCGCTGTTCGCCACCCTCGACCCGACCACGCGCCGCAGCGCGACGCCGGACGGGCGCACGTACACGCTGACCGACACCGTCGGTTTCGTGCGGCACCTGCCGCACCAGCTGGTCGACGCGTTCCGCTCGACGCTCGACGAGGCGGCCGACGCCGATCTGCTGCTGCACGTGGTGGACGGGTCGGACCCGGCGCCCGAGGAGCAGGTCAACGCCGTGCACGAGGTGCTGGCGGAGATCAACCAGCGGCGGTCGGGTCCGTTGCCGCCCGAGCTGATCGTGATCAACAAGGCGGACGCGGCGGACGAGCTGTCCCTGGTCCGGCTGCGGCACCTGCTGCCCGACGCCGTGGTCGTCTCGGCGCGTACCGGGTCCGGGGTGAGCGAGCTGGTCGAGGCCATCGCCGAGCGGCTGCCGCGGCCCGAGGTCACCGTCGAGGCCCTCGTGCCGTACACCCGTGGTGAGCTGGTCGCCCGCGTGCACACCGACGGTGAGGTCCTCGCGGAGGAGCACCTGCCGGAGGGCACGCGGCTGTGCGCCAGGGTCCGGCCCGACCTGGCATCGGCGCTGGAGACGTATGTCGTGAACGGCTCTCCGGCCTGACGTCGGTAACGTCGGCGGGGTGACGTCGCGTTGGGGTGCGCTGCTCGCCGTGGTTTCGTTCGTCCTCGCGCTGTCCGTGGCTCCGGCCACGGCGGCGGAGGCGCCGGCCACGGTGTGCACGGTGTCGGACAGGCGGATCAACGAGTTGTCCGGCCTCGTCAGTGACGGGCAGCGCTGGTACGCCATCAACGACGGCGGCTCGAAGGTGCAGGTCTTCGTGCTGGGCCGCGACTGCGCCGTACAGCGGGTGATCAGCAACCCGCTGGACCCGTACGACGTCGAGGACCTGGCCCGCGCGTCCGACGGCACGTTGTGGCTGTCGGACACCGGCGACAACGACAAGAAGCGCGAGACGGTGGCGCTGGTGGCCCTGACACCGCAGGGCAAGGCGACGCTGTACCGGCTGACGTACCCGGACGGCCAGCACGACGTGGAGGCGTTGCTGCTGGACCCGAAGGGGACGCCGTACCTGGTGACGAAGACGCCGTTCGGCGATTCGGGGATCTACCGCCCGGCCGGGGCGTTGAAGAGCCCTGGTCCCACTCCGCTGGAGAAGGTGGGCAGCCTCGATTTCCGCACCACCGACACCCCGGGTGGCCCCGTGGCGGGTTTCGGCTCGGTGCTGGTCACCGGCGGTGCGGTGAGCGCTGATGGCAAGGTCGTCGCCCTGCGCACCTACACGGACGCCTACCTCTACCCGGCCCCGGACGGGGACGTGGCGGCGGCGTTGAAGCGCTCGCCGGTGCGGGTGCCGTTGCCGAACGAGAAGCAGGGGGAGGCGCTGGCCTTCGAACCCGACGGCACGCTCCTGTCCGGTGGGGAGGGCGTCGGGGAACCGATCCGCGCCGTTCGCGGCGCGACGGCGCTCGTGAGCGCGGCGGACGGCGGCGCCCCGGCTGCCGCGGGCGGTCAGGCGAGCACCGGCACGGGCGACCAGAAGGGGATGGGCGCCCTGCCCGCGTTGGTGCTGGCTGTGTGCCTGGCCGCGGGCGGGTTGTTCGTGGTGGGCAAGCTCCGCCGCCGCTTCGGCCGGAAGTGAGCTGGGCGGTGGTGCTGGAGGCGCCGCCGTTGGTGTGGGTGGCGTCGTGGTGTGCTGCCGTGCACCTGCCCCGGGGTGGTTGCTGGTGGTTGGGCAAACTGCGCCGCCGCTTCGGCTGGAACTGACCCGCGGGTTGGAGCCGTCGCCGTGCGCCTGGCCGGGAGGTGGCTGCCGGTGGGCAAGCTGTACCGCCCCGTTGGCCGGAAGTGAGCCGGGCGGTGGTGCTGGAACCGCCGTTGGTGCGGGGTGTCGCGGTGTGGCGATGGCTGTGTCGCCGTGTGGCTGGCCGGAGGATCGGCAAGCTGCACCGCCCCGTTGGCCGGAAGTGAGTTGGGCGGTGGTGCTGGAGGCGCCGTTGGTGGGGGGCGTCGCGATGTGGCGATGGCTGTGTCGCCGTGTGCCTGGCCGGAGGATCGGCAAGCTCCGCCGCCGCTTCCGCCGGAGGTGACCCGGGGCGGCGGTCCCCACACCGCCGCCACCCGCGTCAGAGGCGCCGCAGCACGGCGACGACCTTGCCGAGGATGGTGGCGTCGTCACCGTTGATGGGGTCGTAGGCCTCGTTCTGCGGCATCAGCCAGACGTGCCCGCCCTTGCGCTTGAACGTCTTCACGGTGGCCTCGCCGTCGATCATCGCGGCGACGATCTCGCCGTTGTTGGCCGTGGGCTGCTGGCGCACGGCCACCCAGTCGCCGTCCGTGATCGCGGCCTCGATCATCGAGTCACCGGTGACCTTCAGCAGGAACACCTCGCCCTCGCCGACGATGTCCTTCGGCAGCGGGAACACGTCCTCGACCGACTGCTCCGCCAGCACCGGCCCGCCTGCCGCGATCCGGCCGACCACCGGTACGTACGCCGGCTTCGGCATCTCGCTCTCCGACCGCCCGATGCGCGCCGCGCGCTCGGCCGCGGCCGTGAGCACGCCGACCGCACGCGGGCGGTTCGCGTCCCGGCGGAGGTAGCCCTTGCGCTGCAGCGTGCGCAACTGGTGCGACACCGACGACGTCGACGTCAGGCCCACCGCCTCGCCGATCTCCCGCACGCTCGGCGGGTAGCCGAACCGGTCCACCCAGGCGCGGATGACCTCCAGCACCTGTTGCTGGCGCGGGCTGAGGCCCTCCTCGACGTCCTCGGGGTCGGGGAGCGGGTGCACGTCGCCGAACCGCCCGCCGGGGCGACGGGGAATTTCGGCGGTGTCGTCGATGTCTGTCATGGTGCTGCCTCCCAGCTGCGCTGCTCGTCCTACCTGCCGGGCCGCAGACTCGAACAGCGACCGGCGCGTATCGCCTTGTCCTGGTCACCCACGGTAGTCCACCGGGGCGGGAACATCAAACAACTGTTCGAGCGACACGCCGGGTGGCTCTCGATTTTGTCGGACCCTGGTGGTACACATTCGCGCAGAGGTTCGATAGAACGAGTGTTCGACCGGAGCGCCGCCGGGGCGCGGGGTCGGGCCCGACCGTGAGGAGGTGCCGCGATGGCGGTACTGCTGGACGGAAGCCGCATCGCCGGGGCGCCCGCCGAGGGCAGGACCAGGCAGGACGGGCCGGTCCGCGTCCGCAGGCACGCGGGGGAGACGCGCCGGCCACCGACGCGTGCGCGGGTGGTGGCGGGCCGCGGGCGCGCGGCCGTGCCGGGGTGCGCGCCGCGTCGTGTGTCCCCGCGGTGGCCGTGGCTCGCCGCGGTGGCCGTCGCGGTGGCCCTGGTTGTCACCGGACTGGGTGTTTTCGCCCAGGGGATGTCGCACCCGGTGCCGAGTCAGACGGCTACCGTCACGGTGGGCGAAGGGCAGACGCTGTGGGACGTCGCGCACGAGTACGCCCCAGCCTCCGACGCGGATGCGGTCGTGGCGAAGATCCGCGAACTCAACGGGCTCGGCGATGCCGCCCTCGTGCCGGGCCTGCCACTGACGGTCCCCGTGGACGCGGCGCCGGTCGGTGCTTCCCGCTGAGGTTTGCCGTTGCGTGCTGTGCCCCGTTGACCTGCCCGTGAGCTGAGGCCTGCTGTGCGATGCTGTGGCCCCGGTCGCGCTGAGGCTTGTTGTGCTGCTTACCTCGTGCTTGATCCGGCCTGTTTGCGGCTAAGGCTTGTCCCGCGCCGATGTGGTCCGTCCGTGGGCTGAGGCTTGTCGCGAGTCTCGTGATCCATCGCGCTGGCGTGGCCCGTCCGCCACGGTCCGGCGCTCCCGTTCGCCCTCGTGGCGACGTCGGTGGCCCGCCCGTCCACCGCTGCGACCCCCCGTGCGGCACCGTCACCGCCCACGTTGTCGCACCGCTCCGAGTGCCATCGCCCCGGCCGCTCCACCATCGCCCGTCCGAGGCCGCGCCTTACCGTCCGCCCGCCGGGCCCGCGATCACGGCGAACCACCCACGCTTCCGATTCCACGCAGTGACTGCGCCCCCGTCACCCTCGCGCGCCCGCGCCCCGCCCCGCGACAGCGAAACGAACCTCATCCCCGCTCCCGACGCCGCGCAGTGACCGCACCGCCACCCCTCGAACCGAACCCCAGGCCCGGCCGACCGCTCGCCGCTGGAGGACGACCTCTCGGCGACCGTACCCCTCCCTCAACCGGGCGGTCCGCTTGCACCCCGGTTGCGCGCGATCTAAGGTCAACCGCTATATCTAGTAGTTACATGGATGTAGTTGGTCCACAAGTTGGGGTAGACTGAAACGCGAGTTGTCCACAACTGCTTGATGTTCACCCACCGGATATCCACATGTTGATCGCCAGATCAGCGCCTGCCGGGCCGTTGCGTGGCGGTCGGCGGGGGTGGCCGGGGGACTGACGAGAAGGGGAAGGTGATCGGTCGTGCGGTGTCCGTTCTGCCGCCATGCCGACTCCCGGGTCGTCGACTCCCGTGAGGTGGACGAAGGGCAGGCGATCCGCCGCCGCCGGTCGTGTTCGGCGTGCGGTCGCCGGTTCACCACCTCGGAGACGATGGTGCTCGCCGTCGTCAAGCGTTCCGGGGTGACCGAGCAGTTCAGCAGGGACAAGGTGGTCCGGGGCGTGCAACGGGCCTGCCAGGGCAGGCCGGTCGACGACGACGCCCTGCAGCAGCTCGCGCAGCGGGTCGAGGAGTCGATCCGCTCGGCAGGTGTCGCGGAGATCCCGAGTCACGAGGTCGGCCTGGCCATCCTCGGCCCGCTCCGGGAGCTCGACGAGGTCGCGTACCTCCGCTTCGCCAGCGTCTACCGCTCCTTCTCGTCCGTAGAGGACTTCGAGAAGGAGATCGCGGACCTGAAGGCAGCCATGCAGCGCGAATCGGTAGCGGACGGCGAGTGAAACTCGGCCGGCGGGAGAGGGACAAGGGCATGACGGAGACCGTGACGACAGGCAGTAAGAGCGCGAAGAGGGGCAAGCGCGGGCTCACCGTGGAGCGCGTGTTCACCACCGAGGGCGTACACCCGTACGACGAGGTGAAGTGGGAACAGCGTGACGTGGTGATGACCAACTGGCGTGACGGTTCGGTCAACTTCGAGCAGCGCGGTGTGGAGTTCCCCGAGTTCTGGTCGGTCAACGCCACCAACATCGTCACCAGCAAGTACTTCCGCGGTGCGGTCGGCAGCCCGCAGCGCGAGCACAGCCTCAAGCAGCTCATCGACCGGGTCGTGAAGAGCTACGTCAAGGCGGGCACGGACAACGGCTACTTCGCCACCGGCGCCGACGCGGAGATCTTCGAGCACGAGCTGACCTGGATGCTGCTGCACCAGGTGTTCAGCTTCAACTCCCCGGTGTGGTTCAACGTCGGCACGACCTCGAAGCAGCAGGTCAGCGCCTGCTTCATCCTGGCCGTGGACGACAACATGGAGTCGATCCTCAACTGGTACAAGGAAGAGGGCCTGATCTTCAAGGGCGGCTCGGGCGCGGGCCTGAACCTGTCGCGCATCCGCTCGTCGAAGGAGCTGCTGTCCTCCGGCGGCACCGCCTCCGGCCCGGTCTCCTTCATGCGTGGTGCCGACGCCTCCGCGGGCACCATCAAGTCCGGTGGCGCCACCCGCCGCGCCGCGAAGATGGTCGTGCTCGACGTCGACCACCCGGACATCGAGGAGTTCATCGCCACCAAGGCGCGCGAGGAAGAGAAGATCAAGGTCCTGCGCGACGCCGGGTTCGACATGGACCTCTCCGGTGCCGACATCCACTCGGTGCAGTACCAGAACGCCAACAACTCGGTCCGCGTCAACGACGAGTTCATGCGTGCCGTCGAGACGGGCGGCGAGTTCGGCCTGCGGGCCCGCCTGACCGGTGAGGTCATCGAGACCGTCGACGCCAAGAAGCTGTTCCGTTCGATGGCGCAGGCGGCGTGGGAGTGCGCCGACCCGGGCGTGCAGTACGACAGCACCATCAACGACTGGCACACCTGCCCGGAGTCGGGCCGCATCACGGCGTCCAACCCGTGCAGCGAGTACATGCACCTGGACAACTCCAGCTGCAACCTGGCGTCGCTGAACCTGCTGAAGTTCCTCAAGGACGACGGCACGTTCGACGCGCAGCTGTTCGTCAAGGCGGTCGAGTTCGTCATCACCGCCATGGACATCTCGATCTGCTTCGCGGACTTCCCGACCGAGGCGATCGGTGACACCACGCGCAAGTTCCGCCAGCTGGGCATCGGCTACGCGAACCTGGGCGCGCTGCTGATGGCCACCGCGCACGCCTACGACTCCGACGGCGGGCGCGCGCTGGCCGCGGCGATCACGTCGCTGATGACGGGCACCGCGTACCGCCGCTCGGCCGAGCTGGCCGGCATCGTCGGCGCGTACGAGGGTTACGCCCGCAACGCCGAGGCGCACCAGCGCGTCATGCGCAAGCACGCCGCCGCGAACGACGCGATCCGCACCATGCACAGCAACGACGCCACGGTCCGCGACCTGGCGACGCGCGAGTGGCAGCGCGGGATCGAGATCGGCGCGAAGAACGGCTGGCGCAACGCGCAGGCCAGCGTGCTCGCGCCCACGGGCACCATCGGCTTCATGATGGACTGCGACACCACCGGTATCGAGCCGGACTTCTCGCTGGTCAAGTTCAAGAAGCTGGTCGGCGGCGGTTCGATGCAGATCGTCAACCAGACGGTGCCGCGCGCCCTGCGGGCGCTGGGTTACCAGGACGAGCAGGTCGAGGCCATCGTCGAGTACATCTCGCAGCACGGGCACGTCGTGGACGCGCCGGGGCTGCGCCCCGAGCACTACGAGGTGTTCGACTGCGCGGTCGGCGAGCGCTCGATCGCCCCGATGGGCCACGTGCGCATGATGGCCGCGGTGCAGCCGTTCATCTCGGGTGCGATCTCCAAGACCGTGAACATGCCGGAGTCGGCGACGGTCGAGGACGTCGAGCAGATCTACTTCGAGGGCTGGAAGCTGGGCCTGAAGGCGCTCGCGATCTACCGTGACAACTGCAAGGTCGGCCAGCCGCTGTCCACGGGCAAGAAGTCCGAGGCGAAGGCCGACGCGGAGCCGGAGAAGGTCGTCGAGTACAAGCCGGTCCGCAAGCGGCTGCCGAAGAAGCGCCCGAGCCAGACGCTGTCGTTCACCGTCGGCGGTGCCGAGGGCTACCTGCACGCGGGCTCGTACCCGGACGACGGGCTGGGTGAGATCTTCGTCAAGCTGGGCAAGCAGGGTTCGACGCTGGCCGGTGTCATGGACGCGTTCTCGATGTCCATTTCGGTCGGTCTGCAGTACGGCATCCCGCTGGAGTTCTACGTTTCGAAGTTCTCCAACCTGCGCTTCGAGCCGGCTGGTATGACGGACGACCCGGACATCCGCATCGCGACGAGCGTGCTGGACTACCTGTTCCGGCGGCTCGCGCTGGACTACCTGCCGTACGAGAAGCGGGCGCAGCTGGGCATCTTCACCGCCGAGGAACGCACCGCGCAGGTCGAGGCGTCGGACTACGGCGCCCCGGCGACGGACAGCGTGGACCTCGAGGCGCTGCGCAGCACGGTCGAGTCCAAGCCGGAGGTCGACACGCACGTCGCGCACAGCACGGCCGAGCTGATGGACCTGCACCTCGGCAAGGCCAACGACGCGCCGCTGTGCATGACCTGCGGCACGAAGATGCGGCCCGCGGGCTCGTGCTACGCCTGCGAGGGCTGCGGCGCCACCTCGGGCTGCAGCTGATCGTCGGGGATTTTCCGGGGCCGGAGGTCGCACACCGCGACCTCCGGCCCCGGCCGTTTGGTCAGGCGTTCGTGGTCAGATCGAGTGCACGCCCAGCGTTGTCCAGCAGCTCCTGGTAAGTGATCACCTCGATTCTCGAGTGTTCGGCGTTGCAGGTGCGCAAGGTTTCCGCGATTTCGTGCGTGGTGCACACCTGAATGCGCGATCAGTCCTGTCCGGTGACGCCGGATCAACGGGGCCTCCATGCCGTCCGTGAACCTGCGCCTGATCAACTCGCCTGCGAAATTGCCACTGAAGACCCAGTAGCAGCCACGTAGAGCCTCCTGCAGTTGAGCTTCCCTGGTGTAGGGGCATCGAAGGCACGTACCTGGGTCGCTCGCTGGTGACAGCGCCACAGTTGGTACTTGCGTTCGAGGTCATCGCTCGGAACGCGGCCCGTGGCGTGGCCGATGAGGTCTTCGAGACGCGAAGCTGTGGCGCTGTCTCCGCGATCGTGGATGATCCTGAGCAGGAACTTGGTGTTCGAGTCAGCGCGGATCTTGTTGCTCGAGCCGTCGGTCACCGCCCTTGTCACAAAACGGTCCCCTGCCTTGTCTTCCCTGTAGAGAACCATCGACGGAGGAGCGGGGCCGTGAACGAGAAGATCCTGGTCACCGGCGGCACCGGCACCCTCGGCCGGGTCGTGGCCGAGCGGTTGCTCGGCCACGACCGCGAGGTGCGCGTGCTCAGCAGGCGGCCCGCGCCGGGCGGCACGCCGTACGCCTGGCGCACTGGGGATCTCCGCACGGGGGCGGGGATCGCCGAGGCGACAGCCGGCGTCGACACCATCGTGCACTGCGCGAGCACCGTCAGCCGGGGCGGTGACGTCGAGGCGACGCGGCGGCTCCTCGAAGCCGCCCCGCGGGCGCACCTCGTCTACATCTCCATCGTCGGTATCGACCGGATCCCGTTCTTCTACTACAACGCCAAGCTCGCCACCGAACGGCTCATCGAGCGTTCCGGTGTGCCGTGGACCATCCTCCGCGCCACGCAGTTCCACGACCTCGTCGCCGGCCTGACCGCCGCCCAGCGCCGCCTGCCGGTGACCTTCACGCTCAAGGGCCGCTTCCAGCCGATCGACGTCCGTGACGTCGCGGACCGGCTGGTCGAGCTGGCGCTCGGAGCGCCCGCGGGGCGTGTGCCGGACATCGGTGGCCCCGAGGTCCGGGATGCCCGTGACCTCGCCCGGGCCTACCTCGCCGCCACGCGCCACTCACGGCCCGTCGTCACGTTGCCCGTACCTGGCAAGCCGGACGGGCCTTTCGTGCCGGAGCCAACCTCACGCCGGAGCACGCCGTGGGCCGGATCACCTTTGAGCAGTACCTGGAAGAACATCAGCGCTAATTAGTTATGTGCTAATCTAGTTGGTGTGAACCTCCCGGCCCTCTTCGACGACCTCGTGCGCTTCGAGACCCTCCTGTGGAACGCCGTCGACGCGCGCCTGCGTGACGAAACCGGCCTTCCGCTGGGCAGCCTCGACGTCATGCGGATCATCGGGGCCACGCCGCGGTGCCGCGTGTACGACATCGCCGAAGGGCTCGCCATCACCGTCGGCGGCGCGAGTCAGGCGGTGGACCGGCTCGAGAAGCGCGGGCACTGCGCGCGGCGGCCGAACCCGGACGACCGGCGCTCGTCGATCGTCGAACTCACGCCGGAGGGTCAGGCGCTGCTCGAAACCGCGAGCACCGTCTTCGAGCGCGAGCTGGCGGACTTCTTCGCCACGCCACCACTTCGGCGGGAAGCGCTCGACCACCTCGCCACCACACTCGCCACACTCCGCGCCGCCGCGCAGGAGAGGAGTCGTAGATGACCACCAGGCGTGCCGTCCGGTTCGACCGGTACGGCGACCGCGACGTGCTGTACATCGCCGAGCTGCCGGTGCCCGAGCCGGCGGCGGGCGAGGTGCTCGTCGCCGTCAAGGCAGCCGGGATCAACCCCGGCGAAGCCGCGATCCGTAAGGGGCTCATGCACGAGCGTTTCCCCGGCACACTGCCGTCCGGGCAGGGCAGCGACCTCGCCGGTGTCGTCGCTGTGCTGGGCGAGGGCGTGACGGACTTCCAGGTCGGCGACGAAGTGCTCGGCTACTCCTGGCAGCGGTCCAGCCAGGCGACGCACGTCGTCGTGCCCGCGTCGCAGCTCATCCCGAAACCAGCCGGGCTGAGCTGGGAACAGGCAGGTGCGTTGTACGTCGTGGGCTGCACGGCCTACGCCGCGGTCCGCGCTGTGGACCCGAAACCCGGCGAGACCGTCGCCGTGTCCGCGGCCGCCGGTGGCGTCGGCACGCTCGTCGTGCAGTTGCTCCGGCGGCGCGGCGTGCGCGTGCTCGGTATCGCGTCCCCCGCCAACGACGAGTGGCTCACCGCGCACGGCGTCATCCCGGTCCACTACGGCGACGGCATCGCGGAACGGCTTCAGGAAGCCGGTCCCGTCGACGCCTTCATCGACCTGTTCGGCCCGCAGTACGTCCAGCTCGCCGTCGACCTCGGCATCCCGCCCGACCGGATCGACACCATCATCGCGTTCGACAAGGCGGCCGAACTCGGCGCGAAGGCCGAGGGCAGCATGGCGGCGTCCACCCGCGAGGTGCTCACCGAGATGGCCGGCCTCGTCGCGTCCGGCGACGTCGAGCTTCCCATCGCGGCCACGTACCCGCTGGACCGGGTCGCCGACGCCTTCGCCGAGCTCGAACAGCGGCACACCCGCGGGAAGATCGTCCTGCTGCCCTGAGCCGTCAGCACTTCAGCTGCGACCACAGGAACTCGAACAGCAGGGCCCATTTCTGCGCCAGCTGCTCGTTGTCCGCGGCCGCGCCGTGCCCGCCCTCGATGTTCTCGTGGTAGCGCACGTCGTACCCGAGCTCCCGCATCTTGGCCACCATCTTGCGCGCGTGGCCGGGGTGCACGCGGTCGTCGCGGGTGGACGTCATGAACAACGTCGGCGGGTAATCTCGTCCACTGTGGACGTTCTGGTAAGGCGAGTACTTCCCGATGTACTCCCACTGCTCCGGGTCGTCCGGGTCACCGTATTCGGCCATCCACGAGGCGCCCGCGAGCAGCAGGTGGTAGCGGCGCATGTCCAGCAACGGCACCTGGCACACGATGGCCCCGAACAACTCGGGGTAGCGCGTGAGCATGACGCCCATCAGCAGGCCGCCGTTGCTGCCGCCGTGCGTGCCCAGCTTCTCGCGGGTGGTGATGCCGCGGTCGACGAGGTCCCGCGCCACCGCGGCGAAGTCCTCGTACACCAGGTAACGGTTTTCCTTCATGGCCTGCGTGTGCCACGACGGCCCGTACTCACCGCCGCCACGGATGTTGGCGAGCACGTACGTACCGCCGCGGGCCAGCCAGCCCCGGCCGAGCACGCCGCTGTAGTCGGGCAGGCGGGACACCTCGAAACCGCCGTACCCGGTCAGCATCGTCGGGCCGCCTTCGGCTCGCGGCCGCACGACGAAGTACGGGATCTGCGTGCCGTCGCGCGAGGTGGCGAAGTACTGGTCCACCGTCATGCCCTCGCTGTCGAACCGCTCCGGCGACTGCTTGAGCACCTCGATGGCGCCGCCGACGTGACCGTAGGAGAGCGTCGGCGGATCGGTGAAACCGCTGGTGCTGACCAGGAATTCGTCACTGGAGTCGGGATCGGTGTCGACGATCTGCGCGACGCCCAGTTCCGGGCCCGCCGGCATCGGCTCCCGCCGCCACCCCTCGGCCGGCGTCAGCACGTGCAGTTCGGTGCGGACGTCCGACAACGTCGTGAGCAGGAGGTGGTTGCGCGTCCAGTCGTAGGCCTCCAACGACGTGTGCGCATCCGGCTCGAACACCACTGTCAGCTCGCGTGAACCGGCGAGGTAGTCGTCGAACCGGGCGGCGAGCAGCGTGCCCGCCTCGTACACCCTGTCCTCCAGCTGCCACGGCGAGCGCGTGCGGATCAGCAGCCACTCGCGGTGGACCTCGGTCTGCGCGTCCTCGGGCACGTCGATGCGCACCAGTTCGCCGTCCGTGCGGAGGTACTTGTGGACTCGGTAGAAATCCGGGGAGCTGCCGACGAAATCGCGTTCGAACCCGGGGGTCGGGTCGTGGTAGGCGAAGGCCGCGACGTCCTCCAGCTTGCCCTCGTACACGGTGACGGCCTCGGACAGCGGCGTGCCGCGGCGCCATTCCTTCATCACCCGCGGATATCCCGACGTGGTCAGGGAACCTTCCCCGAAATCGGTGCCGACGTAGATCAGGTCCTCGTTGATCCAGCCGACGCGGCTCTTGGCCTCGGGCAGCTGGAAACCGTCCGGCACGAACTCACGGCTCTCCAGGTCGAACTCCCGCACCACCGTCGCATCGGCCCCGCCCCGCGACAGTTCCACGAGCGCGCGCCGGAACCCAGGACGCAGCACGGTCGCGCCCTGCCAGACCCAGTTCTCGCCCTCCTGCTCGGCGAGTGCGTCCACATCGAGCAGGATCTCCCAGGCCGGGCGCTCCTTGCGGTACTCCTCTAGCGTCGTACGGCGCCACAACCCGCGCGGGTTGTCCGCGTCCTGCCAGAAGTTGTAGAAGTACTCGTCGCGCCTGCGCACGTACGGGATGCGGTCGTCGGCGTCGAGCACTTCGCGGAGTTCCGCCTGGAGTCGCGTGAACCGCTCGCTCCGGCCCATCTCCTCCAGCGTCTCGGCGTTGCGCGCGCGAACCCAGTCGAGCGCCGTTTCGCCGGTCACGTCCTCGAGCCACAGGAACGGGTCTTCGTCAGCCATGCCCCTCAGTCTGCCAGGTCGGGTGCCGCCTCCGTGCCGGTCCGATTACCGTCGGTCGGGGACTGCGTCGCCCGAATCGTGGCTTTTGCCGAAGCGGTCCGCCCCCTAACCTGGTGTGAAGCAGATCACTTCTTCGGGAGGTGCCGGATGCGGATCGCGGACGTGTTGCGGGCCAAGGGCAGTGCGGTGGCGACCGTGTCCCCGGACACCACCGTCGCCGGGTTGCTCGCGGGGCTCGCCGAGCACAACATCGGGGCGATGCCCGTCGTCGGCTCCGGTGGGGTGGTGGGCATCGTCTCGGAGCGCGATGTGGTGCGCAAGCTGCACGAACGCGGTGAAGTGCTGTTGTCGCGGCCGGTCTCGGAGATCATGACGACGGTTGTCGCCACGTGCACGCCGCGTGACTCGGTGGACGATCTGAGCGTGCTCATGACGCAGCGGCGGATCCGGCACGTCCCGGTCATCGAGGACGGCAGGCTCGCGGGCATAGTCAGCATCGGTGACGTCGTGAAGACCCGGATGGAGGAACTGGAGACCAGTCAGGAGCAACTCCAGGCCTACATCGCCCACGGCTAGGGGTTTCGGCTAGGGCGTTTCCCATCGCGCGAGCACCCGGTCGATGTCGCCGCGGATGCGCTCGCGCGCCTCGGCACGCGGCACCCCGGCCATGAGCATCGCGTCGTAGTCGGTGTCCTCGTGGCGGATCGAGGCGATGACGGCGAGCCGCACGGCCTCCTCGTCCAGTGCGCGGCCCGCCGCGGACCGGCCCACCCGGCCGCTGCCGCGAGTTCCGGCGTGAGCCGCGATAGCCTGCGCCCTTTCCTGGGCGCAGCCGGGGAAGAGGCGCCGGATCTCGGCCGCCATCGCCGCCTGGAACTCGACGTCCTGCGCTGCGCGGCGCACCGCGTCGCGTTCCCGGCGCCGCGCTCGGACGTCCTCGTCGGCCAGGCATTGCGCCTCAGCCCGTTCGAGCGCGGCTTCTTCGACCAGGATTCCCTGTCGCTCGAAGCGTTTCCGCCGCTTGTTGAACCGGGTCACGAGCACGGCGAGCGTGCTTTCCTTCTTCGCGCGACGCGACAGCGCGGCGTTGCCCGAGGGCAGGAACACGAGGTGGTCGAAGTCGGCGCAGGAAAGGCAGAGCCACCGGCCTTCCTCCTCGTAGTGGAATTCGCTCGCGGGGAGCTGAATTCCGCAGCTGTCGCACGCGGAATCGTTCAGTGACATCATCACGACGAGGTCGGGCGCCTGGTTCTGCCGTGCTTCGAGCTTTTCGCGCTGTTTGTCCGACAAGTCGGTCGAGACCCAGTGGATGCGGAAGATCCGTTGCAGGGCTTCGTTTTCCGCGAACACGAGTGGCCGGCGGTCCCGGGTGCCCGCGAGGTAGGTGGCTTCACTCGCCTGCAGCCCGCGTTCCCGCGCCCAGTCGCTCAGGTGCTCGAGGGCCGCCAGCGCCTTCGCCGTGTCCACCGGCAGGCGGTCGGCGAGCGCGCCGGGGCGGCCGCGCCGCCAGTCCTCCACGGCCGCGGCCGGAAGCCAGCGCAGACCCACCAGCACGTCCACCGGGGCGACGAATTTCTGCTTGCGCAGCACCGCTTCCGCGGCTTCCGCGACGCGCCGCCGGAGCTTGGGTTGTTCGGACACGAGCGCGCAGTCTAGTGCCCGAGGACAGGTGCGAGTGCGGCGATGCCGGCGGTGAGTGCGGCCCTTCCCCGTGCGTAGGAGGTCTCCAGCGGCAGCTCCGCGAGCAGTACGACGACGTAGCGCGAGTCGACCAGGCCGGTCGTGTTCAGCACGACGGCCCGCTGGATCGTCATCCAGCCCTGCTTGACGGCCCTGGGCAGGTCCGGCAGACCGTCGGGGATGCCGAAGTACTGCGGAAACCCGTCGGCGGCCGGGTTCTGCGCCCCGGCCATCGCGCCGAGGACGAGGCCCCGCGCCTCGTCCGGCACCCGCTCGACGAGGAACCGGTACACCGCGACGAGGTCGTCGGCGGTCGTCTTCGTCATCTCCCACTGATCGCTGAACGTCGGCGGGCGCGTGTGCGCCAAGCCGATCAGCTGCACCATCCGGGTGATGATGGCGGAGCGGCCTCCGTACTCCCACAACGCCTCGGCGATGCCGTCGTCGCTCGCGGACAGCATTTCGGTGAGGTTCGCGCCCAGCCGTTCACTCGGATGCCACTCGTTCCGTTGCAGGGCGTCCAGCGCGATGAACAGCTTCACCAGTGAAGCGGTGTAGAACTGCTGGTCCCCGTTCACCGACGCGAGAGATTGCCCGGTCTGCTCGTCGTACAGCGCGAACGCGAGGTCGGTGCCGGGCGCGACCTCATTGACCGCCGCCGTCACCACGCCCGGATCGAGTGACGGCGGGGTGCTGCTGGGCGGTGGCGCGGGCTGGGCGACGACGGCCTGCGGCGGCGGCTCGCCGAGCCCGCGTGAACCGGCGACGAGGGCGAAGGCGACCAGCACCGCGACGATCGCGGGCAGTCCGGTACGCCAGAACATGGCAGCAAGCGTGACCCGGATCGGCCGGATCGGCACGCCGAGTAGACCGTTAGGTTGATCGAGTAGACCGTTCGGTTAGTGCTGCACCAGCCCGGTGCGGTACGCGAAAGCCACCGCCTGCGCCCGGTCTCGCAACCCCGCCTTCGCGAACAGGTGGTTGACGTGCGTTTTCACCGTGGCCTCGCTGATGAACAGCATGTGGGCGATCTCCGCGTTGGACAGTCCGCCCGCGATGAGGCGGAGCACCTCGATCTCGCGTGTGGTGAGCCCTTCGATCTCGTCGGTGCTGGGAATGTGCGACCGGGCGGCCGCCTCGACGAGCCTCAGCTGCAGTTGTGCGTCCACAGTGGACATCCCGCTCGCCGCGGAACGCAACGCTCCCGCGATCGAGTCGGCGTCGGCGTCCTTGGTGAGGTAGCCCCGCGCCCCGGCCTGCAGCGCCGCCAGCAGCGACTCGTCGTCCGCGTAGGTCGTCAGCACCACCACCTCGGTCGCCGGGTGTTCGGCCCGCACCCGCCGCGTCGCGGTGACCCCGTCACAACGCGGCATCCGGAGGTCGATCAGCAGCACGTCGGGACGGAGCGCGGCGACCAGCTCGAGCGCCTCGTCACCGTCTCCCGCCGCGCCCACCACCTCGATCCCCGGCAGCAGCCCGAGCAGGGTGACCAGGCCCTCTCGGACCACCGCCTGGTCATCGGCGAGCACGACCCGCAGCGGTTTCACGCCGGAACCGTCAACCGCACCTGCCATCCGTCCTCCCCAGGCCCCGTGGTCAGCCGGCCGCCGAGCAACTCGGCACGCTCGCGCATCCCGCGCAAACCGTAACCCGCGGGGCCACCGGGTCGGGGCCGCCGCCCCTGCCGGTCGAGCACGGTGACGGTGACCTCGTCCGGGGTGAAGGCCAGCTCGACCGTCACCGGGGCTCCGGTGGCGTGCTTGCGGGTGTTGGCCAGCGCCTCCTGAACCGCGCGGACGACGGCTGTGCTCGCCGCTGTCGCCACGGGTCGCGGTTCGCCGTGCACCGTCAGGTCCGCGGCGGCACCGGTGTCGAGGCGGTACGCGGTCACGAGGTCCGCCACGGCGCTTTCGAGCGGTACCAGGTCGTCGCGCAGCGTCGCGACCGCGTTCCGGGCTTCGGCGAGCCCCTCCGCGGCGAGCTGCTGCGCGCGCTCGATCTGCGCCAGCGTTTCAGGGCTCGCTCCGTCACGGACCAGCATCAGGCGTGCGCTCTGCAGGTTCAGCGCGAGGCCGGACAGCGAGTGGGCGAGCACATCGTGCAACTCCCTCGCGATCCGCGCCCGCTCGGCGAGCCTCGCGGCGACCGCGTGTTCCTCGGCCGCCGTGCGGGCGCGGGCGAGGGCCAGCTCGGTCTGTTCGAGCCGGGCCCTGCGGGCTCGCCGGTTGAGACCCAGCAGCACGGCGACCGCGATCAGGGCCAGGTCGAGCAGCGCGTTGCGCAGGCCCAGCCGGTAGTAGGAGATCAGGAAGCTCGTTGCCGTCAGCGTGACCGCACCCGCCGCGCTCGCCGCGGGCAGGCTGAGGAGCCGGGCCGCGTAGAAGAGCGCGGTGTAGACGATCACCACGGCAGGTCCGTTGGGCTCGTACACCCACAGGGCACCGCCCGCCCCCGCCAGCACGATCAGCGAAATGGGCAGCAACCACGACGGTCGCGACGGCAGCCACAGCAGTGGGACCGAGGACACGAGTGCGACAGCCGCGAGCGGCCACGTCGTGCCGTCGAGCTTGGGCACAATACTGGCCAGCGGGACGAACACGAGCAGCCAGCGCAGCGAGTCCAGGAGCGGCGCGAACCGGTCCCGGGTGAGGCCCGGCGTCATGTCGTTCAGGATGCCGCAACACGTCGCACCGCGATCGGCAGCTCCCGGCGGCGTGCCCGCTGGTAGATCAACACGTTCTGTACCCCGATGCTCAGGCCCACCGACAGCAGCACCGACGCGGAGGTGAGCGCTCCGGCGGCGCCGAGCGACGCGCCTGCCGCAGCGAACCCGACGCGGATCGCGACGGTCACCAGCCACAGGACGAGTGTCAGCGAGGTGCCCTTCTGGAACGCGTAGCCGTTCCGCAGCCCGAGCCGCGTGCTGGCCGCGCGGGCGACGCCGAGCACCAGCAGGATGGCCAGGTCCGCCACGAGCAGCGCGATTTCCCTGCCGGAGGCCTGCGGGAGGACACGTGCGCAGTTCGCCACACCCAGGACGACCAGGATGACGGGGATCAACGTGAGTCCCCGGATGGTGATGGTGCTGCCCCGCAGTTGCCGGTACACGACGCGCCACAGGACGAGCACCAGGATGACGATGTACAGCAGGAGCTCGCTGATGTTCAAGGTTCCTCCTTTCCGGTTGCTCGTGCCAGCGTCCCGCCGGAGGTGCGCCGTGCGCGTCGGCGTGGAGGTGGTTGGAGGGTTGATTCGCGTCTCCACCCTGGGGTGGAGACGTGGGTGTGAACGGGTGCCCCAAAGGCGGTTGCCTGCATTTCGAGGGCGGCGCAGTGGGCGCCGACAGCTGCCCATTCGAACTGTGCTCGTCCGGATTTCCAGCACGGGCTCGCGTGCGTGCTCTGGGCGAGGGTCTCATGTGGACATTCCGATAATGGTGCGGCGGTTCACGCCGAGCTGGTCCGACTTGTCCACATCACCCCGGTTATCCACAGGCGACCAAACTTTTCCCCCATCCCGCGCCCCGATCGTCCATCGTGGAGACATGACCACCACGACGAACACCCTCGACGGCGCGCTGCCCACCATCACCCTGGCCGACCCGGCCGAACTGATCGCTTCCCTGCCACCGTTGCTCGGATTCCGGCCCGCGGACTCGCTCCTGTTGCTCGGGCTCACCGGTGCCGAGGGCAGGCGGTTGCGCTCGATGGTCCGGGCCGACCTGCCGCCGGAAGGTAAGGAACCCGACGCCGTGTGTGCGGTGATGGACGTGTTCGGCCACAACGGCTTGCAAGCGGTGGAAATCGTCGTCGTCGGCAACCACCCCGCACAGCCGCCACCCTCGTCCGGTCCGCCGCACAGGCTCCTGGTCGACCTGCTGGGGGAGGCGTTCGAGGAGCTGCGGATCCCGGTGCGGCACGCGACCTGGACGCCGGAGATCCGCGGCGGCGCCCCCTGGTGCTGTTATCGGGAAAAGGACTGCGGAGGCACACTGCCGGACGATTTGAGCACCGTCGCGGCCGCGACGATCGCGATGCAGGGCGGCGTCACGTACCGCAGCAGGGAGGATCTGCTCCGGCAGCTGGCACCGGACGATCCCGAGGCTCTCGCGCGCCGGACCGAGATGTTGAACGCGGCGATCGACGCGCTCGACCCGTCGGTGCCACCGGCAGCGCTGACACCGGGCTACGCGAAGGCGGTCAGAGCCGCGATAGAGGCGGTGAGGCGCGGAGATCTGTCCTTTTCGGACGAGCAGCTCGTCGAACTGGCGATGGCGCTGTGCGATCCCTACATCCGGGACGCCGGCCTGGCCGCCGCGAGGGTGCCGCATTGCAGCCGTGACGCGGAACGTCTCTGGCTAGAGCTGGTCCGCCGCATCCCGGCACCGGAACGCGCCGAACCGGCTGTGTTGCTGGCGTACTCGGCGTACTTGCGGGGTGAGGGAGCGCTGGCCGGGATCGCGTTGGACAACGCGCTCGAAGCGAGTCCCGGCCACGTGCTGGCAGACCTGCTGGAGCGCTGTCGTTCGACGTCCATGCCCCCGGACCGGCTCCGGACGCTCGCCCAGCACGAGCACCATCCGGACATCTTCCCGCCGCCCGAGAACGAGCCGGCCTGAGGAATGCGCGATCTCGGGGCACGGGCACAACGTCCGGCGGAGCAAGGCCCACGAGCCGTCGTGCTCGCAGGAGCGGGGGTGGTGCGAGGTCGTGCACACCACGCCCACCGCACGATACCGACTGGAGCCGGTCAGCCGGAAGCCGTCATCCCGGGCGAGGCGCCCGGCGTCGGCGAGGATGCCGGTCAGGTGGGCACGTTCCGGTTCCCCCGGGCTCCGCGCGTGCCCGGTTGTGCACGCCACGCCACTGCGGGATCGCGGCTGGAGCCAGTCAGCCAGGGACGCCACGCCTACCCAGGCTCGGGGCGGCGCTTCGTCAACCGGAAGTCGACGTCAGGCGTCGCGTCCCTCCTCGGCGAGGCGCCACGCGTCGGCGAGGATGCCGGCAGGTGGGCACATTCGGGTTTTCCACCCCAGCTCCTGGGGTGCCCGACCGTGCCCATCCCAGGAGCGAGGCCAGTGCCCGGTCAGCCGGAGTCCAGGCTCAGGCGTTGCGCCGTTCCTGGGCGAAGCGCCACGCGTCGGCCACGATGCCGGTCAGGTCGGCGCGCTCCGGCTTCCACCCCAGCTCCTCGCGCGCCCGGTCGCTGGACGCCACGAGCACGGCAGGGTCACCCGCCCGGCGCGGCGCCACCGCGGCCGGGATCGGGTGGCCGGTGACCTCGCGGCAGGTCTCGATCACCTGCTGGACGGAGAACCCCGTGCCGTTGCCGAGGTTGTAGACGCGGTGTTCCCCGGCCACGGCGTGCTGGAGTGCCAGCAGGTGCGCGTCGGCGAGGTCGACGACGTGGATGTAGTCGCGCACGGCCGTGCCGTCGTCGGTCGGGTAGTCGTCACCGAAGATCTTGACGTCCTCCCGGTTGCCACTGGCGACCTGCAGCACGAGCGGGATCAGGTGCGTCTCGGTCGTGTGCCGCTCGCCGTAGCTGCCGTAGGCACCCGCCACGTTGAAGTAGCGGAGGCTGACGGCGGCGAGCCCGTGGGCCCGGGCGTAGCTCGTGATGGCGTGGTCGATCGCGAGCTTCGAGGCGCCGTAGGTGTTGGTCGGCCGGGTGGGCGAGGTCTCCTTGATCGGCGAGCTTTCCGGCTCGCCGTAGGTGGCCGCGGTGGAGGAGAACACCAGTCGCGGGGTGCCGTGGTCGCGCATCGCGTCGAGCAGGCGGATGGAGGTGATGACGTTACCGTGCCAGTACTTCGCCGGGTCGGTCATCGACTCGCCCACGAGTGACTTGGCGGCGAAATGCAGCACCCCGTCGAACCCTTCGCCGAGCAGGGAGGCGGTGGCCTCGGCGGCATCGCCCTCGACGAACCGCGCGCCGTCGGGGACGGCGTCGGCGTGGCCGGTCGACAGGTCGTCCACCACGACGACCTCGTGCCCGGCTTCCAGGAGGCGGGCCGTGCAGACACTGCCGACGTAGCCGGCACCGCCGGTGACGATCAGTTTGAGGGCCATGAGTTGTCGGAAGCCTTTCTCGGAGACTGCTTGAGGAGGTGGTGGCGCACAGTCTGGACCATCGTGCTGTGAGCCCCGCACAGGCGGCGCCTGTGCCTGCCGTCAGATGTCGCGTCGTGCTCCGGCCGACGGGATGGCGACGAACGTGCGCGGAGCACGCCAGCCTTCGCGCTCGTACGCCGCCGTCACGCTCGCCTCGACGGCGTCGAGCTTCGCCTCGGGCACGAGGGCGATCGCGGAGCCGCCGAACCCGCCTCCGGTCATGCGCGCGCCCAGCGCCCCCGCCTCGCGGGCCGCGTCGACTGCGGTGTCGAGTTCGGCGGTGGAGATCCGGTAGTCGTCACGCATGCTCGTGTGTGAGGCGTCCAGGTACGGACCGATGTCCTGCATCCGGCCGTCGTGCAGCAGGTCCACCACGTCGAGCACGCGCTGGTTCTCGGTCACGACGTGCCGGACCAACGGGGCGAGCGCAGCGGGCAGGCGTTCGAGAGTGGCGTCCAGGTCGGCGAGTGCGACGTCGCGCAGGGCCTTGATGCCGAGCAGCTCCGCGGCGCGTTCGGTACCGCGCCGGCGTTCGCCGTAGCCGGACTCGCTGTGGGAGTGCTTGGTGCGCGTGTCGATGACCATGACCCGCAGCCCGACGGCCGCCGCGTCGAAGGGAACCTGCTCACGCTCGCCGGACCGCACGTCGAGGAAGAGCACGTGCGATTCGGTGCAGCACAGCGACGCGGTCTGGTCGAGCAGGCCGGTCGGGGCGCCGACGAAGTCGTTCTCGGCGTGCTGGACCCAGCGGGCGATCTGCATCCGGTCCGGCGTGCCGGGCTCGTCCAGCTCCTGGCCGTGGAGTCCCAGCAGGGCGAGCGACACGGCGCACTCGAGCGCGTGCGAGGACGACAAGCCGGCTCCCGTCGGCACGTCACCGGCCAGCACGACGTCGGCGCCGCGCGTGATGCCCTGGTCGCGCAGGACCCACGCGACGCCGGCGGGGTAGGCGGCCCAGCCCTCGACCTTGCCCGGCGCCAGGTCGGGGATCGACACCGGGTCGGCCTGCTGGATGCGGCCGTCGGAGCCAAGTGTGGCGACGGTCAGCAGCTGGTCATCCCGCGGCGACGCCGCGGCGGCGATGCGGTGCGGAAGGGCGAACGGCAGGACGAAGCCGTCGTTGTAGTCGGTGTGCTCGCCGATCAGGTTGACCCTGCCGGGAGCGGACCAGACGCCGGCGGGTGACCGGTCGTGCACCGAGCGGAACGCTTCGGCGGCGGCTTCGTGTGCCTGGAACTGCGCGGGCCCTTCCGCGTCGACCGGGCTCTGCATGTCGTTCAACCTCATCCATTCGTGCTGGGGACCCGTGCCCCATGTTCCGGAGCTGGTCCCGGCCTGCTCGCCGGGATCCCGCTGTCCTGGCTCCGCGCTGCCTCCGCGGACCCGTGTCTTCCGATCCTGCCGGGAGACGCTGCCCGTGTCAGCTGGATCCCTCGTCACTCCGATCCTGCCTGCCCAACCTGTGGCGCCGCTGCCCGGGCCCGGCCAGCGCGCCACGGGAGGACGTTGGCGAGGTTGGTGAGCCACCGCCAAGCCGAGGAGGGCAGCGGCGGGCACCAGCGGCGGGAGCGACCGGGCGCAATCCGAGGACGGCGGTGAGGCGATCAACCGAGGCAGGCCGTGAGAAAAGGCCAGGTACGCGAGCATGTGGGGCGGGCCAGCGTGGGAACGGCCGGGACGTGGCCGACCGGGGCGGTCGGCGAAAGGACGGCAGGTACGCAGGCAGGCGGGGCGGGCAGCGCAGGGACCGACCGAGGCGGCCAGCGTGGGAACGGCCGGGAGGCGGCCGATCGGAGCGGCCAGCGTGGGAACGGCCGGGAGGCGGCCGATCGGAGCGGCCAGCGTGGGAACGGCCGGGAAGCGGCCGATCGGAGCGGCCAGCGCGGGGACGGCCGGGACGTGGCCGCCCGGGGCGGGCCCAAGAAAGGGCAGCAGGTACAGCGGCCAAGCGCGGCGCGTAGTAGCGGAGGCCAGTACGCAGGCGACGAGGGGACGGCAGGGCACCTGACCAGCGCGAAAAGGGCACTGACCCGCCACGGGGGCGGCACGGGGAGCCACCCTGCGGGGTGCTCCCCGTCCCCGGCGGGTCAGCGCGCCTGGGCCAGCACCGCGTGCAGCACCGACATCGGCACCTGCACGGCCGCCTCGTCTCCGCTGACCTCGACCGTGCCGCCGCCCGCGGCCCTGCCCACCTTGACCGTGCGCCCCGGCACGACCCCGGCCGACTTGAGGTCGACCATCATCTTCTCGTCGATCTGGACGTGCTCGGCGATGCGCCGGATCTCGGCGTCACCCCCGCCGGCGCGGGCGAACTCGTCCAACCGGATGAGGTCCGCCTCGGGCTGGGGCGCCGGGAGGCTGCCCTGGTCCAGCTTGTCGAGACCCGGGATCGGGTTGCCGTACGGCGACGTGGTCGGGTGGTTGAGCAGCTTGATCAGCTTCCGCTCGACCGCCTCGCTCATCACGTGCTCCCAGTGGCACGCCTCGGTGTGCACCTGCTCCCACTCGAGGCCGATGACGTCGAGCAGCAGCCGCTCGGCGAGCCGGTGCTTGCGCATCACGGCGATCGCCAGCTCCCGGCCGTGGTCGGTGAGCTGCAGGTGCCTGTCGTCGGCGACGCGCACCAGGCCGTCCCGTTCCATGCGGGCCACGGTCTGGCTCACCGTGGGCCCACTCTGCTCCAACCGCTCGGCGATGCGGGCGCGGAGCGGCACGACACCCTCTTCTTCAAGCTCGAAGATGGTTTTCAAGTACATCTCTGTGGTGTCGATGAGATCGTTCACGATGTCCCCTTCGTCCGCAGGAATCCATGGTAGTGCCTGGCACCGACACTCAGCCGAGGTGATCGGGGGCGGCCCGACCGCGCCGACCCCGGCTACGATCGGAGCGCATGGAGCCGCCCGCCGTCGTCTGGGACCCGTCGCTGCTCGGCTACGACCTCGGCGGCGACCACCCGTTCAACCCCGTCCGGCTGCAGCTGACCATCCGGCTGGCCACCGAACTGGGCGTCCTCGACGGCGTCCCCCTGCTGGTTCCCGAGCCCGCGAGTGAGACGGAACTCCTCCGCGTGCACGCCCCCGAGTACCTGGAGGCGGTCAAGCAGGCGCCGATGGCGGGCTGGGACGTCGGTCACGGCCTCGGCACCGCGGACAACCCGGTCTTCAGCGACATGCACGACTCGTCGGCCCTGGTCGTCGGCTCGACACTGCTCGCCGCGCGGAAGATCGCGGAGGGCGAGGCGCGCCGCGCCGTCAACATCGCCGGTGGGCTGCACCACGCGATGCGGGATCACGCGGCCGGTTTCTGCGTCTACAACGACTGCGCCGTGTCCATCTCGTGGCTGCTCGAACACGGCTTCGACCGCATCGCCTACATCGACACCGACGTCCACCACGGCGACGGGGTGCAGGCCGCGTTCTACGACGACCCGCGCGTGCTGACGGTCTCGCTCCACCAGCACCCGTTCACGCTGTGGCCCGGCACCGGGTATTCGGCGGAGGTGGGGACCGGCGAGGCCGAGGGCTGCGCGGTCAACCTCCCCCTGCCGCCGGGCACGCGCGACGCGGGCTGGCTGCGGGCGTTCCACGCGGTCGTGCCGTCGGTGCTCGAAGCGTTCCGGCCCCAGCTGCTCGTCACCCAGTGCGGGGTGGACTCCCACGAGGAGGACCCGCTCGCCGACCTGTCCCTCACCGTCGACGGGCACCGTGCGATCTACTCGACGCTGCGGGACCTCGCCGAGCGGTACACGGGCGGCCGGTGGCTCGCCGTCGGCGGTGGCGGGTACCAGCTGATCCGCGTGGTGCCGCGCTCGTGGACCCACCTGCTGGCGACCGTGCTCGACCGGGACGTGCCGCCGGAGACCCCGATCCCGCCGGGCTGGGCCGACCTCGTGCGCAAGGCCGCGCCGCAGGCCGAGCTGCCCCGCGAGATGACCGACGGAGCCGACCCGGCCCACCGCCCGTGGGGCGACGCCGACGACGACCCGGTGGACATCGCGATCCGGGACACGCGCCGCGCGGTCTTCCCCCTGCACGGCCTCGACCCGGACGACCCGAGGGACTAGCGGGGTGGCGCGAGCGGGGAGCCGCCGGGCGGCGGTGACACGGGCTCCGGGGCGAATCGCCTGGGGAGGTGACGGGTGGCGGGGACGGGACCGGCGGGCCGCGCCGGAGGAGGTGGGGGCCCCATTGGGGCGACGGCGACACGGACTTCGGCTCCGGCGGGCCGCGCGCCGGAGGAGGTGGGGCCCCATTGGGGCGACGGCGACACGGACTTCGGCTCCGGCAGGCCGCGCGCCAGAGGAGGTGGGGGCCTGAATGCGGTGGTGCAAGGGGAGCGGCCTCGGAGCATTGGAGGGAGGCCGCCGGGGGAAGTGGAGGCCCCATCGAGGCTGCGGGAACAACCAGGCGCAGCCTGAGCCGGAGGTGTGGCGCGAGTGCGGGAAACCGCTGGGCGAACGGACCCGCGCAGCGACGGGATGCCTCCCGGAGGTGATAAGCCGGGCGAGCGGGGGAAACCGCCGGGGGCGGCGATGACCCACACTGGGAAGCAAGGCGCGGGCGGGAAGTGACAGGAATGGGCAACGACGGACCAGGGCCGAGAGGCTGAAGCAGCATGAGCACCGGCGACACCACCACGAGCACCGGCGACGACACCGGCGCCAAGCACGTCCCGCGCGATCCGTACGACTACCCCCGCCAGTGGGAGGCCGACGTGGTGCTCTCCGACGGGGGCACCGTCCACTTGCGACCGATCGTGCCGAGTGACGCCGACCGGCTCGTCGCCTTCCACGGGCGGCTTTCGGAGCGCACCCGTTACCTGCGGTACTTCGGCGCGTACCCCCGCATCCCGCAGCGGGACCTCGAGCGCTTCACCACCGTGGACCACCACGACCGCGTCGCGTTCATCGCCCTGCTTGGGGACGACATCGTGGCCGTGGGGCGGTACGAGCGGCTCGGCGACGGGCCTTCCGCGGAGGTCGCCTTCGTCGTCGACGACGCGCACCAGGGGCGCGGGCTCGGCTCGATCCTGCTGGAACACCTGGCCGCCGCGGCGTCCGAATGCGGGCTGCGCCGCTTCGTCGCCGAGGTGCTCGCCGAGAACTCACCCATGGTGCGCGTCTTCCGCGACGCTGGGTACCAGGTCAGCCGCGCCATGGAGGAAGGCGTGCTGCACCTCGAGTTCGACATCGACCCCACCGAGGAATCCCTCGCCGTCGCCCGCGCGCGGGAACAGGCCGCGGAAGCCCGCAGCGTGCACAACCTCCTCCACCCCCGCTCGGTCGCCGTCATCGGCGCCAGCACCGATCCCACCAAGATCGGCTACGTCGTCTTCTCCAACCTCCTCGCCGCGGACTTCGCCGGCACCGTCTACCCCGTCAACCCCGAGCACCGCTCCGTGCGCGGGGTTCGCGCCTACAAATCGGTGCTGGAGATCCCCGACCCCGTCGACCTCGCCGTCGTCGCCGTGCCCGCGGACCAGGTCGAAGCCGTGCTCGACGGGGCGCTCGTGAAGGGCGTGAAAACGCTCGTCATCGTCACCGCCGGGTTCGCCGAGGCCGGGCCGCACGGCCTGCACGCCGAGCTGCGCCTGGTCGGCGAGGCCCGCGCCCACGGCATGCGCGTCGTCGGGCCGAACGCGCTCGGCGTGCTCAACACCGATTCCTCCGTGCGCCTCAACGCGACCCTCGCGCCGCGCCTGCCCGCTCGTGGGCGCGCCGGGTTCTTCTGCCAGTCGGGTGCGCTGGGCACGGCGATCCTCGCCGACGCCGAATCCCGCGGGCTCGGGCTGTCCACGTTCGTCTCCGCCGGGAACCGCGCCGACGTCTCCGGCAACGACCTCCTGCAGTACTGGGAAACCGACCCGGACACCGACCTCGTCCTGCTGTACCTGGAATCCTTCGGCAACCCGCGCAAGTTCGCGCGGCTCGCGCGGCGGCTCGGCCGGACGAAGCCGATCGTCGCGGTGAAATCCGGGCGGCACGCCGTCCGTCCGCAGCTCGCCGCGAACTCCGCCGAGGTCGACGAGTCGAGCGTGCAGGCGCTGTTCGAGCAGGCGGGGGTCGTGCGCGTCGAGAACCTGGCGCAGCTGTTCGACACCGCGCTCGTCTTCGCGCACCAGCCCCTGCCCGCCGGGCCGCGCGTGGGGATCGTGGGCAACTCCAGCGCGATCGGCCTGCTGGCCGCCGACACCGCGCGGGCGCAGGGGCTGCGGCTGGCGTTCGACCCGGTGGACATCGGCGCGCAGGCGGGGCCCGAGGAGTTCGCCTCGGCCGTGCGCGAGGCGTTGAACTCGCCGGACACGGACGCGCTCGTCGCGGTGTTCGTGCCGCCGGTGGCGACGCCGGGTTCGGCGTACGCGCGTGCTCTGCGGGAGGCCGTGCAGGAGCTGAACCTGCACAAGCCCATCGTCTCGACCTTCCTCGCCGTCGAAGGGATTCCCGCGGAGCTGGCGGTCGCCGGCCCGGACGGGGCGCCGGGCAAGGGCTCGATCCCGTCGTTCTCCAGCCCGGAACGCGCGGTGGCCGCGCTGGCGCGGGTCGTGCGGTACGCGGCGTGGCGGCAGCGGCCGCAGGGGCACCTCATCCGTCCGGCGGGGGTGCACGCCGAGGCCGCGCAGGACATCGTGCGCGAGATCCTCGACGGGCAGGACAGCAACGTCGTGCTGGAGGACGCGGACGTCGTGCGGCTGCTGGGCTGCTACGGCATCGACGTGGTGCCGTTCAAGGTGATCTCCAGCGCGGACGCGGCCGTCGCGGCGGCGGAGGAGCTGGGTTATCCCGTCGCGATGAAGGCCGTGGACGAGCGGCTGCGGGGGCGTCCCGATCTCGCGGGTGTGCGGCTCGACCTGGCCTCCGAGGACGCCGTCCGCCGCGCGTACCGAGATCTGCGCGACGTCTCCCACGAGGACGACGTGTACGTGCAGAAGATGGCGCCCAAGGGCATCTCGTGCTTCATCGGGCTGCAGGACGACCCGTCGTTCGGTTCGCTGGTGTCGTTCGGCCTGTCGGGTCTGGTGAGCACGCTGCTCGGGGACAGGGCGTACCGCGCGGTGCCGCTGACGGACGTCGATGCCGCGACGCTGGTGCGCGAGCCGAAGAGCGCGCCGCTGCTGACCGGCTACCGCGGTGACGAACCCGCGGACCTCGCGGCGTTGCAGGACATGGTGTTGCGGGTGGCGGCGCTGGCGGAGGACAACCCCGAGGTGCGGTCGTTGAGCCTGGATCCGGTGATGGCGTCTCCGGCGGGTGCGTTCGTGGCGAACGCGCGGGTGGTGCTGGGTCCGCCGCCGGCGCGGCCGGACACCGGGCCGCGGAGGTTGCGGCCGATCAACGCGGTGGACTGACGTTCGCTCGCCCGATGTGGGGATGCTGTCCGCAGAACGGTGCGTAAACCCCATCCGTCCGTACCCACACCGGATCGGGGCAGCGCACGCCCTCTACGGCCAACAGGCGTTTGACGGTCTTGAACGTGGCCGTCTTCGGGAGTCGGGGGATGATCCGCACGAAGGCGGGCACCTGTTTCGGGCCCAGGTCGGACTGTTCGGCCAGGAAGTCGCCGAACTCCGCTGGGTCGAGCGGGCGGGTGAGCACGAGGGCGGCCATCACCTGGTCGCCCGTTACGGGGTCGGGGACGCCGTACACCGCCGCCTCGGCGACCGCCGGGTGCCGCAGCAGGACGCGTTCGATCGGGGCTGTGCCGAGGTTTTCGCCGTCCACGCGGAGCCAGTCGCCGAGGCGGCCCGCGAAAAAGCAATAGCCGTCCTCGTCCACGTAGGCGAGGTCGCCCGTGTGGTACCAGCCGTCGCGCATCCGTTCGGCGTCCGCCGCCGGATCGCGGTAGTAGCCCGCGAATGCGCCCGCGCCCGCCGTGTTGACCAGCTCCCCGACGACACCGGGAGGGCACACGCGCCCCGCCTGGTCCACCACCGCAACGCCTGGAGGCAGAGGACCCAGCGAACCCGGCGGCGTTTCGGGAGTGCGGGAGAAGCCGATGCCGCCTTCCGTGGAACCGAAGGCGTCCACCACCCGGCACCCGAACCTCCGCTCGAAACTCCTCAGGTCCGCCTCCGCGCCTTCGTTGCCGTACACCAGGCGTAGCGGGTTGTCGGCATCGTCGGGACGTTCTGGTGTGGCAACCACATAGGACAGTGGCTTGCCGACGTAGTTGGCATACGTGGCACCGAACTTGCGCACGTCCGGCATGAAGCCCGAGGCGGAGAACCGGCGCCGCAACGCGATGGTCGCGCCCGCGGCGAGGCCGACCGCCCAGCCCGCCATGATCGCGTTGGAGTGGAACATCGGCATCGACACGTACACTGTGTCCGAAGAGGACAGTCCAAACCTGGAGGCGAGCATCCAACCCGGACCGGCGATCTTCTCGTGCGTGCAGCGCACCGCCTTCGGTTCGCCGCTCGTACCGGAGGTGAAGATCAGCATCAGCAGGTCGTCCGGCGCGGCGGGCACCGGGTCGAGCGGCGCGTGCGGTGGGGTTTCCAGCAGGCGCACGGGCACGTCGAGGCCGGACAGCAACGGCGCGTACCGCGGCTCGGTGAGCACGAACTGGCAGTTGGTGTGCCGGACGTCGCGGGCCAGCGCCTCGCCGCGGCGGGTCGGGTTCAGGCCCACGAGCACCGAACCCGACAGCGCGCAGCCGCCGAGCAGGAACGAGAACGCGGGCAGGTTGCCGGCCAGCAGGCCCACGTGCGGTGGCTCGCCGGGGCGCAGCATCCGCCGCAGCATCGCCGCGTGGTCCGCGCACACCTGCACGTGCTCGTCCCCGGTGTAGTACTCGTCCTCGAACCGCAGGGCCGAGCGCCCGGAGAGCAGCAGTTCGGTGACCGTCATGCCGGGTCCGCCGCGAGCAGGTCGCCCAGCGCCCGCAGGTGTGCCGTCGCGCCGCCCCACGTGAACTCCAGCCGTTTCGCCGCCGCGAAATACCGGTGCACGGGATGCTCGACGTCGATGCCGACCCCGCCGTGGACGTGGACCGCGGTGTGCGCGACGCGGTGCCCGGCGTCGGCGGCCCAGTACTTCGCCGTCGCGACCGCCTCCGTCGCGGGCAGGTCCTCCGCCACCCGCCACGCCGCCTGCCACAACGACAACCGCACCGCCTCGACGTCGAGGTAGGCGTCCGCCAGCCGGTGCCGCACCGCCTGGAACCCACCGATGGGCTGGCCGAACTGCTTGCGTTCACGTGCGTAGGACGCCGTGCGCTCCAGCGCGCTTTCCAACACCCCGAGCTGCACCGCGCACAGGCCCACGGTGGCGTGCAGCCGCAGCCACTCCGCGGGTACGTCCACCGGCTCACCGGGCACGTCGTCGAGCTGGACCAGTGCCGCGTCGGCGGTGTCGATCACGCTTTGCGGCTGGACCTCGGCCTGCTCGACGAGGAAGACCCCGTCGCCGGTGGGCACCAGGAACCCGTCGGCGAAGGCGCCGAACGGCACCGCGGTCCGGGCACCGGAAACCCTGCCACGTTCGACCGAAAACCCCGGCGCGCCACCGATATCGGGCAAAGCCACGGCGAGCACCCGTTCGCCACGCACGACCGGCATCGCCCAGCGCTCGATCTGCTCCGGCGTGCCGAAGGCGAAAAGCGCGCCTGCCGCGACGGTCCGGGACGGCAGGTACGGCACCGGCGCGAGCGCCCGGCCGATCTCCGTCAATACCGCGCACTGCTCCAGCAGCTCGAAGTCGGCGTCGATCACACCGACGCGGCCGAGTTCGCGCCACAACTCCGGGTCGAACCCGCCTTCGCCGTGCTGCCCGGGTTTCGCGCGGTCGTCGAGCACCCGGCGGGTCAACGCCGCCAGCTCCTGCTGGGTTTCGGTCATGGTGAAGTCCACGGCTGCTCCTCAGCGGGTGACGGGCAGGGAAAGCGCGGTGGCCGCGATCAGGTCGCGCTGGACCTCGTTGGTGCCGCCGCCGAAGGTGAGGATCAACGCGGCCCGGTGCGCGCGCTCGATACGGCCGCGCAGCACGGCGCCCGGCGAGCCCTCACGCACCACGGCCGCCGTGCCGAGGACCTCCATCAGCAGCCGGTACGCCTCGATCGCCATCTCCGTGCCGAACACCTTCGTCGCCGACGCCTCCGCCGGTTTCAGGTCCGGGGTCGAGGCGATGCGCCAGTTGCGCAGCTTCAGGTACTCGGCGTGGGCGTGCACGCGGGCCAGGTGCAGGCGCACCCACTCCGCGTCGATCACGCGGCTGCCGTCCGGTTGTTTCGTCTCCTGCGCCCACCGCCGCACCTCACGCAGCGCCGACCGGACCGGCGCGGCCGACGTGAGCGCGACGCGTTCGTGGTTGAGCTGGTTGGTGATCAATGGCCAGCCCGCGTTCTCCTCGCCGACCCGGGCCGTCACGGGCACGCGGACGTCGTCGTAGTAAGTCGCGCTCGTGCCGGCGCCCGCGACCGTGCGGACCTTCGTCCAGGAGAAGCCCTCGGCGTCCGTGGGCACGATCAGGATGCTCACGCCCTTGTGCCTGCGGGCCTCCGGATCGGTGCGCGCGGCGAGCCACACGTAGTCGGCGTACTCGATCAGGCTCGTCCACATCTTCTGGCCGTTGATCACGTAGGAGTCGCCGTCCCTGACGGCACGTGTGCGCAGCGACGCGAGGTCCGTGCCCGCCTCGGGTTCGGAGTAGCCGATCGAGAAGTGCAGCTCGCCCGCGGCGATCTTCGGCAGGTAGAACGCCTTCTGCTCCGCGGTGCCGAACCGCATGATGGTCGGCCCCACGGTGTTGACCGTCAGGAACGGCACGGGAACCCCGGCGACCGCCGCTTCGTCGGTGAAGATCAGCTGGTCCAGCATGGAGCGCGCCTGCCCGCCGTACTCCTCCGGCCACCCGATCGCGAGCCACCCGGCACGACCGAGGTCGCGCACGATCTCCTTGTACACCAAGCCGTTTCCGTACTCGCCGCCCTCGCCGGCAAGCGCTTCCCGCCGCTCGGGCGTCATCAGCTCCGCGAAGTAGGCGCGTAGCTCGTTCCGCAGTTCCCGTTGTCGCGGGGTGTAGTCGATCCGCACGCGTCACCTCCGGGGCGCCCGGTCGTTCTGGTAGGGGACCGGACGCGGAGCTAGTCTAGAACCTGTTCTAGTTCTACCAGCTGCGACCGACGGGAGGAAGCCGTGCGCGTGGAAGTCGACCGCGACCTGTGCGAGGCGAACGAGGTGTGTGTCGGGTTCGCGCCCGCCGTGTTCGCGCTGGACGACGAGGACGAGTTGGTCGTCAACTCCGCCGAGGTGCCGCCCGAAGAAGTAGAACGTGTTACTCAAGCTGTGGCTGCGTGCCCGAGGAATGCCCTGTTCATCCGCGATTAGCAGCCCCTTGCCTTCGGTGATAACAGATTCTAGTCTGTGCCGGAGGAGGCGGGCCGACGACGGCTCGCCGCGCCAGCGAGGAGGCTGCCCGTGAGAGCCGCCGTACTGAACGCGATCGGCGATGACAAGCTCGAGCTGCGTGACGACGTCACCACCGTGGATCCCGGGCCCCACGAGGTGCGCATCCGCGTGCGGGCCTCCGGCATCTGCCACAGCGATCTCTCCGCGATGGACGGCACGCTGCCCGCGCTCGCGCCGGGCATCGTCGGGCACGAGGGCGCCGGGGAGGTCGTCGAAGTCGGTTCGGCGGTGGCGCAGCTCGCTCCCGGCGACCACGTCACCGTCTCGTTCGTCCCGCCGTGCGGCAACTGCCCGAACTGCCTGCGGGGCGAGCCGAACCTGTGTTCCGTGCACGCGATCGCCGCGTTCACCACGCCGCGGTTCCGCCTCGGTGACACGCCGGTGTTCGGGTACGCCGGGCTCGGGACGTTCGCCGACGAGCTCGTCGTGCCGGCTTCGGGCGCGATCAAGGTCGATCCCGACGTGCCGTTCGAGACTGCCGCGCTCATCGCGTGCGGGGTGCTCACGGGCGTGGGCGCGGTGCTCAACACCGCGAAGGTGCGCCCGGGCTCGACGGTCGTCGTGATCGGGTGCGGCGGCGTGGGCATCTCGGTCATCCAGGGCGCGCGGCTGGCCGGGGCGACGACGATCGTCGCCGTCGACCCCGTCGAGGGCAAGCACGCCATCGCGAAGCGGTTCGGCGCCACGCACGCGACCACACCGGAGGGGCTGGAGGAGCTGAAGCAGCAGGTCACCAACGCCGAGGGGTTCGACTACGCCTTCGACGTCGTGGGCCTGCCGGTCACCATCCGGTCGGCGTGGGACAGCGCGCGGCGCGGCGGCTCGGTGGTCGTCGTCGGGGCGGGCCGCGGGGACGCGATGGTGCAGTTCAGCGCGCAGGAGCTGTTCCTGCACGACAAGAAGATCCTCGGCTCCTTCTACGGTTCCTCGCACGTGCACCACGACACCGGGCAGATGCTGCGGTTCTGGCGCGCCGGCCTGCTGGACCTCGACGGCATGATCTCCCGGCGGCTGACCTTCGACGAGCTCAACGACGGGCTCGCCGTCCTGCGTGAGGGCAGCACGGACGTCATCCGCCAGGTGGTGACCCTCGGGTGAACCGCGTCGCCATCGTCACCGGCGCCGGAGCCGGGCTCGGGCGCGCGGAGGCCCTCGCGCTCGCCCGCGACGGCGTCGCCGTGGTGGTCAACGACGTCGCCGAGACCGACGTGGTGGACGAGATCGAGGCGGCGGGCGGGAAAGCCTTGCTGGTCAAGGGAGATGTGGGCGAGCGGGAGACCGCCGCCGCGCTCGTGGCCGTCGCGCTCGAGCACTTCGGCGGGCTGCACGTCGTGGTGAACAACGCGGGGGTGCTGCGGGACCGGATGATCTTCTCGATGTCCGACGAGGAGTGGGACACGGTCATCAGGGTGCACCTGCGGGGGCACTTCCTGTTGACGCGCAACGCGACCGCGCACTGGCGTCAGCAGTCCAAAGTGGACGGAAATCCTGTCTACGCCAGGATCGTCAACACTTCGTCGGAGGCGTTCCTCTTCGGCTCGGCCGGACAACCCAACTACGCCGCCGCCAAGGCCGGGATCGCGGCGCTCACCGTGGCCACCGCCCGCGGCTGCGCGCGCTACGGCGTCCGTGCCAACGCGATCTGCCCCCGCGCCCGCACGGCGATGACGCAGGCGGCCTTCGGGGACGCGCCCGAAGGACCCGACCCGCTTTCGGTGGACCACGTCGCCCCGTTCGTCGCCTTCCTCGCCTCGCCCGAGGCGGAACCCGTCAACGGCCAGGTCTTCGTCGTGCACGGCGGGAAGGTCGCGCTCGTGCGGCCGCCGTCGCTGGAACGCACGTGGGATCTCGCCGGACTTTCCGAGCTGCCAGCCCATTTCGCCGGCCGCGACCAGATGTTCGCCAGTCAGGAGCTGCTATGACCCTCACCGTGCAACCGCACCGCGAATCCGTCGGGCTCAAGACCGGGCAGCTGCTCGTCGACGGCCAGTGGGGTCCCGGCGGCGGCGGAACCTGGACCCACCTGCACCCCGCCACCGGCGAGGCGATCGGCGAGTTCGCCGTGGCGACGGCCGAGGACGTGGACGCGGCGGTGTCGGCCGCCCGCCGTGCCTTCGACTCCGGCGCCTGGTCGAACTCCCGGGCGGGCACGCGGATCAAGCTGCTGCACCGCTACGCCGAGGCGTTGCGCGAGCACGCCGAGGAGCTGCGTGCGTTGCAGGCGCTGGACAACTCGGTGCCGTTGTCGTTCAGCGGGAACATCTACGCGACCTCGGTCGAGGCCGCCGCGGACGTGTTCGACCACCACGCCGGGTGGGTGGACAAGCTCGGCGGGCAGACGCTGCCGCCGTACCAGGGCGGCGACCACCTCGCGATGACGTTCCGCGAACCCGTCGGCGTCGTCGCGGCGATCCTGCCCTGGAACGCGCCGTTCCTGCTGTTCGCCCAGAAGCTCGCGCCCGCGCTGGGCGCCGGGTGCACGGTGGTGCTCAAGCCGTCGGAGTACTGCACGTTCACGGTGCTGCGGATGGTCGAGCTGCTCGTCGAGGCGGGGTTGCCGCCGGGCACGCTCAACGTCGTGACGGGGCCCGGCGATCCGGTCGGGGAAGCGCTCATCACGCACCGGGACGTGGACAAGATCAGCTTCACCGGCAGCCGTCGCGTCGGGCAGCGGATCGTCGAAGCGTCGGCCGGGACGCTCAAGCGGGTTTCGCTGGAGCTGGGCGGCAAGAGCCCGGCGCTCGTCTTCGCGGACGCGCCGAACGTCGGGCTCGCGGCCGCGACGACGATCGGCGCGGTCACGATGGGCCTGTCCGGGCAGGCGTGCGTCGCGAACACGCGCGCGCTCGTGCACCGGGAGGTCTACGACGAGTTCCTCGCCGCCGCGCAGGGCATGGCCGCGGCCATCACCTACGGCGACCCGTTCGACCCGGGCGTGCTGGCGTGCCCGCTGATCAACGAACGCCAGCTGGAGCGGGTGCTCGGCTACATCGAGCGCGGCAAGGAGGAGGGGCGGCTGGTCACCGGCGGCGAACGGCTCGGCGGCGACCTCGCGGCCGGGAACTTCGTGTCCCCGACGATCTTCGCCGACGTCGCCAACGACGCGACGATCGCGCAGGAGGAGATCTTCGGCCCGGTGCTGGCGGTCGTGCCGTTCTCCGAGGAGGACGAGGCCGTCCGGCTCGCCAACGACACCGAGTACGGGCTCGGTGCGAGCGTCTTCTCCGCCGACGCCCAGCGCGCCTTCCGCGTCTCACGCAAGCTGCGGGCCGGGACGATCGGCGTCAACGGCTTCCAGATCGAGCCGCACCTGCCGTTCGGCGGGTTCAAGCAGTCCGGGCTGGGCCGCGAGGGCGGGTTGTCGTCGATCGAGGCGTACACCGAGCTGAAGTCGGTGTTCATGCCGCTGACGGACGAGATGATGTAGATGGGCAGGCTCGACGGGAAGGTCGCGTTGATCACCGGTGCGGCACGTGGCCAGGGCGCCGCGGCCGCCCGGCGGTTCGTCGCCGAGGGCGCGCGCGTGACGATCGCCGACGTCCTCGACGACGAGGGCAAGGCGCTCGCCGACGAGCTCGGCGCGGCCTACCAGCACCTCGACGTGTCCAGCGAGGACGACTGGGCTGCGGCGGTCGAGCGCACGGTGGACGAGTTCGGCTCGCTGACCGTGCTGGTCAACAACGCGGGGATCCTGCACTTTTCGGAACTCGCGAAGACCAGCCTTGCCGACTACGAACGGGTCATCAGGGTCAACCAGATCGGCGCGTTTCTCGGCATGCGCTCGGTCGTTGAACCCATGTCCCACGCGGGAGCCGGTTCGATCGTCAACGTGTCCTCAGTGGAAGGACTGGCCGGGATGCCCTACCTCGTCGCCTACACCGCGAGCAAGTTCGCGATCCGCGGGATGACGAAGGTGGCCGCGCTGGAGCTCGGGCGCAAGGGCATCCGGGTCAACTCCGTGCACCCGGGCATGATCGACACCGCGATGGTGTCGGAGGCCGCGGGGGGCGCCGAGATCGACACGTCCTGGGTGGGCAAGAAGGTGGCGCTGGGCCGGGTCGGGCAGCCGGAGGAGATCGCGAGCCTCGTGGTCTTCCTCGCCAGCGACGAAAGCTCGTACAGCACGGGCGCGGAGTTCGTCGCCGACGGCGGTGCGACGGCGACGCATGCCTTGAAGTTGTGACCGCGGCGCGCAGCGCCTCCGTGAGGGGTGGTGGTCGGGCTGGCGGGTGGGCGTGACCGCGGCGCGACAGCGCCTCCGTGAGGGGTGGTGGTCGGGCTGGCGGGTGGGCGAGTGATCAACTTCACCGGGAGGGCGCCGATCCGATCATGTGAACACCGCTAACGGAAAGCGGGCACACATGGTGAGCGAGACTCACGAGCGACGAGGCTGAGGGGTCGGCGGAGGTGTGATGGGTTCGCGCAGTGGCACGGTCGCGGTGCCGGGCTCCGCCGCGCTGGCTCAGGTGGGGCGGCTCGCGACGCTGGGCTGGGAGGTGCTGTGCGCGATCCCGCGCCGGCCGTTCCAGTTCCGCGAGTGGATCCAGCAGTGCTGGTTCTTCGCCAGCGTCACGATCCTGCCCACCGCGCTCGTCGCGATCCCGTTCGGCGCCGTGATCGCGCTGCAGCTCGGTTCGCTCACGCAGCAGATCGGCGCGCAGTCGTTCACCGGCGCCGCGAGCGCGCTCGCGATCGTGCAGCAGGCGTCGCCGCTCATCACCGCCCTGCTCGTCGCGGGCGCGGGCGGCAGCGCGGTCTGCGCGGACATCGGCGCGCGGAAGATCCGCGAGGAGATCGACGCGATGGAGGTGCTCGGGGTCAACCCGATCCAGCGCCTCGTGGTGCCGCGCGTGCTGGCCGCGATCGTCGTGTCGATCCTGCTCAACGGGCTGGTCAGCGTGGTCGGCGTGCTCGGCGGCTACTTCTTCAACGTCGTGATGCAGGGCGGCACGCCGGGCGCGTACCTGGCGAGCTTCAACGCGCTCGCGCAGCTGCCGGACCTCTACGTCAGCGAGGTCAAGGCGCTGCTGTACGGGTTCGTCGCCGGCGTGGTCGCCGCCTTCCGCGGGCTCAACCCGTCCGGCGGGCCGAAGGGCGTCGGCGACGCGGTGAACCAGGCCGTCGTGATCACGTTCCTGCTGCTGTTCCTGATCAACGTGGTGCTGACCGCCATCTACCTGCGGGTCGTACCACCGAAGGCGTTGTGATGACGACCGAGGCGCTGGAGGCGGACGAGCGGCCGGACCGGACGCTCGAACTCATCGCGCGCCCGGGTGCGATCTTCGAGGGCTTCGGGGAACAGCTGTCGTTCTACGTGCGGGCGCTCGCGTGGGCGCCCAGGACGTTGCGCCGCTACCTCCGCGAGACGCTGCGGCTGCTGACCGAGGTGTGCTTCGGCACCGGCGGCCTCGCCGTGATCGGCGGCACGCTCGGCGTGATGATCGGCATGACGATGTTCACCGGGCTCATCGTCGGCATGCAGGGCTACGCGGCGCTCAACCAGCTCGGCACCGCCGCGCTGACCGGGTTCATCTCGGCCTACTTCAACACCCGCGAGGTCGCGCCGCTAGCCGCGGGGCTCGCGTTGTCGGCGACCGTGGGCTGCGGGTTCACCGCGCAGCTGGGTGCGATGCGCATCTCCGAGGAGATCGACGCGCTCGAAGTGATGGCCGTGCCGAGCATGCCGTACCTCGTGACCACGCGCGTGCTCGCTGGGATCGCCGCCGTGATCCCGCTCTACGCCGTGGGCCTGCTGTCGTCCTACCTCGCCTCGCGGCAGATCACCGTGTGGCTCTACGGCCAGTCCGCGGGCACCTACGACCACTACTTCACGCTGTTCCTGCCGCCGGAGGACGTGCTCTGGTCGTTCCTGAAGGTGATCTTCTTCAGCGCGATCGTGATCCTGTCCCACTGCTACTACGGCTACACGGCGACGGGCGGCCCGGCGGGCGTCGGGGTCGCGGTCGGCCGGGCGGTGCGCACGTCGATCGTGCTGATCTCGCTGCTCGACTTCTTCCTCAGCCTCGCGATCTGGGGCGCGACGACGACGGTGAGGATCTCGGGATGAACCGGGCGATCCTGCGGCGCCGCCTGTGGCACCAGCTGCTGGGACTGGTCTTCCTCGTCGTGTGCGCGTTGTTCTTCGTCACCACGGTCGCGATCTACAAGAAGGCGTTCACGCCGGTGGACATGGTGCGGCTGGAGACCGACCACGTCGGCAACCAGCTCGTCGCCGGGTCGGATGTGAAGATCCGCGGGGTCGTGGTCGGGGAGGTGCGCTCGGTCAACGCGCTGGGCGACCACGCGGCGATCGACCTGGCGCTGGACCCGGGCAAGATCGGGCAGATCCCGTCGAACGTGTCGGCGCGGCTGCTGCCGAAGACGTTGTTCGGCGAGCGTTACGTGGCGTTGCAGCTGCCCGAGCGGCCGTCACACGAGCCGCTGGCGGCGGGCGACGTCATCCCGCAGGACCGCAGCAGTTCGGCGATCGAGCTGGAGAAGGTGCTCGACGACGTGATGCCGCTGCTGCAGTCCGTGCAGCCGCAGAAGCTGTCCGCCACCTTGAGCGCCGTCTCGACGGCGTTGCAGGGCCGCGGGGAAGAGCTGGGGCGGACGCTGACGCAGCTGTCGGACTACCTCAGCGGCCTCAACCCGTCCCTGCCGGACCTCAAGGCCGACATCACGAGCTTCGCCAACGTCACCGATGTCTACGACCGGGCCGCCCCGGACTTCCTGCAAGCGTTGTCCGATCTCACCACGACCAGCAAGACGATCGTCGACGAGCAGCAGCAGCTGACCAGGGTGTACGAGTCGGTGACGAACGTGTCGGCGGACCTCGGCACCTTCCTGCGGGTCAACGAGAACAACATCATCCGGCTGACCACCACTGCGCAGTCCACATTGGACGTCCTGGCGAAGTACGCGCCCGAGTACCCGTGCATGCTGCAGCAGTTCGCGGAGTCCGTGCCCCGCGCGTACGAGGCGTTCGGTCACGGCACGGACGAGATGAACCACGTCACGATCCGGTTCATCGCCGACCGCACGAAGTACCTGCCCGGCGAGGACGAGCCGCGGTACGAGGACAAGCGCGGCCCCCGCTGCTACCCGCAGGTCCTGCCGCCGGGGCGGTGGCCGCAGTACCCGCCGGGCGGGCCGATCAAGGACGGCTCGTCGCACCCGCCGGTGCCGCCGGGCGAGAACACCCCGTTGCCCAGCAACGGGATCATCGACGGCGGTTCGGGCACGACGGGTTCGCCCGCCGGCTCGCCCGCCGAACAGGACCTCATCGGCGTGCTCGCCGCGCCCGCGATGGACACCACGCCCGACCAGGTGCCGGGCTGGGCGAGCCTGCTGGTCGGCCCGCTGTACCGCGGGGCGGAGGTGGACGTGCAGTGAGGAATTTCGCCGCTCCGCTGATCAAGATCATCGTCTTCGCCGCGGTCACGATCCTGCTCACCGGTATCCTCGGCGCCACCATCGCGAACACGAACTTCGGCGTCACCGCCGGCTACACCGCCCGCTTCACCGACGCCTCAGGGCTGCACGAGGGCGATGACGTGCGCATCGCCGGTGTGAAGGTGGGGCAGGTGGACCGGATCGAGGTCGCCGAGGACGCCGACCGCACGCTCGCCGACGTCCACTTCACGGTCTCCTCGGCCTACCGGCTGCCCGCCGCGGTGACCGCGACCGTCAAGTACCGCAACCTGGTCGGCCAGCGCTACCTCGCGCTCGGGACCACTGTGGACGGTGACGGGACCCTGCCGGAGGGTGGCGTGATCCCGCCCGAGCGCACGCAGCCCGCGCTCAACCTCACCGTGTTGTTCAACGGTTTCAAACCGCTGTTCGCCGCGCTCGACCCGCAGCAGGTCAACCAGCTGTCCTACGAGATCATCCAGGTGTTCCAGGGCGAGGGCGGCACGATACAGAGCCTGTTGACGCACACCGCGTCCGTCACCTCCGCGATCGCGGACCGGGACAAGGTGATCGGGCAGGTCATCGACAACCTCAACACCGTGCTGGCGACCGTGAACCAGCGCGGGCCGCAGCTGGGGAACCTGATCGACCAGACGCAGCAGCTCGTGACCGGCCTCGCACAGCAGCGGCAGCCGATCGGCGACGCGCTCTCGGCGCTGGGCGAGCTCACGAACGTCACCGCGGGGCTCGTGCAGGACGCCCGGCCCGCCGTCAAGGACGACATCGAGCAGCTGGGGGTGTTGTCGGCCAACCTGTCCGACTCCGGGCAGCTGCTTGACGAACTGCTGCGGAAACTGCCGGGGAACCTGGACAAGTTCACGCGGACGCTGAGCTACGGCAGCTGGTACAACTACTACCTCTGCGACCTGACCGGCACGATCGGCATCTCCTCGCTCGACATCACCCTGCCGTTGCTGCCCATCCCGGGCACCGAGCTGCCGGAGAGGTGCAAGCCGTGAAACGCCTGCGCGAACGCAACCAGGCCGCCGTCGGCGCGGTGACCCTCGTGTTGATCGTGCTCGTCACCCTGGTCTCCTACTTCTCCGACGAGCTGCCGCTGCTGGGCACGGGCACGACGTACCAGGCGTACTTCGCCGAGTCCGGCGGGCTGGTGCCGGACGACGAGGTGCAGGTCGCCGGGGTGAAGGTGGGCCAGGTCAGCTCCGTGGCGCTCGCGGGCAAGCAGGTGCTGGTCAAGTTCAAGGTCGAGGACACGAAGCTGGGGGCGGACACCACCGCCTCGATCGAGATCAAAACGTTGCTGGGCGACAAGTACCTGGCGCTGCAACCGAAGGGCGGCGGCGCGCTCGACCCGGACACGCCGATCCCGGTTTCCCGCACCACCACACCCTTCCAGCTCCAGGACGCGTTCCAGCAGCTGTCGCAGACCGTCGGCGACATCGACACCCGGCAGCTCGCGCAGAGCTTCGACGCGGTGTCCGCCGCGCTCCGCGACACCCCGCAACCGTTGCGGGACACGCTGAACGGATTGTCCGCACTGTCCAAAACGGTCTCTTCGCGCGACCAGGAACTCGCGAACCTGCTCAGCAACACCAGCCAGGTGTCGAAAACGCTTTCCGACCGCAACGCGCAGCTGCAACGCGTGATCGACGACGGCAACCTCCTGCTCACCGAGCTGCAGCAGCGCCGGGACGCGATCAGCCGCCTGCTCAAGGGCACCCAGGACCTTTCGGCGCAGCTGAGCGGGCTCGTCGCCGACAACCGCGCGCAACTGCGGCCCACGCTGGAGAAGCTGAACGACGTCACCACGATCCTCCAGCGCAACCAGGACAACCTCGGCCGCAGCCTCGCGCTGCTGGCGCCGTTCACGCGCGTGGGCACCAACGCGACCGGCAACGGCCGCTGGTTCGAGGGCTACATCTGCGGGCTGCTGCCACCGGTGATCAAGGCGGGCGGGCTGTCGGTCAACCCCGAGGGCTGCACGCCGCCGATCTCCGCGCCGGACCAGGGGGTGGGCAACCGATGACGATCGACAGCGAACCGAAGCGCAGCGCCTACCGGTGGGTGGCCACGGCGTGTGTCGCGGCGCTCGTGCTGACCGCGGGGCTGTGGCTGGTGTTCCGCGACAGCGGGGGCACGAAGGTGTCGGCGTTGTTCGACAAGACCGTCGGGCTGTACGCGGGCTCGTCGGTGCGCGTGCTGGGCGTGCAGGTCGGGCAGATCACGAACGTGACCCCGCAGGGCGACGTGGTGCGCGTGGACATGCGGGTCGACGACGGGGTGCAGATCCCGGCCGACGCGGGTGCGGTCGTCGTCGCGCCGTCACTGGTCAGCGACCGGTACGTGCAGCTCACCCCCGCCTACGACAGCGGGCCGGTCCTGGCGTCGGGCACGGTGATCCCGAAAGAACGCACCGCGACGCCGATGGAGATCGACGACCTCTACGGCAGCCTCGACAAGCTCTCGCAGAGCCTGGGGCCCAATGGTGCCAACGCGAACGGTGCGTTGTCGGACCTGCTCGACACCGCCGCGAAGAACCTCGACGGCAACGGCAAGAACATCAACGACACGGTCACCGAGCTGGCGGACCTGTCCCGGACGCTGGACGACTCCAAGGGCGACCTGTTCGCGACCGTGCGCAACCTCCAGTCGTTCACCACCGCACTGGCCGACAGCGACAGCCAGCTCAACCAGTTCTACACGCGGATGGCCGACGTCGCGGGCTTCCTGGCCGACGATTCCGCCGACGTCGGACGTGCGCTGTCGTCACTGGCCACGTCGCTCGGTGACGTGCAGAGCTTCGTCGAGGAGAACCGCGACCTGCTGACGTCGAACGTCGACAAGCTGGCGAGCGTGAGCAAGGTGCTGGTGGACCAGCGGGCCGCGCTCGCCGAGGTGCTCGACGTCGCGCCGACGGGCATGACGAACTTCATCAACTCCTACGACGCCGCCTCCGGCAGCATCGCGATCCGCTACAACGCCAACGAGTTCACCAACCCGCTCGTGACGACGTTGTGCCGGATCCTCAAGGCGTCCACGCCGGTCGGCCTGCCGGACGTGGTGTCGAACCTGTGCCAGGCGCTCCAGCCGGTGGTCGACGGCATCGCGAAGATCCCGTCGATCCCGCAGCTGATGGCCGACATCGGCAGCGGCAAACTGCCCCCGCTGCCGCTGCTGCCGCTCGTGTCGATCCCGGAGAACGGCTCGTGAAGCGGCTGCTGGGAGTGCTCGGACTGGTGCTGCTGCTGGGCGGCTGCGGCACCGGTGGTTTCGCCGGGCTGTACAGCACGCCGCTGCCCGGCGGCGCGGACCTCGGCGACCACCCGTACCACGTGACCGCGCAGTTCACCGACGTGCTCGACCTCGTGCCGCAGGCGAGCGTGAAGGTCAACGACGTGGCCGTGGGCCGCGTCGACAAGATCGACCTCGCGCCGGACACGCGCTCGGCGATCGTCAGCATGCGGGTCAACGGCGACGTGAAGCTGCCCGCGAACGCCTACGCGGACCTGCGGCAGTCGAGCCTGCTGGGCGAGAAGTTCGTCCAGCTGCGGGAACCGGAGTCCGGGGCGGAGGGCACGCTGGCGGACGGCGCGGTGATCCCGTTGCCGCGCACCAACCGCAACCCCGAGGTGGAGGAGGTGCTGGGCGCGCTGTCGCTGCTGCTCAACGGTGGCGGGGTGAACCAGCTCGCGGACATCACGCGTGAGCTGAACAAGGCGCTCACCGGCAACGAGGCGGAGATCCGCGCGCTGCTGTCGCGGGTGGACCAGCTCGCGACCGAGCTGGACGGCCAGAAGAGCGAGATCATCCGCGCCATCGACGGGCTCAACCGGTTGTCCAGCACGCTGGTCGGGCAGACGGCGAACCTGAGCAACGCGCTCGACAACCTCGCGCCGGGGCTCAAGGTGCTGACCGAGCAGCGGGACCAGCTCGTCGGGATGCTCCAGTCCCTCGACACGCTGTCCGGGGTCGCGGTGGACACGATCGACAAGAGCAAGGCGCAGCTGATCGACAACCTGAAAGCGCTGACGCCGACGCTCACGAAACTCGCCGAGGCGGGGCAGAACCTGCCCACCGCGCTGAAGATCCTGCCCACCTACCCGCTGCCGGACGTCGCGGGCGAGGTGGTGCGGGGCGACTACGCGAACGTGCGGGCGAGGCTGGACCTCGACCTCAGCGCGATCCTGCAGAACATCGCCAACGCCGGCCGGGTGCAGCTCTCCACACCCGCGGGCACGATCGGGCTGGGGCAGGGCACGCCGTCGTCGGCGCCACCGCTGCCGTTGCCCCAGCAGCCCGCGCCGCCACCGCAGCCGGAGGCGCCCAGCGGCGGGCTCCTCGGCGACCTGCTGGGTCCGCTGCTGGGAGGCGGTCGCTGATGTTCACCAGGCGGCACCGGCTCAAGCTGATCGCGTTCGGGCTCATCGCGGTCCTGTCGGTCGGCTACGTCGGCGGGAAGTACGTCGGGCTGGACCGGCTGTTCGGCGCGCGGGGCTACGTCGTGACCGCGCAGCTGGCCGACTCCGGTGGGATCTTCGTCAACGCCGAGGTGACCTACCGCGGGGTGTCGGTGGGCAAGGTCGTCGCGATGCGGCTGGACGACCAGGGCGTCGCCGTGGACCTGGACCTCGACTCGGGCACGAAGATCCCGGCCGACACGCAGGCCGTCGTCGCCGACCGGTCGGCGGTCGGGGAGCAGTACGTGGACCTGCGCCCCAGCTCCGAGGACGGGCCGTACCTGCACGACGGTTCCGTGATCCAGCGGGCGAAGACGGCGTTGCCGGTCTCGCCGGACACCGTGCTGGCCAACCTGGACCAGTTCGTGTCCAGTGTGGACCCGGCGTCGCTGCGGACGGTGGTCGACGAGACCTACGACGCGTTCGCCGGGACGGGCGGGGACCTGCAGCAGCTGCTCGACACCGCGGGCTCGTTCACGGCCACCGCCCAGGAGAACCTGCCGGAGACGGCGAAGCTGCTCGCGGACGGCCGCACCGTGCTGGCGACTCAGGAGCGGCAGGCGCAGAACATCACGGACCTCGCCGCCGGGCTGCGCCGGATCGCGGGGCAGCTGAAGACGTCGGACCCCGACCTGCGCCGGGTGGTCGACGAGCTGCCCGGGCTCGCGGACGACGTGGACCGCATCCTGTCGGTGTCCGGCACCGATCTCGGGGTGCTCATCGCGAACCTGCTCACCACCACGCAGATCACGTCCGTGCGCACGGACGCGATCGAGGAGCAGCTGGTCGCGCTGCCGGTGATCTCGGCGTTCACGCGGTCGGTGTGGTCGAACGGGGAGGGGCACCTGGGGCTGGTGCTCAACTTCTTCGACCCGCACTCCTGCACGAAGGGCTACGAGACCACGAAACAGCGTCCGGCGAACGACACCAGTGAAGCGCCCGCGAACACGCTCGCGTACTGCGCGGAACCGCCCGGCAGCCCGACCGAGGTGCGGGGCGCGGCGAACGCCCCGTACGCGGGCAAGCCCGTCAGCCCGGCGCAGACCCAGCCCGTGCCCACGCAGTCGCCGGCCGCGCAGCAGGCCCAGCTGCCGGGCCTGCTCGGGTTGTTGTCGGGGTCGGGTGCGACGGGAATCGGGCAGCTGCTGGGATTGCCGGGATGAGATCTCCCGGGTTGACGGTGGCGAGCGCGCTGGCCGCCGTGTCGGTACTGGCCGCCGCGTGGTTCGGCGGCTCGTGGTGGCGCGTCACGCACGACGACGTGGCGAAGCGGGCGGACGACCGTGACGCGGTGTCGGCCGCGGCGGGCGAGGCGCTGGCCGCGCTCAACACCATCGACTACCACGATCCCGGCCCCGCCGTGGACCGCTGGCTGGACGTGACGACGGGGCAGCTGGGCCGCACGCTCAGCGACGACCGGCAGGACCAGATCGCCCGCGCGACGGCGAGCAGGACGGTGGCGAGCGCCAAGGTGAACCAGGCGGCCGTGGCCGAGCTGAACGGCGACACCGCACGCGTCCTGGCCGTGCTGGACGTGCAGCTGAGCACGAACGGCGCGCCGTCGGCCACCAGCCGTGCCCGGCTGAACGCGACCCTGACCAGGACCGGCGGGGTCTGGAAGGTCGATTCCGTGCAGGCGGCGGCGTGAGCGGGGAGCGCAGGCGGGCGAACGTGCTCGCCGCACTGGCGGCGGTGGTCGTGCTGGCGACCGGGTTCGCGGTCTTCGCGGCGTTGCGGGCGTCGGCGGCGCACGGCGGCAACGTCGCGGTGGCGGACACGCGGGCGACGGCGGAGGTCGCGGACCAGATCAGCGCGGGCGTGAAAGCGCTCTTCTCCTACGACTACGCCAACCTCGCCCGCACCGAACGCGCGGCGGCGAGCGTGCTCGTGGACGAGGCGGTGGGGCAGTACCGGTCCGGCTACGAGGCGGCGAAACAGCAGGCAGTGGCGCAGAAACTCATCCGCACGACGACCATCGGCTCGATCGGCGTCTCCGACCTGCGCGGGGACACCGCCCGCGTCCTGGTGTTCCTCGACCAGCAGACCCTCGTCACCACGACGAACCAGCAGTCCTCGGCCTCGGCGGCCCTGTCGGTGACGGCACGCAAGGTCGACGGCACCTGGAAGATCGCGAGCATGACGGCCCTGTGAGGGGCCGCCCGTGTTTCTCGCGGCGGAGGAACGGGAAGCACCGGCGCGTCTGGTTGCGTACGAGGTGGTGAGCGGCTTGGTGGGTCATCCGGAGAGCGGCGACCGGCTGCGGGAGAAGATCGAGGCCGCGCTGGCCGCCGCCGATTTCGTGTGCACCAGAGCCGCGCGGTTGCAGGCCGAGGCCGCGCGGAAACGGGCGGAGGCGCGGCGACTCGTCCGGCGTTCGCGAGCGGCGCTCCGCGCGGATCCCATTTCGGGCGACGTTTTCGGTTGTGCATCTCCCCGGCGGTGGCACCATGAGGCGATGACTGGTGTTTCCCCCCGAAGCGACCAGAGGGACTGGGACGCGTCGCACCGTGACGACGCCGCCGAGAGGCGTGACGGCGCGGCCGAGCACCGCGACGAGCGCGCTGAAGAACGTGATCAGGCCGCCGATGCCCGCCGGACAGAGGTTCGCGGGATAGAGGGCGAACTCCGGGCCGGTCTACGCCGGGCCGGGCTGCGGGACGCCGCCGCGGCCCAGCGTGACGAGGAAGCCGGCCGGCGCGAGGACAGCGCCGTGGGCGCCGGGTTGTCCCCGGAGGAGCTGGGCGTGCTGTGGAAACACGCCAGGGCGGACCGCGAGGCCGCGGCAGCGGACCGGGCCGCGGCCGGCGCCGACCGGTACGCGCTCCGCACCTACCTGAACGAGGCGATCGGCCGGCGCGCGGCCGACGCCGGCGACCGTGGCGCGGCAGACTCGGACCGCCGGGCCGCGGCGTCGGACCGCGACCGCGCGCACACCGACCGGGACGCCGCCTCCGCCGACCGGCAGCAGAGCGCGGTCGAGCGGGCCATGAACGAGCACCCGGAGGACCTGTCGTGACGCTCGTCAGCGCGCGTAGAGGGACTCGATCGCGTTGGCGTAGTTCTTGCTCACCACGTTGCGCTTGAGCTTCAGGCTCGGCGTGATCTCGCCCGTCGCCTCGCTGAAGTCCTTGGCCAGTATCACGAACTTCTTGATCGACTCCGCGTGCGAGACCTGCTTGTTCGCCTCGTCGACCGCCGACTGGATCTCCGCGCGCAGGTCCGCGTCGTCGGCCAGGTCCGCCACCGTCGCCGACGCCGGCTTGCCGTGCTGCGACTTCCAGGCCGGGAAGAACTCCTCGTCGATCGTGATCAGCACGCCGATGAACGGCCGCCGGTCGCCGACCACCATCGCCTGGCTGATCAGCGGGTTCGCCCGCAGCGTGTCCTCAAGGCCGGAGGGCGCCACGTTCTTGCCGCCCGCGGTGACGATGATCTCCTTCTTGCGGCCGGTGATCTTCAGGAAGCCGTCGTCGTCGAGCTCGCCGAGGTCGCCGGTGTGGAACCAGCCGTCCTCCAGCGCCTCCTTGGTGGCCGTCTCGTTGTTGAAGTAGGACCGGAAGACCACGTCGCCCTTGAGCAGCACCTCGCCGTCGTCGGCGATGCGCACCGACGTGCCCGCGACGGGCCGCCCGACCGTGCCGACGCGGAACGCCGTCTGCGTGTTGACGTTCGCCGCGGCCGACGTCTCGGTCAGGCCGTAGCCCTCGAACACCGGCACGCCGATGCCGCGGAAAAAGTGGGCCAGGCGCGGGCCCAGCGGCGCGCCGCCGGACACCGCCGCGATGCACCGGCCGCCCAGCGCCGCCCGCAGCTTCGAGTACACGAGCTTGTCGAACACGAAGTGCTTCGCCTTGAGCCCGAGCCCCGCGCCGCCGGAGTCCTTCGCCTCGCTGTAGGCGACCGCTACCGACTCGGCGGTGTCGAAGATCTTGCCCTTGCCCTCGCTGTGGGCCTTCTGCTTCGCCGAGTTGTAGACCTTCTCGAACACGCGCGGCACGGCCACCACGAACGTCGGCCGGAACGTGCCGAGGTCGGCGACCAGGTTCTTGACGTCCGGGGTGTGGCCCAGCGTGACCCGCGCGGTGATGGCCGTCACGGCGATGGCGCGCGCCAGCACGTGCGCCAGCGGCAGGAAGCACAGCAACGAGTTGCCCGGCTCCATCAGCTGCGGGAACGCCGCGATGTCCGCGCGGATCTCGGCGAGCAGGTTGCGGTGGGTCAGCTCCACGCCCTTGGGGCGCCCCGTGGTGCCCGACGTGTAGACGACGGTCGCCAGCTCGTCGGCCCGCACCGCGCGGCGGCGCTCGTGCACCGTGTCGTCGGCGACCTTCGAGCCCAGCGCGGTCAGTTCCGCCACGGCGCCCGGCGCGTGCTCGGCCTCGATCTGCCACACGTACTGCAGGTCCCCGAGCCGGTCACGCACCTCGTCGACGGCCGCGAGGTGCTCGCTGGTCTCGACGAACACGCCCTTGGCACCCGAGTCGGACAGGATCCAGTGCACCTGCTCCGGGGAGGAGGTGTCGTAGATGGGGACGGTGACCGCGCCCGCGGCCCAGATCGCGAAGTCCAGCAGCTGCCACTCGTACCGGGTCTTGGACATCAGCCCGACCCGGTCCCCGTGTTCGATCCCCGCTTCGACCAGGCCTTTTGCCGCGGCGAGCACCTGGGCGGCGAACTCGCGGGAGGTGACGTCCAGCCAGGACCCGTCGACCTGGCGCCGGAAGCTGATGGCCTCCGGGAACCGCTCCGCGTTCGCCCACAGGATGTCGCTGAGGTTCTCGTCATCGGCTACCGGCTTCGCTGCCGGGGCGCTGTACTCGCGCACGGGGGACCTCCGCGTCTTCGGTGTTACTCGCCGGTCAACTTAGCGTCAGTACCACCTTACGACCAAGGCCGGGCGGCCATGACATCCTGAACCCCGTGAGCACGCCGCCCGCCATCGACGTCGTCGACGAGACCTTCCTCGCGGTGCCGCCCGCCACGGTGAAAGCGGCCTTCGCCGCGCCGGCCGCCTGGCGTCGTTACTGGCCTGACCTGCGGCTGGAGGTCTACACCGACCGCGGTGACGAGGGTCTGCGGTGGACGGTCAAGGGCGCGCTCGTGGGCACCATGGAGGTGTGGCTGGAGCCGGTGCTGGACGGCACGCTGCTGCACTACTTCCTCCGCGCGAGCCCGGCCGGGCTGGTCAGGCCACGTGATCTCCGTCGCGAAGGCGACCGGCGGGCGCGTGCCGCGAAGGCGATCGCGCTGGAGCTGAAGCAGATCCTGGAGGATGGACGCGAGCCGGGGATCCCGCCCTCGAAGATAAGCTGAAAATCATGCGCGTACATGTCGTCTCCGACGTGCACGGCAACGCGGAGGCGCTCGCCAGGGCCGGTGAGGGCGCCGACGCGCTGATCGTGCTGGGGGACCTGCTCGACTTCGTCGACTACCACCAGCACGACAAGGGCATCCTCGGCACGCTGTTCGGCGCCGAGAAGGTCGGCACCTTCGCCCGGCTGCGGCGCGAGGGCAGCCGCGACGAGACCATCGCCTTCTCCCGCTCGCTCTGGGAGAGCCTCGAAGACCCGGGCGCGGCGGTCGAGGAGGCGATCCGCGAGCAGTACGCCGAGCTGTTCGCCGCGATGACCGCACCCACCTACGCCACGCCTGGCAACGTCGATTCGCCGCACCTGTGGCCCGAGTTCGCCGGAGACGGCGTGACGCTCGTCGACGGCGAGGTGGTCGAGATCGGCGGGGTGCGGTTCGGCTTCGTCGGTGGCGTCGTGCTGCCGCCCGGCGCCACCGTCCGGCGGACGAACCCGGTGTGGCGGCCGTACCTGCGCACGCGTGACGAGTTCGACGCCGCGGTCGACAAGCTCGACGACGTGGACGTGCTGTGCACCCACGTCCCGCCCGCCTTCCCCGAGCTGACCTACGACGTCGTCGCCCGCAGGCAGGAGCTGGGTTCCACCGCGCTGCGCGCGCTGATCGCCGAGCAGCGGCCCCGCTGGTCGCTGTTCGGGCACGTGCACCAGCCGCTGTCCGCGCGCCTGCGGACGGGCCGGACCGAATGCCGCAACGTCGGGCACTTCAAGGCCACGGAACGTCCGTACGTGCTGAGGCTCTGACCGCCCGGTAACCTCTCCGCCATGGCCGACCAGTCCACGCAGTCCATCGACGTCGACGCGCCGCCGGAGCGGGTGATGGCGGTGATCGCGGACTTCGGGTCGTACCCGGAGTGGGCGAAGCAGGTCCGTGAGACCGAGGTGCTCGCCACCGACGGCGACGGCAACCCGAAGCAGGTCAAGCTGACCCTCGACGCGGGGCCGATCAAGGACGTCTACACCCTGGAGTACGACTGGGCGCCCGACGGCCGGTCGGTCAGCTGGCACCTCGTCAAGGGCCAGATGCAGAAGGCGCAGGACGGCCGCTACGAGCTGGCGCCGACCCCGTCCGGTGGCACGAAGGTCACCTACACCCTGTCCGTCGAGCTGGCGCTGCCGATGATCGGCCTGCTGCGCCGCAAGGCGGAGAAGATGGTGATGGACACCGCGCTCAAGGAGCTGAAGCGCCGGGTGGAGGACCTCGGCTGAGATGCGGCTGCTGCTGTTCACCGGCAAGGGCGGGGTCGGGAAGACGACGCTCGCCGCGGCGACGGCGGCCGGGCTCGCGACGCGCGGGTACAAGACGCTGGTGGTCTCGACCGATCCGGCGCACTCGCTGGGGGACGCGTTCGCGCAGCGGCTGGGCGCCGAGCCCGCCGAGGTGGACCACTGCCTGCACGCCGCGCAGGTGGACTCCCGTGGTCTGGTCGACGACGTGTGGCAGGAGCTGCGCGGGAAGCTGCGGTCCGCGCTCGCGGGGGCGGGGATCGACTCCCTGGACGCCGAAGAGCTGACCGTGCTACCCGGGGTCGACGAGCTGCTCGCGCTCACGGAGGTACAGCGGCTGGCCGAGTCGGGGCGGTGGGACGTGGTGGTCGTGGACTGCGGGCCGACGGCCGAGACGCTGCGCCTGCTCGCGCTTCCCGAGGCCGTTTCCGGGTATCTCAACAGGATGTGGCAAGTGAAGCTCGCGGGCCCGCGCGGCACCGTCGAGGCGGTGCGGCGGCTGGCGGCACACCTGGAGTCCCTGCGGCGGCTGCTCACCGATCCCGCGACGACCGGCGTGCGGCTCGTGCTGACCCCGGAACGCGTCGTCGTCGCCGAGGCGCGGCGGACGCTGACTTCCCTTGCGCTGCGCGGGATCCGCGTCGAGGGCGCGATCGTGAACCGGCTGATGCCCGCCCCCGGCGTGTGGCGGGGCGCGGCGGCGTCGTGGTTGCGCACGCGGCGGCGGGAGCAGGACGCCGTGCTCGCCGAGCTGGGCGGGGCGGGGCTGCCGGAGTTCGCACGGGTCGAGCACCGGGCCGCCGAGCCCGTGGGCCTGCCCGCGCTGCTGGAGATCTCCCACGAGCTTTACGGTGACCAGGATCCGTTGACGCTCAAGGACGGCACTGAAGCGCCCCTGCTGCACGTGTCCGAAGTGGACGGTGGTTACGAGCTGCGGGTGGCGATGCCGCTCGGGCCGGACGCCACACTGGAGCTGGCACGGGTGGACGACGAGCTGGCGATCACCGTCGACGGTTTCCGCCGCCTGATCGCCCTGCCCGAGGCGCTGCGGCCCTGCTCCGTCACCGGCGCCGCGTCCGACGCGCGTGGCCTGGTCGTGTCGTTTACCCACCCCGGAGGGGCCGAATGAGCGAGACCGACGCGACGAGCCTCGCCGAAGAGGTGCGGCTGCTCGTGGACATGGTGGTGGAGCGGGCCGCGCCGTGGCTGGACGGCCTGGTGGCCGCGGGCCACGGCCAGGGCGACCGTCCGGCGGGCGACTGCGGCTGGTGCCCGTTGTGCGCGGTGGTCGCCGTCGTGCGCGGGGAGCGGCCCGAGTTCGCCGCCCGGCTCGTGGAGCACCTCGGCCAGCTGGTCGCGCTGCTGCGTGCGGTGCTGGCCGACCGGTGGGATCCCGAGCACGGTTTCCACATGCCCGGCTTCGCGCCGGAACCCCCGCCGAAGCCGGAGAACCCGCGAGTGCAGCACATCCCCGTGCAGTGGCGCGGCGAGGAGTCCTGAGTGCACGCGATCGGGCTGGACGTCGGCGGCACGAGCGTCCGCGCCGCCGTGGTGGACGCGCAGGGGTCCATTCTGGACACCGACCGCGTCGGCACGCCACGGGACGAAAGCGCGCTGGAGGACGCGATCACGGGCGTCATCGAGGAGCTGCGCAACCGGCACGAGGACGTCTGCGCGGTCGGTCTCGCGGTCGCCGGGTTCGTCGCGAACGACCGGCGCACGGTCATGTTCGCCCCGCACCTGGCGTGGCGCGCGGCACCGGTCGCCGACCGCATCGCCAAGCGCGTGGACCTGCCGGTGACGCTGGAGCACGACGCGAACGCGGCCGCGCTGGGCGAGCACCGGTTCGGCGCGGCGCGGGGCTGCCGGGTCGCGGCGCTCGTGGCGATCGGCACGGGGATCGGCGCAGGGCTGCTGCTCGACGGCGAGATCTACCGCGGCGCGTACGGGGTGGCGCCGGAGCTGGGGCACCTGACGGTCGTGCCGGGCGGGCGCGCCTGCCCGTGTGGCAAGTACGGCTGCTGGGAGCGGTACTGCAGCGGCACGGCGCTCGCGGCGACGGCGATCGAGCTGCTGGCGCGGCACCCCGGGCAGTCGACGGTGCTGGCGCGCGAGGCGTCGGGCGACTTCGGGTCGATCACGGGACGGCGGGTCGCGGGCGCCGCGCGCGACGGGGACCCGATCGCGCAGCGCGCGGTGGCGGAGCTGGCGAAGTGGCTCGGCGAGGGGCTCGCGCTGGTGTCCGACGTGTTCGACCCGGAGATCGTGGTGATCGGCGGGGGCGTGTCCGGCTCCGCGCCGCTGTTCCTCGACGAGGCCCGCGAGCACTACACGGCGGCGATCACCGGTGCCCGGCACCGGCCGCTGGCGCGCATCCGCACCGCGCAGCTGGGCGACGACGCGGCGATGGTCGGGGCCGCCGCGCTGGCTCTGGAAGCGTGTGACAATGGCGGGGATGGACGGTGACGGTTTCGTCGAGTGCCTTGGCGGGCACCGGCACTGGGGCCGGTTCGGGGCCGCGGGACTGTTGCTGGCCGATCCGGAGCGGGGCGTGCTGTTGCAGCACCGCGCGTGGTGGACGCACCACGGTGACACGTGGGCGCTGCCCGGCGGTGCGCTGAACAGCTCCGAGGACCCTTGGCAGGCCGCGACGCGGGAGGCCGAGGAGGAGACCGGCATCCCCCGTGACGCGGTGCGGCCGCTCTCGTCGTGGACGGTCGACCACGGCGGCTGGACGTACACGACGGTCCTCGCGCAGACTGTGCGGCCGGTGCCGGAAATGGTGCTGAACGGCGAAAGCAACGAGCTGCGCTGGGTCGCTCCCGAGGACGTCGCGGACTACCCGCTGCACCGGGATTTCGCGTCGGCGTGGCCGGTGCTGCACCCGGAGCTGGGGCGGGAACTGGTGCTGGTCGTGGACGGGGCCAACGTCGTCGGCTCCCGGCCGGACGGCTGGTGGCGTGATCGCGCCGGTGCCGCGGGGCGGTTGCGGGACCGGTTGGCGGGCCTGGTGCGCAGCGGCGTGCGGGGCGAGGACTTCGCGGTGTCGGACGGACCGGAGTGGTCGTGGTGGCCGCGGGTCGTGCTGGTCGTGGAGGGCCGGGCGAAGGGCGTCGAACCGAGCGAGGACGTCGAGGTGGTCGCCGCCGAGCACGACGGTGACTCGGCGATCGTGGACACGGTGCGCGGCCTGCGCGCGGACCGGCCGTCGGACCACGTGACCGTGGTGACGGCCGACCGGGAGCTGCGCAGCCGCGTGACCGCGGAGGGCGCGGCGTACCTCGGGCCCGGAACCTTGCTGGCGGCGCTGGACGAGCTCACACGGTGACGACGAGTTTTTTCGCGGAGACGCCGGTTTTGAGGCGTCGCAGCGCCTCGGGGATCCGGTCGAGCCCGTTGCCGACGACGACCGCTTCCGGCGCGGCCCGGTAGGTCCCGCGCGCGAGCGCGGCGGGGAGGAAGTCCGCGTAGATCGCCGGGCCGACCTCGTTGTCCTTGAGCGTGCCGCCCCAGATCCCGCTCACCCGGACCCCGGGGCGGCGCGCGCGGGGTGAGCGCAGGCGCGTGACCTGCTCGGTCTGCGTGGACGTGACGCGCTTGCTGCCCTCGGTCCGCGACGCGATCCGGACGGCGGGCACGAGCGACCCCCGTCCGATCGCCAGCGAGCCGGCGAGCGGGCTGTCACCGATCGCACGCACCAGCTCGTCGACGGCCGTGCGGCTGTGGCGGTCCACCACCACCGCCGCGCCGAGCGACTTCACGTAGTCGAAGTTGCGCGGGGACGCCGTGGCGACAACGCGGTAACCGGCGTTGCGGACGAGCTGCACGGCGTTGCTGCCCACGCTCGTCGACGCGCCCCACACCAGGACCGTCTCGTGCCGTTCGGGGGCGTCGGCGGTGGGGAGCGCCAGCCCGAGGTGGTCCTGCTGGAACAGTCCGGTCGCGGCGGTGGACAGCGTCAGCGGCAGCACGGCAGCCTGCGTGAAGGAGAGTGAATCGGGGATGGGGGCGACCATGTGCTGCATGAGCACGACGTAGTGCTGGAAAGCGCCCTCCGCCGCACGGTTCTGCGACTTCTCGACGCCGAACGCGTGCCCGACGACGCGATCGCCGGGCCGCAACCGCGTCACCCCGGTGCCGACCTCGACCACCTCACCGGCGACGTCCGAGCCCACGACGGCCGGGTAGGTCAGCCACGGCACGACGAAGCGGTAGGCGAAACCCGGCATGCCGTCGACCGGGTTCACGGCCAGCGCCCGCGCCCGGACGACGACTTCGTTCGGCGCCGGAGGTGTGTACGGGGCGGGCCCCACTTCGAAGCGCGCGCCCCGCTTCGGCAGCCACAGCGCCAGGTTCTGTTCGGTCATGACGCTCAATCTAGGCAGTGTCTAGATTCTAGTCAATGTCTAGATTCGCGTAAGGTGGGAGGGTGCCCGATCGTCCCTTCCACCACGGCAACCTCCGCGCGGCCCTGCTCGACGAGGCGGAGAAGGTGCTGCGCGAACGGGGGGCGCGCGCGCTGTCCCTCCGCGAACTGGCGCGCGCGGCCGGTGTCAGCCACGGTGCCCCGAGGACGCACTTCATCGACCGGAACGCACTCCTCGATGCCTTGGCGGAGCGGGGTTTCCTCCGGCTGACGGCTGAGATGCGCACCGCCGCCGACGGTGCGACGGGCGACCACGCGGCACTCCTGCGAGCGGTGGCCTCGGCGTACGTGCGCTTCGCGGTGCGGGAACCGGCCCTGCTGGACCTCATGTTCGCGGCGAAGGTGGACGGGCCGTCGAAGGAGGTGCAGCACGCGGCGGAGGCCCTGTTCGAGACCATGGCGGGCATCATGAACGCGGGTGTGAAAGCGGGCGCCTACAACGCAAACGACGTAACCCGCTTCACACTCCTACTGTCGGCAACCATGCAAGGCATCGCGTCACTGGTAGCCTCCCGCCGAATCACCCCACCCCAAGGCGAATCCCTGATCGACGACGCGATCACAGTCTTCCTAGCCGGCGCAACAGCAACCGCCGCCCGGCAACGCAACGGAAGCGGCCCCACCGCCCACACCCACCCCCACACCGATCCCCAGCCTCATTAGCGGTTGGCTCACCGTGTCAAGGGTGGCGGAGCCATCGCGAAGCGACGCCGTCAGGAGGGACTGTTTCAAGATCGGTGTTTCTGGCCCGACACGCCCGGGCTGAGGTCCGGCGGG